>JANQIR010000102.1 GCA_028282065.1 Aestuariivirgaceae bacterium
TTCTGCGTCGTGCCGTCATCGGCCGTCAGGGTCAGCGTGTCGGTGACAATATCCCCGGCATCGAGCGCCTGCACCGCCGTCTGATCCAGCGTATAGGTCCAGGTATCGCCGGCCCCATTGACCGCGATGGAACCGTACGTGCCGGTATCCGTGGCCGAGGCGAAGCTCGGGTTATCATCCGCATCCACATCCGAGATGGCAATGGCACCGGTCGCCGTCGTGACATCGCCGATATCGCCTTCCGTCACCGCGCCGGTAAACGTGCCGGTCACAACCGGCGCATCGTCAACCCCTGTCACCGTTATCGTTACGGTCGCCGCGTCGGTAACACCATTTCCATCGGTGATTGTGTAGGTGAACGTATCTGTGATGACGTCACCCGCATCCAGAGCCTGCAAAGCTGCAGCCGCTGTCGGATCATATGTATAGCTGCCATCGGCATTCACAGTTACAGCGGCACCTTGCGCGCTGGTGCTGTCATATCCCGTCACCGTCAAACCGGCCACGGCATCAAAATTGCCTTTGACCGTGTCCGCGTCGATCGCGCTCGCATAAAAATTGAATTTAGCTATATCGCCGACGAAGTTATTGTAGGTCCCACCGTCGTTGATACCGCCATTGACCGTTCCAAGACCGGCAGCATTACCACCTGCCCAGTCGTTCAGAACCGTCGCCGTGAGATCTTCGGCGACCAGGGTGCCGTTGATGTACAATGCCACCCGATCGTTGCTACCCGAGGCATCCCTGTCATAGGTCAACGTGGCCTGGGTGAACTCGTTAGTGACGTTGGCAAGCCCGCCAAGCAGGTTCGACAGGTCGGCCACAAGTGTGATTGTCGTGCCGCTGTCCTTGACCGCAACTCTGAGGTCATCGCGATTACCATCGCCGTCGTCGTCCGCGAGCACAAACGACAGCCCGTCCCCGGTCGCCCCGGTTTCAAACAGAACGACGTCATTGTTCAGATTTGTCGGTTTAAACCAGAATTCAAAGCTGGCATCTGCCACGGAGTAGTCCGTTCCGGCAACGTTGTCAAAGCTGCCAACTGTGCCGCCTCCAGCCCCGGTAAAGTTCAGAACCTGAGAGATCCCAGGGTAGCCGGTCGCCGGGCTGGTATTCAATGTGACGCTTGGATCGAGCGTCCAGGCATGGCTCGTGGCCGTCGTCGAATCCCACGTTCCCGCACCGCCCAGCGCATCGGCGTCGTAATTCAATATGTAGCTGGTATCAGTGGCTTGCGCATCATTTGTCAGCACGCCGGGTGCGCTCGCGCTAAGTAACGTGTCTTCATCGGTGGCTCCGGTGTCGTCAATCGCGTCCGGTGGCCGCAAAAGGAATACGGTAACGGTCGACGTCTCGGTGACGCCGCCACTTGTCACCGTGTAAGTGAAGCTGTCCGATGTGGTGAAACCGGCACCAGGCGTATAGGTAACGGTGTTGTCACCGTTCACCACGACTGTGCCGAAGGTACCGTTGGTCGCTCCGGTCACCATCGGCGTGGCCTCAAAATTATCATTTGCAAGGACATCGACTGTCACCGAGGACGCAGCGCCAAGAAACGCCGAATCCGCCACCGCATCGGTCACAGGATCGACGACCACAACCACGGTTGCCGTCTCAACCCCGCCGCCACTGGTAACGGTGTAGGTAAAGGTATCCGTGCCGTAGAAGTCCGCGTTCGGCGTATAGGTGACAGTGTTGTCCCCATTAACCACCACCGTGCCGTTCGTGCCATTCGTCGCGCCGGTCACACTCGGCGTGTTCTCGAAGTCGTCATTGGCCAGCACGTCGATGGTGACGGCGTTGTCTTCCAGCGTGTTGGCGGCGTCATCAGCAATGTCCTGGACACCGCTAACGGTGATCGTCACCGACGCCGTTTCCTGAACGCCACCACTTGTCACGGTGTAGGTAAAGGTGTCCGTGCCGTGGAAGTCGGCATTCGGCGTGTACCGAACCGTGTTGTCACCATTGATTGTGACTGTGCCGTACGTGCCGTCGGTCACACCCGTGACGACCGGTGTGGCTTCGAAATTGTCGTTGGCCAGCACATCGACATCGACGAAACTCTCTTCCGTCGTCGTGTCGCTATCCGCAACGATATCGGCGACAGCCGACACCGTGATCTGACCCGTCACGGTGTTCGAGACGGCATCGGCGCTGTCGACCGCGACATAGTCAAAGCCGACCGGACCGCCCGCTGCCGTGTTGAAATCCGCTGCAGGCGTGAAACGCAGATCCACCGTGCCGCCGGACGCAGGAATATCGGCACCCGCGACGACCGCGGCCCAGCCGCTTCCGGTATCGTATTCCAACACACCCTGAGCGGCAGGTGGCAGGGACGTAACCCGGTAACGGTCGACCACCGCATCATCGGCACCTGACCCCGTATCCACGTCAGAGGACGTCAGCGTAAAGACAACAGCGGTGTCCTCGCTGGTCGAGGGTGTAACCGTCTGCGGACCCGAGATCGTCGGTGCGTCATTGTCCGGCTGAACAGTGATCGCCACAGTATCGATATCGTCTCTTTGACCATCATTTGTCGTGACGGTCAGAAGGTCGGAACCATTGTAATCGCCTGTCGGGTCATATGTCAGACCGTCGAGAGCGGCGTTTATGTCGGCTATCGCACCGCTGACCACGACCGTGGATGTGCCGTCACCGGTGACGGTCACGCCGGCCGTGGATCCGAGCGTCAGCGTGCCGTTAGTCACCGTCAAGGTGGTGGTGAGATTAGGTGTGTCGACATCCGACACAAGGATCTCATTGAACGTTGCGCCAGAAAATACCAGCCCCGTGTCTTCCAATGTCGATTGGGCGCCCGGAACCGTATTCACAGGCGGCCTGTCATTGTCGAGGATCGTGGTGTCGACGCTGGCAGACGTGGTCAACTGGCTGTTGACGGCATTGGAGATCGCCACCGAATAGGTCTCATCGCCCTCGTCATCGGTATCGTCGATCGTCGGCAGATCTATCGTGATATCAGGAACCGCGCCAGAGCCGTCGAACAGGATCCGGAAATCATCCGGCACGCTAGCGGTATTGTAGGAGAACTGCTGATACTGGCCCGATCCATCGCTGATACCGACCGTGGCAGACACACCATTGTCCTCACCAGAACCGCCTGCGGTCGTGTCCTGGTAGCGCAGTTCGAAGCTGTTGGTGCTCTCATGCAGCACCAACTGGAACGTCATGTCTTCGCCCGCAGATCCGTTGATCCGGACAATCTGATTCCATTGTATGACAAACTCGCGCGACCCGGCAGTGCCTTGCGTCAAGACATAGATATCGTCGCTATCGCCATCGCCCGGATTGAGATCGTCCCAAAGCACCGCAATCGCCGGCAGGCCGTCAAGCGTGTTGCCCGTAGAAAAGTCCTCATTCGTGTAGTCGTTTGAACCGCCGCCAAATGTCACAAAGCCGTTCGACCCGACATATAGCTGGCTATATGTGCTGCCGTAGAAGTCGAAGTTGAAGCCGATCGACTGCAGCGAGCTGCTGTCATCGGAAAGACCGAGCGATGTGGCGCCGGGATTGCCGGAGATATCGTCAAAATTGGCGCCGGACGACGACGAAACGGTGTAGTCGGACGCCGTATAGGTGATGGTCGTTCCATCATAGGAAAAGCCCGCCTGGCCGGAAATCGCATTTGCCACGGCAGCAACGAAAAGGTCGTAGTCCGCGCTCTCAGTGGTGATATCCGAGATCGCAATGTCAACCGACATCGTTTCACCCGGATTTGGCGAACCGTTGAGACTCAAGGTGTAGGACGCCGTGGCCCCTTCCCCGACACTCACATCACCGCTCAAAGACCATGTCGGATCGACCGTCATGGCGACAAGTGCGGTATCCGTATCGCCATCCGCATCGGCCGCCGTATAGGAGAAGCTGAAGGAGCCGGAGAACGAGGTCGACGCGGTATAGGTCAACGTGCCATCCGGGTTCAGCGCCACGGTTCCCTGTCCGCCGGACAGGACGACAGGCGATCCGACAGAGATTGCCTGACCATCGACCTGCGTCACGATTTCGCCGCCATCGAGAACGGAATCGTTCGACAGAACGTCAATCGTGGTACTGCCACCTGCATAGGTCGCGCCGGAATCATCCACCGCAACCACCGGGTCATCCACCGCATCGATGGTAATGAGCAGCTGGATCGGCCCGGTCGTGGCGGACGCTGTCGTGACGCCGTTTTCCGCACCTGTTTCCGTCGATGTCGCGGATACATCGATTGCGTAGGTCGCAACACCGGACGGTGGCGGCATGAACGACAAGGTTGCCAGTTGCGCTGGCGTGATCGTGACCGAACCGCCGGTGATGGTCAGTGGCGTTCCGTTGTCGCGGATTTCAGCCCCGGCCGGTATGTTCGACAAGGTGATGCTGGTGATCGTCTCCGAACCATCCGTGTCGACCAGCGATACAGCGATCTTTCCGCCAAGCTGGACTTCCTGATCCACGGGGCCACCTACTGCCTGAACAGACAGGTTAGGCGCATCGGCTACAGCATTGATATTGAAGGTCGCATTCTGAGTCGTCGTATTGCTGTCACCGTTCGGTTCGGTGGTGATCGCGGCAATAGTGACTGTGATATCAAGATCCGAATGCGCCGGACGGCTCGCACGGATCTGCGACAATGTCCAACTCGTAATGTCCACTGTCGTGGAACCGGCAGATGCCGTGAAACTGTTTGTGCCGTCGCTTAGCGTCACGCCCTCAGGAATGGCGCGCGCCTCGATTGCCAGGCTCTCCGATCCATCTGTGTCGGGCGTGGACGCAACGATGTTAAGCGCATTGCTTGGCTGGTCTTCATCCGTGGCCGAGGAATCAAGCGTAAGCGTCAGGACAGGCGTGTCTGCCACCGGCTGAACATTGATGGAAACAAAGGTGGTTGACGAGTTGGAACCGGGATCGCTGACCGTGTAATTGAGCAGTTCAACGCCGGCAAAATGACTGGGCGGCACATATGTGAACGATCCGTCACTGTTGAGCGTCAGCGTTCCGCCCGAAGGGGTTGTATGTGCGCTTGCCAACGGAATCGGATTGCCTGCAGAATCCGTAGCGCTGGTTATGGTCAGGGGATCGCCCTGCGGATCGGAATCATTGGCTAGCAGGCCGTTTGCGGCAATGACGGTCAATGTGCCGTCTTCCTGCATGACATATGTGTCACTGGCGGCAGCAGGCGCATTGATCGCGGTCGAGAAGTTTATCGCGGTCGTTGCGATACCGGTCTGCAAAATGCCATCGCTGACCTGAACTTCAATCGTTCTGATGTAGCTTTGATCGAAGGTGGCGGCAGAGTTTGAGTAGGTGACCGAATGGATCGCCTGCTCATAGTTTTCGATCAGCGCCGTACCGGACAGGGTAACCGTGATTTCACCCGGAACGGATGTGTCCGTCACTGCGGAAATACCCAGGGACGCCATAAGCGCGGCGTCTACATTGAGCTGATCGCCGTTCGATGCGTTGGTCAGCCGAATTGTGGCCGACTGCATCGTCGTGTCATTAAGGTCGAAGATTGCAACGTCCGCATCGGCCACGGCAACCGGCACATCGAAATCGCTGCCAGGGACGGATCCGTCAACATAGGTGCCCTGGTAGTTGCTGCCGGTTGCGCCCGAAGAATCGTCCGGATCCAGATCTATGCCTTGCGTATCCGTCGTCACCGGATTGGAGAACACCAGATCGCCGTCGCCATCGTGGTCGAACCAGCGCGTCGATGTGTTGAATGTGTAGTATGTCAGCGTGAGCTGGTTGGCGCTTGCCCAGGAATATTCGATCCAGCTTGTATCGTCGGTATTGACCTGGTTCTGGGTGCCATCGGCACGCAGGTTGTTGTTGTCGATGGAAATGTTCAGATTGGTCGGGCTCTGGACCGTGTAGGATGACAGGTTACTCATATCGGCCGAAATGGCCTCGATCGTTCCCGGATTTCCGCCGCTGCCATCAAGATCGGCGATGGTCAGCGAAATCTCGCCTTCCTGTGGCCGAATCGTCGTACCGGCTTCAAAGATCTCCCAGGTAATCGTCACGCTGCCCTGATCCGAGATCAGCACGCGAAAGTCGTCCAGGCCCGGATTCGTGGTTGAAACGGTGCCAAAATCGACCGTTGCGCCATCCTGAATGTCGATCACGGTTGCCCGCACATCGATACTCGTGGACCCGATGGTTCCAGCATTCGCCCAGGTGGCCGTCGATCCCACGCCACCGCCACCTGTAATGACCGGATCGCTCGTCGCCTGCATCAAGAACGGCAACAGCAGATGATTGTAACTTCCGAGGTAGTAGCTGCCGGCTTCGACCTGACCGATATTGAGCTCAAGGTCCCAGTCGCCGCCAAGACTGGAAGCACCCGTCAGATCATCCGATGCCGCGACATCGGCACCGGTCGCCTCGGCAAGAAGCCGGGCGGCTTCCTCTCCGCCACTGCCGGCGCCAAAGTTACAGCCATAAATGAGAATGTCGGCGCTATCGCTGAGCGCGGCACCGATATCCGCCAAAGCACTGCTGGAGGTCGTCTTGATGGTTTCAGCCGTCACCACCGCATTGCCCAGGTTGAGCTGGGCCTCGCCTCCGTGCGAAATGATGTGGATCGCCTCAACTTCCGAGCGGCCTTCCAGAGCCTGGGCGATCTGCATCAGTCCATCCCGGTCACCATCCAGCAGGACGATTTCCGCCGACGGATCAATGCCGTCAATCAGCGACTGATAGTCCCTCACACCGCTGTCAATGAAGACCACTTCACCGCCGGTGGAGTCGGCCGTATTGTCGTCCAGTGCCGCCACCAGTTCGTCGTGCGCCACGTCCGGCCCTGACTGGACCATCGGTTCGGCCGGCACCTGTTCGGCAACCTCCATTCCGGTCGCCACGGCAGCGGCGTCAAGAACGATGCGCGGCTCCAGCGCCAGTAGAGAACTGCCCGTGCGAACAGAAGGCGGATCGTTACGCCCCTGCGCAGTTCCTTTCCTCTTCGACTTCCTGCCGGAGGTGTTTTGATTCTTGCCTGAATTCTGGTCCTGAAAACTCATACGCCGTTACTCACTTGCAACAGAGTGCGGCATACATTCGGCCGTGCCGTAAACACGCAAAGTGGGCCTTTGGGCCCAATACGCCGCACTATCACACACTTGAAGTACGTGAATCGGGTTACCAAAGATTCAACCGGCCGCTGACAGCCGCGCGACATCAGGATATTTACATCTGCAAGGTGTGATTACCGTGTAGAGAATCGCTAAAGTTGTTGGCACTTGTCGGCAAACACCGCCAGCAAGGCCGCAGCCTGGAGCAGCTACTTCCGGACAAGCTTGAGCCCGGCTCCAAAATCGCCACGTTCAAACCATACCCGGCGCAGTTTCCCGGCAATCGAGGCAACGCTCTCGTCGGTTGCAAAGCTACCCTCGTATGGATCCAGGCCCATGGACGCAAAAACGTTAGCGAAAGCGTTCTGCAATGTCGCATGGGCGATATCAAACTTCACTTCGGCCACCAGCGTGTTCATCTCTTCACGGATCAGCGTCTGTTCGCTGACACGGCCCGCACTCGCACCAGATCGGATTTGCTTCAGGAGCCGCCGCTGCACGGACAAAAACTCCCCGGCCGTGGCGAGCTCCTTTCGATAATGATGGTAGCGCACGTTGGCGACGTGGATCTGCGTCATGATGGCCATGGTCAGGGCAAGTGCCCTTTGATCGAGGAGGTCATCCTGCCCCTCGATCACATTCAAACGTGCCGGATACTGAAAGATCCGCATCAGGTTCCAACTTGCCTTGGCGCCATAGGACAGCCAGTCATTGCTGAACAGAAATGAGTTGCTAGACCAGTTCGGACCTGCATAGACCTGTATGCCGGGCAACAGCTCCAAAAGTGCGGCATCGGCTTCCTTCTCATTAATCCGTTGCTTATACGCAACCTCGCGAAGTTCGGGACGGTTTATCATCGCAATTGCAATCATTTGCCGCGGCGACAGTTTAACCTTGAGCCGCACAGTTCTGCGTCCGGCCTCCGAGACCCGGAATCTCTTGCCTGGCCTAACGTTCATCAAAGCGGCAAGCTGGGTCTTGGCGATCCGCAGCTCGCCCTCAAGTTTTTGTATTTCCCTTTTTATTTCAACAAGTTCCCGCTCATATGTCAGAGCGGTAATGGGGGATGTCTGACCGCCGGAAGACAGCTTGCGGGTGTCTGCCAATGCACGTCTTACCCGTGATTCCAGACGGCGCAGTTTGCGCAGCAGCCGCTGTCCGCTGACAGCCCTCCAATAGGACGTGCGCACGTCCTCTATGACCCGGTTGACAACCTTGCGCTTGAGTTCTTCGGCAACCAGCACCTCGTCGGCCTGCTGCTTGGCCCGCACATAGGACAGACCGAAATCAAGGATATGCCAGCTCAGCGCGATATCGGAGGTAAAGATATCCAGATCCTGGGATGAGGAGAATGTCAGGGATTCCGTCCCAAGCGTGCGCGACGACAGAATTTCGCGGCTGTTGCCGCCGGCATATTTGTTGCGCCCGGCATAGCCTGAGTTCACCACAAGATCGGGCAGCAGCTTGTAGGTCGCCAAATCCAGCCGCTTGATCCGCAGTGACCGCTCTTTGAGTTCAACCTTGTAGTCCAGATTGTACTTCAGCGCCCTGGCCATGGCCTCATACAGGTCCACAGCGCGATTAAGCGCCTCTTGATCCTGCGTAACGCGATCCACCTTGTCGGTGGCAAATGTATGAAGATCCTGCTGATCCAAAGGTTCGGGAGTGATCACGCACCCGGTGAGCACTAAAACAAGCGCAACACTGCAAAGCAGCGGTCGAAACACACCGAACCCCCAACCCGCATTCCTGTTGTGAGTCTTTCAGACTCTTAAATGATTCGCATCGCAGTGGTTCATATTGAAACACCTTGCGCAGAATTATCCACAAAGGGTCAACGAGACGTTAACGTTTGCAATCGCTGATTGCTAAAGACGGTTCACTCGCCCAATGCGCGCCGTGACTTGAAATACGGCTTGAAATCCGTCGTTTAAGCTGAAAATCCGGCGCTGGTTTGCTGCAACGGCTTGCTACCTCGTCCATCCCTGACGGATGGCACGCCCCTTGCTCCGCTCCGGTCCGAAAACACCGGACCGGTGGAACTTCGGACGACACTATGAGCAAAATACTTGTAGCGGCAGCTGTCAGCGGGAATTTTACTCTTTATCCAGGGTTTCTCGAGCCGTTTCGCAATGTTGAAGCCATTGTGGATCGCGGCCTGATCCTGGAAGTGGTGATACGCTGTGATGCCACGGCCACAGGGATACTTTCTTTCTCCAAACCCGAACGTCTGTACTGTTCCTCCAAGAACAGATGCTATCGCGAGCTGGCCCCCGCCATGGCCGATACCTGCCGCTAGCGCTTAACTGTTATAAAACGGGGTTTTCCACATGACCTGTGGATAGACTGTGCGTTGGAGCGCTTTCCTCCACTCCAAAGACACTTCACGAGACCTGCCTTGTTCCCGGCATGCCAATCAAACGGACAAGCAATCCCGAACCAGGGTGCTGACCCTATGCCCCGCTTTCGCGCACCAGAACACGCACGATTTTGCGCCATAGCCGCGATGCCATGCTCTCAGCCTGCCCCTGCACATGCACCACGCCGCGCACAACCCGATTGGAATAGTGCCCCTCGCTGTTGATGTGCAACCTCACCGGATACTGAGCACTGACAGGTATGAGACGGTCCTTGTCGTCTTTGCGCACAGCAATCGGGCCATCATAAGTTGACGCCAGATAAGCCAGCGGCAGTTCTGAAACACTGGAGGCAGAGATATCCTGTACAGACACCGCGACATTCCGGAATTGGCCATCGTCGGCAATGAACTTTCCACGGTCGCCCTGTCTGACACGCCACAGATCCGCCTCCTGAATATACCCTCTTGCCGTATCGCCGCCGGGCCCGATGACAACAGCCAGGGGTTCGCGCCTGTCGACCCAGCGGCCGAAATGCAGTCCCGAGTTGACATCCTGAACCGTTCCGGCAAAGGGCGCTCTGACTGTCAAAAGGCCGATTTCCTTCTGTACGCCGGCGATCTTGTCGCGTAGTGCGGCCTGCTGCCGGCGCAGCACAATCAGCTCGGACCGGTCTTTTACATCGCCCGCCACGCGCGCCAGGCGCCTCTCAACAAGGTCAAGCTCGATACGCGCCAGTTTCAACTCGTGCTGCAAACTTGGAGAACGCAGTTCAAGAAGGACATTTCCCGCTTTCACATGCTGGCCGTTCTTCACCGCCACCGCAACGACCTGCGCCTTGGAATTGGCATAAAGCCTGGAAAACTGGGCAGGCTCCAAGATCGCCGGGACGGCAACACCCCGCGATACCGGTGCAAACGCCAAGACCAGCGCCACACAGGCAATCGCTACGGTCATCCAGGCCCTGCCATTGCCCACGATACGCGGCAAGTTGGATTTCCATTCGCGCAGCTCTGACCAGATCGGCCGTAAGATGAACCAAACAATCTCCACGGCAAACAGGATTACGCCTAACACTTTGAAGAAGAAAAAGTACACAACCAGCGCGATGGCGATAAACAGCAACAGGCGGTAAACCCAGGTCGCCCAGGCATACGCAATCAGCAAGTTGCGCCTGCTTCGCGGCAGCGTCTCAGGCTCGGGATCTTTGAGGCCGAACAAGATACGCCGCAGCGCCCAGCGGCCCAATGCGAATGACCTAGCCTGGAGATTCTCGATTCCAAGCGCATCCGCCAGCAGATAATAGCCATCAAACCTCAATAGCGGGTTCAGGTTGATCGCCAGGCTCATGATCCAACTGACTGTCGCGAGAACAAAGGCGATGCTCCTGAGCAACCCGTCATCCAGGAAGACCCACATAAAACTGGCGATGCCGGCGATGCACAACTCGACCATCATACCCGCAGCGCCGATAACCAGCCGTTCTGACTTCGACCTGAGCCGCCAGGCATCACTGACGTCGGTGTAGAGCACCGGCACCATGACCAGGAAGGCCACGCCCATCGTCGGCACCCTGCACCCCGCGCGCGTCGCGGCATAGGCATGGCCAAACTCGTGAAGAACTTTCAGGCCGGCCAGCGACACGGCGAACATCGCTGCGCCCTGCCAGGAGAAGAAATGCGGAAAGGTTGCCACGAAGGCATCCCATTCCCGCGAGACAAGATACAAACCTGCCAACGTAATCGTCACGATGACGATTAGGAACGCTTTTGAGAATAGCGGCCGAACCAAGGGATAGGTTTTCTGCAGGAAGGCGTCGGGCCGCAAGAGCGGGACACGCATGAACAAATAGCTGTGCATGGCATCCCGCCACCATTGGCGTTTCTTACGCAATGCCGCCTGACTGAATTTCCGCCAGTCCGCACCGGCCGGTTCAACCAGCAGATTTTGCGTATCGCAGAACGACAGGATTTCCTCGATCTTCTCCGGCTCGAATTCCGAGGTAAACCGCTCGTTTGCCGCCTGGATCAGCCTGTCACGGTTCGGGTATGCATTCCAGATCGAAAGCAGTTCAAACGCTGCATGATCGATTTTGTAGTATCTGTGCTGGACAGGATCAAACACCATCCAGGTCGGCGTGCCGGACAATGTTGGCGTCCCCTTCAGCAGCTGAAGGTCCTCACGCAACAATGGCAGGTTGCCGTCTTTGTCCGCCGCCTGCACAGCTACCACCCAAGATACTGCCTGAGCGCGGTGATCGGCCGCCGGAAGAGATAAAAGAACAACGTCGTGTGGTCGCCATAGAGCTGCGCCGTGCCACGTGCGCCGAGCCTGAACGTGTCTTTCTGGTTTTCTGGCAACGCGGCCTTGACGCGGAATGCCAGCGTGCCGTCCCTGGCGGGCCGCGCCTCATGACTGACGCTGGTGATCTTTGCTTCGTCCGATTTCAGCGGCGTGGAGTCCAAAAAGAGCTTCACCCGGGCGCCCGGCTGCAGGGCGATGGAATCGCGCACCGGCAGGTCGACCCGCAATTCCACCTCTTCTGGCCGGGCTATCGACATGATGCGCTCACCAAGACTGACCGGCCGGCCTGCCCAATCACGCTGGTCGGCAAATACCGCCACGCCCGAGCTTGCGGCGCGCAGTTCCCGCCACTTGAGCAGTTCGTGAGCATAATCGCGTTCGGCAAGTTTCAATCTCAGTTCCGACGCCGCGATCTTGAGGTTACGTTTGGCGTCGGGATCATCAAAGGCAGCTTGCGTGAAACGCTTGAGTTTCGACCGCGCGATGCTCACCTCCTGCTCTGCCAATTCATAGCGGTTACGCATCTTGGTGTCGACGAAACGCACAAGTACATCGCCCTCTTTCACCTCTGCGTTTGGCTTGACCACCACTTCCTCGACAACACCGTCAATCGGTGCCGCGACAATGAACGGTTTCTGCGGCACAACTTCGGCCGGGGCCAGAACCGTCAAAGGAACCGGGATGAAGGAAATCGCGCACAGCGCGATCGTGATGCTCGACACCACCACGGCGGGACGCAACCTAGGCCTATTGATCTTCTGCGCACCTTTAAGGGCTATCCAGGCATGGCCATAGGTTCCGCACAATCGTTTCGCGACCACAATGTCAGGCTTGCTCCAGGGCCCCTCGCGCGCCATCAACACCCCGGCAAATGCCTCACCGTCGCGCTGTATCATCGGCACCCACAGGAAATACCGGAACGGATAAACCTTCAGTTCCGGATCATCCTCATCGCAATAGGCAGGCAACGCAAACTCACGCACATCCTGCAATCCGGCATCGTCGTGCAAACGCATGACGAGCCGCTCAACCCACCTGATCATCAGGCTGGAGCGATCGACCAGATCCACACTGTTAACGGCATTAACCCGCGGTTGATCGTGACGGCCCACGGTGAAAACAAAGATCTGACGGGCTTTCACGAGCTTGCGCGTCTCATTGGCAATCAGAAACGAAAGCTCCTGTTCGCTGTCGGCATCCCGGGTTTCCGCTTCAATCTTGAGCAACAACTCCAACGACGAACGCGCAGCCGCCGCCGGCTTGCTGACCTGGCGCATAGCGCCATCTTTGCTCACCGGCGCCTGCGCCGGTCTTCCAGCGACATTGGCGGAATTGCTTTCAACGGGTTTCGGCTGCACGGCCAGTTATCCTTGCGGCGAAGAGAACAGCGCCGAGCCACTCATGCCAGCGCGCACATCATCCGGCCTGTCAATGAACATTCCCCGCACCTGGATAGTCTGGCTGACCGCGTCGACTGTCGCATTGAGGCGTTCGATACGGGCAGGATACGTCTTGCCGGTTTCTTCTACGGAGAACTGAAACTGCGCACCGGGCTTCAGCCAGCGCAACCATCTCGATGGTAGAATGAGTTCGATCTCGTAGCGACTGTCGTCAACCAACTTCAGTACAGGAGCGCCGGCACTTGGCATTTCATGTGGGTTGACGAACTGTTCGGCCACAAGGCCGTCGAACGGCGCTTTGATGGTGCATTGCTGAATACGTGCATCGAGCACACTGACATTCGCCTTCGCCTTGTCCGTGTTGGCCTTTGACGTATCCAGCTCGAATTGGCCAGCAGCACGGTGCTTGAACAATGTCTGATTGTTCTCAAGGTTGATCATCTGCACGCGGTATTCCGCCAGCGCAGACGCGCGTTCAGCCTTGTGGCGTTCACAGTTGTACTCGATGAGAACGTCTCCGGCCTTAAACCTCTGACCCTCGCGAAACGGCATTCTGGTAATCGGCGCGACCAGATCCGTGCTAAGCGTTGTCTCATTGAGCGGCCTGATGACGCCGCGCACCGGCAGATTGTCTTCCTGAACAGCCAGCGCCGTGCCTGCAGCACCGGTCAGCCACATTGCTGCAAGCGAGAACGCCGCCAGACATACGGCAGCAGGATTTAAAGGCCGTCTCACCGCCACTTCCATTTCTCAAGCCCCTTGATCATTTCAAGATCATATGGCTCAAGAATCGTGCCCACACATTACGTATGGGTTAAGCGGATTGTTCGCATTGCCACATGGTTAGCAAGACCTTGATAACCACGGGCCGTCAACCAGGAGTCTCAGACACCTGAGCGCCGGCCGGTTGCCACCACATTGTTCAGCCAGATTACCGGCAAAAGTCCGATGGCCACGATCATCAAAGCGGCCGGGGCACTTTCTTCAAACAGGTCCAAAGACGCCAGCGTGTAAATGTGCGTGGCCAGCGTATCGAAATTAAAGGGCCGCAGCAGCAAGGTTGCGGGAAGCTCCTTCATCGCGTCAACGAAAACAAGAAGGGCCGCAGCCCCAATCGCCGATTTCAGAAGCGGCAGTTGTACCTCCATGAGAATGCGGGCAGGTTTGCGGCCCAAAGAGCGTGCCACCGTGTCGAGGTTTGGTGACAGCCGCGAGGCACCTGACTCCACCGCACCAAAGGAAACTGCTAGAAAACGGACCACATAGGCGAACACGATAGCCGCACTGGTGCCAGAGATGATCAACCCCGCCTGCAAGCCGGTTACCGCCCGCCAGGCCGTACCGGCAGCGCTTTCGAAAGCCGAAAACGCCACCAGAACGCCAATCGCCAGCACCGTCCCGGGGACCGCATAGCCCACCGAGGCAATTCGGGCCGCTGCCGCAACAGCCGCAGAGCGGGACATACGCAGCACAAAGACCAGCACGGTGGAGATCGCAACGGCAATTGCCGCCGCCGCAGCCGCAATCGTCACGGAATGGAACGCGTGCTGCCATACCGGCCCGGTTAACGCCTCATACCAATGCACCATCGTGGCCTCTATCAACACAAGCGACGGAACAGCAAATCCAGCCACGACCGGCAGCAGACAGATCAGTGTCACCAGCCAGCCGCGCACGCCCTTCAATGGTACCGGTGTCAGATCCTGATATCTGTTGCTCGTATGATGGAACTGCCGTTCCCTGCGGCTCCACCGTTCGACCAGTAACAGCACCAGCACGAACAACAGCATCAAGCTGGCAATCTGCGCCGCCCCGCCAAGTGAGCCACGCTCCAGCCAGGTCGCGTAGACACTGACCGTTAGGGTATTGACGCCAAAGAACTCCACGGCGCCGATATCGTTCAGACACTCCATAAGTGCCAGCGTCACACCGGCAGCGATCGCCGGTCGCGCCATGGGCAGTCCGATCGACAGGAAGGCACCCCAGGCAGTGCAGCCAAGTGTCCGGCTAACTTCCAACGTACACACCGATTGCTGCAGGAAACTCGCCCGGGACGTCAGATACACATACGGATATAATACAAACGACATCACCATGATGGCGCCCGGCAGCGAGCGTATCTCGGGAAACCAGTAGTCCCTGGCGCTTTGCCAGCCGAACGCCGCACGCAGGCCCGTCTGCACCCAGCCCGAATAGTCCCAGATCTCCAGATAGCAAAAAGCGATCAGATATGTCGGCATAGCCAGCGGCACGACCAGTGCCCATTGCAGCAAATCGCGACCCGGAAACCGGTACATGGTGATCAGCCAGGCCGTTCCGACGCCAATTACGGCAGTAAGCAAGCCCACACCCGCCATCAGTTGAATTGTCGTGATAGCCGCTCGGGGCAATACGGTTGCCATGAGATGCGGCCACACGTTGTCCTCAGCGCTGCCTGCCACAAACAACAGCGCAACGATGGGGGCGGTCACCAGCACAGCAAGAAGAAGTGCGCCCAAATACCACAAAGGCGCCATGGGAACGGCACCCAGCAACCAACGCATTCCCAAAGTCCTGGACCGCCAAAGCGTGCCCGCTACATCTGCCTGATCCTCAGACGCCACCATTCACCATCTGTCCTGACAGACACCGATCGAGCGTCCAACGCTCAGCACTCCAGCTGTCTCTTGAACTATAATCGGATCTTCATTGTCAGCATGGTGATTAGGGTCAGGACAGCTCGCCGTCAATATAAAACCGATGTCCGGCATTGGATTTAGAATCGTTCAAAACTGCAATAAATACAATGGTTTAGAAGAGTTCTAAGTTTCGGAAGCCGCAATCTCCGGGCAATCGGATTAACCGCTCTCATCCCACCAGCCAATCAGGATACCCCCGTCGCCCTGCCGGCGTGCGCACCGGACCGCCTCATCGGACAGTGTTGTCCGGCATTTGAGTGTCAAAGACCAGTCCAACAACCGGTCTTTCATCTCTGCGCGGACCGCTTCGTGGCCCACATCGGCACCAAGGTCGTAAAACTCGTCTCCGTCCGCGGCAAGATCGAAAAGCTGCGGCACGAAGCCCTGATAGTGAATGTACTTCCAGCGCTCTGTCCGTACCATCCAGATCCGCGCATCTCCCGGGTCCACGTCCAGAGCCAATCCAGCGCCGCGCATGGAATAGTCATACTCACTGATGACGTGCTCTCTCTCCTGCGGTCGCGCACCTTCCAGATAGGGCAACAAGGACCGGCCTTCCAGCCTGTGTGGCTGCGCCGCGCCACCGGCATATTCTAGAAACGTCGGCGCAAGGTCGATTGATTCTATAAGAGCACCGCAAGCCGTGCCGCGCGTGGCATCTGCCTGCGGTCTGGGATCGCGCACGATCAATGGAATGCGTACGGAGCACTCGTGAAACAGGTCCTTTTCGCCCAGCCAGTGATCGCCGAGATAGTCCCCATGGTCGGACGTGAACACGATCACAGTGTCGTCCCAGAGGCCCCGCTGCTTCAGGAAATCGAACAGCACGCCCATCTGATCGTCAATCTGCTTTATCAGCCCCATATAGGCCGGTAGAACGCGAGCGCGCACTTCATCGCGGGCGAAGGCTTGCGAGTCGCGATGGTTCATGAACGCCTGGTAGACCGGATGTGGGCTCTCCAATTCGCTCTTGGACTTGACGACGGGCAGGAAGTCGGCCTCGCCAAACATGTCGCAATAAGGTGCCGGCACGATATAGGGCCAATGCGGTTTGATGTAGGACAGATGCAGGCACCACGGATCGTCACCGGCCTGCTTGATGAACTCCATAGCGCGGCGCGTGACGTAGGGGGTTTCAGAGTGCTCCTCTGACACCCGCGCAGCCAGGTTGGAGTTCTTCAGAAACCAGCCGGACTGTAATTCTCCGGTTACAGCGTCTTCGCCCGAGTTGGCCCAGTCATGCCAGGGATTTGCGGCCTCATAGCCATGTGAACGCAGATAATCGTTATACGCCGGGTCAGGATCGTAGTCGCCATCCAGATGCAGACCGTCGTGACGCGCGAAAGGTTCGAATCCACATTCGGCGACCTGCACGCCAATGACACTGTCCGGACCGATCCCCAGACGCCTCATACCTTCCAGATCGGCGCGCATATGGGTCTTGCCGACCAGCACCGTCCGCCAATCCAACGGCTTCAGATAATCCCCGAGCGTGAGTTCACCAGCCTTGAGCGGCACGCCGTTCCAGGTGGACCCGTGCGAAGACATATATCGGCCGGTATAGAAAGACATGCGCGATGGGCCGCAAATCGGCGATTGCACATAGGCACGGTCGAACCGCACGCCTTGCTCCGCCAGGCTATCAATGTGCGGCGTGTGAAGATGCGGATGGCCATAACAGCTCAAGTGGTCCCAGCGCAGCTGATCGCACATGATAAACAGGATGTGGCGTATTCCGGCCATGACTGTTACACGGGTCCTCCTGAAACCTGCTTAAAGCAAATACCGGCCACCATGAAGTCATCTCTGATCGTCCGCCCGGTTGCCGCCGCAGACGAAGCCGCCATCGCACTGTTACACGCCGAGAGCTGGCGCAGCACCTATCGCGGCATCTTGCCCGACCGGTATCTCGATCAAGAGTTGCTTCAGGACCGCAAGGACCACTGGGCGAGAGTCTTTGCAGGACAGGCTGGCACGCATATCACCCACATAGCCGAATTGGCCGGTCAACCGGCCGGTTTCATCTGCATACGGATCGGTTATGACGAAGGATATGACGGCACAATCGACAACCTGCATATCTCGCCCGAGCTGACCGGCAGCGGCATCGGCCGCAGATTGCTGATCTCCGGCATAACGGCCTTCCGTGACGCCGGCGGAAGGTCCGTGTGCCTATGGGTGTTCGATGCCAATGAAGGCGCCGTCCGGTTCTATGAACGCCTCGGCGGCACGGTCACGCAAACCGGCTTCGACAGCCTCGGCGGCGGCAAGGCCGCACACAGACAGTTCGCCTGGGATGATCCAAACGATCTGATCGCGGCGTGTATCGAAAACCGTGAGAGCTGAGCGATGTCCCGGTCGATCCTGCTGGCGGAGATCATGCATGAGACCAACACGTTCAACCGCACCCCCACTGTCCGGGCCGATTTCGACACCCGTTACTACCTGACCGGCGACGAGATCCCCCAGCGCTTGCGTGATACCAATACCGAGATCTGGGGCGTACTGACCGAGGCCGGAAACCTTGGATGGTCGGTCACCCACCCGCTCGCCGCATCCGCCAGCCCGTCCGGACCAATGGCCGCCGGCGATTGGGATGAGGTCAAAGACCTCATCCTGGCACCCCTACGGAATGGCCGGTGCTTTGACGGCATTATTCTGATCATGCACGGCTCCATGGTCACCGCAACCACCGATGACGCCGAAGGGGACCTGCTGGAAGCCGCACGAAGCCTCGCAGGTCCCAGCTGCCCCATCATCGTAACGCTCGACATGCACGCCAATGTTTCCCGGCGTATGGTCGATGCCTCGACCTTGATGCTGGCCTACCGGACCTACCCTCACGTCGATCAGTTTGAACGGGGCAGACACGCCATCCGCCTGTTGAAGCGCATCCTCGACGAAGGATTGCAACCCGTTCAGCATTTCCTCAGGCGGCCGATGATGGACGCTGCCGATCATGGCCAAACTGCTAGCGGCCCCATGCCCCAACTGCTAGCGCTGGCAGACGAGATCGAGACTGACCCTGATGTTCTTTGTGCCAGCATCCAGATTGGTTTTCCCTGGTCGGACGTTCCCGATATCGGCCCGTCGGTCATTGTGACCGGCACGGGAAACAATGACACCGCCGTGCAGGCTCATGCCGAACGGCTCATGGAAGCGGTCTGGCAAAGCCGGGCGGAGACCACACTGGCCTTTCCCGGTCCCAACGAAGCCATCGCCGAGGCGATGGCGGGCAAGCCGGGAGAAGCCCCGCTGATCCTCGCAGACTTCGCGGACAATCCGGCAGGAGGTGCCTACGGCGACTCCCCCAATCTCCTAAGGCATATGCTCCAGGCAGGTCTGGTCAATGCAGCCTTCGCCACAATCAGCGATCCCGAGGCCGTCCAGATCGCCCGTACGGCAGGCGAAGGTGCCACGATTGACGTGGCGCTCGGCGGCAAAGGGGCGCCTGATCTAACGCCACCGCTCGAGACCCGCGCAAAGGTGTTGAAGCTGAACGGTGGGACGTTCGTTTGCGAAGGCCCGATGTGGAAAGGTGTCGCCTTCTCCATGGGACCTACCGCCGTCCTTGGGATTGAAGGGGTGGAGGTTGTCGTATCGTCGGTGCCGACCGCGGTCATGGATCCGCAAGTGTTCCGGTCTGTGGGCATTGAACCGTCCGGCAAGACAACCATCGGGCTCAAGAGCCGCAATCACTTTAAGGCCGCATACGAGCCGATAGCGCGCAAGGTGATGCTGGTGGATGCCGGCGGCATCGCCTCCATGCAGCTGAACACTCTGACTTACCACAAGATCCCGCGGCCCATCTGGCCACTGGATGCCGATTGACGATCTGTCTCAATCCGGTTGTCCAGATTTGCATTCGACCGAACTGCAATCACCTACCCCGTCATGCCGGGCTCGACCCGGCATCCAGTGTGAGGTCATACCAAACCTCCGGCTCCCATCTGGATTCCGGCCTGCGCCGGGGTGACGGCTGCATTCAAGGCAGTTTAAACCGCCAGATACTTGCGCAGGATCTCCGGCTGTTCGTCCAGCTCGGCAAAGCTGCCGGAATACCGAATCTGCCCTTTCTCGATGATATCCGCCCGGTCCGAAACCGCACGAGCGAAATGCAAACTCTGCTCGCTCAGCAGGATGGCCAGCCCTTCCCGCTTCAACTCGCGCACGGTTTCGGCAAGTTGCGCGACGATGACCGGTGCGATGCCCTCAGATGGCTCATCGAGCAGGATCGCCGATGGATTGCCCATCAAGGTCCGCGCAATGGTGAGCATCTGCTGTTCGCCCCCGGAAAGCTGACTACCGAGATTGTCCTGTCTGTCACGCAGGTTTGGAAACAACTCGAACAACCGCTCAGGCGTCCAGACAGGACCGTCACCGGCAGACGGCTGCCTGCCAACCTCGAGATTCTCCAGTACGGTCAGATCCTTGAAGATCCGCCGATCTTCCGGCACATAGCCAAGCCCCAACCGGTTGATCCGGAACGGCGGCCAGCCGGTGATATCCTGCCCGGAAAACCGCACGGACCCCTTGCGCGGCACGACCAGGCCCATGATGGATTTCATAGTGGTGGTCTTGCCGGCCCCGTTGCGGCCAAGCAGAGCGACGACTTCGCCCCTGCCGGCATGGACGGATACGCCGTTCAAAATCTGCGCGCCGCCGTAGAAAGTCTCCAGGCCCCGTGCCTCAAGCATCTGCGGCGCCCTCGTCTCCTGACTGGTCGATCCGTGCCGGTTGTCCGAGATAGATTTCCTGCACCAGCGGATTGGCGCGCACTTCGGCAGGCGTCCCGGCAGCCACCAGTTCTCCCTGATCCAGCACCATGACCTTTTCAGCATGACCGAACACAATGTCCATATCGTGCTCGGTAAACAGCACCGACACGCCGCCCTTCCCGACCAGACCGGCCACCAGAGCCATAAGCGATTTGCGCTCACCTGGCGCCATGCCGGCGGTCGGTTCATCCATCAGGAGGATGCGCGGCGAATGCGCCAGGGCGACGGCAAGCTCCAGCCGCTTCAGATCGCCATAGGCCAGCTCGGCACAAGGACGGCGCGCCTGATCCGCCATATCAACCTGCATCAGCAGTTCAAGAGCATCCGGCACATAGCGGTCTTTCGCACGCGCCCAGAACCCAAACATCTCCCGCTCGTGGGACATCAACGCCATCTGCACATTTTCCGAAACCGTCATGGATGCGAATGTCTCGGTGATCTGAAATGTCCGCGCAACGCCCAGCCGCCAGATCTGACGCGGTTTCAGACCGGTCATCTCCTTGCCCAGCATGAGGATCGATCCGCTATCCGACTTCAACTGTCCGGTGAGCATGTTGAAACAGGTTGTCTTTCCCGCACCGTTCGGGCCGATAAGGGCCAGTAACTGGTTTTCGCCAAGCTCGAAACTGACATCCTGTACGGCCCGAACACCGCCGAAATGTTTCGACAAGCCGGAAACCTTCATCACCGTCGTCATGGTTTCGCCTGCAGAGCTTTGCCACGCCACCGCGTGGTCAATCTGGCAAACCCGCCAGCAACGCCGTCCGGTGCGGCCAGCACGATCAGCAGAATGAGGCCCCCAAAGATCGCCCGCCAGTAACTCAACCTGGTCACAATATCTTCCAGGAAGGTGAACGCCGCGGCACCGGCAATCGGGCCGAACAGCATCTTAATGCCGCCAAGCAGGACCATGATCAGACCGTCGACGGACCTCGGGATGGCAAGCTCATCGGGAAAGATACTGCCCTTGGAAAACACGAACACGCTGCCAGCAACGCCGGCCAGACCGCCGGCGATCACGAACGCCATCCACTGGTGCGCATGCACATTTATGCCGATTGACTCTGCACGCAGGGACGAATCCCGCCCGGCCCGCAGCCCATACCCGAACGGCGCATGGGTGAACCTGTGCAGCAGCCATATGCCTCCCAGGCACAAGACGAGAGCCACATAGTAATAGGCAGCCTTCGACGCGGCCCACTGGGCCGGCCATACTCCGACAATGCCATCATCGCCGCCCGTGACGTCCTGCCATTGAAAGGCGATGGACCAGACGATCTGGGCCACCGCCAATGTCAGCATGGCCAGGTAAACCCCGGACAGACGTACGCAGAACCAGCCGACCACGACACCCGCAGCAGCTGCGCACAACGGAGCGACTGCCAGCGCCACAATCATCCCGGCACCGGCAAACTTGACCAGTAGCGCGGCGCCATAAGCACCAAGGCCGAAGAATACCGCGTGCCCGAAGGAAATCATGCCACCGGGTCCCATGATGAAATGCAAGCTCGCAGCAAACAATGCCGCCACGAGGAAATCCGTCAGCAGAACCAGCATGAAATCACCGGCGATAGCAGGCGCCAGCACCAGCGCAGCGACAACAATCAAGGCAGCAACCAGGGGCAGGCCCGCCAAGGGCCGCAAGGGCTGTTCCGGTTCACCGGCCCCATGTTGCCCTGCCTGGGGTTTGCCAAGCAGACCCCACGGCCGAACGATCAGGACCACCGCCATCACAATGAAGGCCAGCACGATGGTGATCTTTGGTAATACGAGGATCCCGAACGCGTTCAACTCGGCCACGAGAACCGCGGCAAGGAAAGCGCCGACTATGCTTCCCATGCCGCCGATCACGACCACCACGAACGCTTCGGCAATAACGTTCAGGTCCATCAGCAGGCTCGCCGCCTCGCGCGGCACCTGAAGCGCACCCCCCAGTCCCGCAAGGAAAGAGCCTAGAAAGAAGACCGCCGTGAACAGCAAGGACTGGTTGACGCCCAAAGCACCAGCCATTTCACGGTCCTCGGTCGCAGCCCGGATCAGGGTGCCCCAGCGCGAGCGATGCAGAAACAGCCACACCGCCAGCAGCACCGCCGGCCCCGCCACAATCAGAGCCAGGTCATACTCCGGAATGCGCTCGCCGAAGATCTCGATCGCACCATCAAGCCCCGGTGCACGAGGCCCTAGCAGATCCTCCGCCCCCCAGATCCAAAGCGCTGCATCCTGGATAATCAGGACCAGCGCAAAGGTCGCGACAAGTTGGAACAATTCGGGCGCACGATAAATCCGCCGCAACACCACAAACTCGAACATGGCCCCGATCAGACCGACCAGAAGTGCGGACAGGAACACAGAAGACCAGAACCCGAAGATGCCTGAGGGCAAGGCATTGACAAGGCTGTAAGCGGTGAAGGCTCCCAGCATATAGAACGAGCCATGCGCAAAGTTGACGATGCGCGTCACACCGAAGATGAGTGACAATCCGGACGCCACCAGAAACAGTGACGAAGCGCTGGCAAGACCGGTCAGAAACTGCGCGAAATAGAACGGGGCATCAGACATGGCCGCTCAACACCACACGTCTTAAATGGCCCCGCATCGTTGAACGCTTAATTGGCAGGCCGTAGCTTTTTCACCTCTTCGGCACTCGGCAGGTAGTCGGCGCCATTGGCATAGCGCCAGTCGGTCATTACACCGCTACCGTCCTTGAGACCGGTTTTTCCGACCCAGGCGCCCATGGTCGACTGCTGATCTGCAACCCGGAACGTGATCGGACCGGACGGCGAGTCGAAGGTCAACCCGGACGCGGCCTTGAGCATGGCTTCGGTGTCCGTCCCGCCGGCCTTTTTCACAATGGCCGCAATTGCCAGCATGGAGTTGTAGCCGACCAGCGAACCCATCTTGGGATCTTCTGAGAACTTCGCCTTGTAGGCATCAACGAATTTCCTGTGTACTTCGTCTTCGATGAACTGCCAGGGATATCCGGTCACGATCCAACCGACCGGCACTTCACCTTTCAGGGGCAGGAGATACTCAGGTTCACCAGTCAGAAGGCTGACGACCGTGCGGTTCTCGAACAGCCCGCGCAATGAGCCCTCGCGCACGAACTTGGCAAGGTCACCACCGAACGTAACATTGTAAATGGCTTCGGGCTTGGCCCGTTCCAGCGCCCTCACCGTAGCCCCGGCATCAATCTTGAACAGTGTCGGCCACTGCTCCTCGATGAACTCCACGTCGGGTTTCAGCTTCTTCAGCTCGGCCTTGAACTCCTTCACGGCATCCTTGCCATAGGCATAGTTCGGGGCAATCGTCGCCCACTTGGTTGCGGGCAGCTTGGCAGCTTCAGCTGCAAGCATGGCCGCCTGCATATGCGTGGACGGCCTGAGCCGGAACGTATATCGGTTGCCCTTCGACCAGACGATCGCATCGGACAGGGGTTCGGAAGCAACGAACAGTACCTTGCGCTGCTTGGCAAAATCAGCAACCGCCAGGCCGATATGCGAAAAGAACGTGCCGAACAGCAGGCTAACCTTGTCGTTGCTGACCAGCTCTTCGGCAATCTTGACGGCATTGCCCGGTTTGCCGGCATCATCACGGGCGATGACATCGAGTTTGCGCCCATTGACACCGCCAGCCGCATTGATTTCTTCAAGCGCCATCTGCCAGCCCTTGCGATAGGGTTCGGTAAACGCGGGCAGGCGCGTATAACTGTTGATTTCACCGATCTTGATCGGTTCGGCCACCACCGCGGCCGCGCTTGCAGCCAGCACGGCCACACACAAGCTGATCAGTCTGAGGCTGACAAACCGGGTCATCCCAACCCTCCCCGTTCTCGCTGTACGAAATAGACGTTCACGGCATCTTGCCACAATTCGGCATAAAGCGAACCGGTCATTCTGTCTCTTTTTTACTGCGGCGACACATGCGTTCACGGACCAGTGTCACCATGCCGGACATCGCTTTTCACGAACCCTCCGCCGGCAAAAAAAGAGACGCGATGTCATTGAAATCAGCCCCTCGCACTTGCCCTTGCGCCAAGAGTGTACTGTCATCGCCGGAGCCGCAACGGGACCATTGAAGTTCCGGGCCGCATCGGAACCGTACGACCGTTCCCGACAATGGCGGGCTGAAAAAGTGCCAATTCCTGAATTCAAGGGAGGAAGGAAAGATATGATTAAACGGCTTTTATGCTCGGGCGCAGCAGGGCTCTTGTTCCTGGTCGCGCTGGTGCTGCCGGGTTTTGCTGCCGACAAGCTTAAAATCGGCCTGGTCGCAACGCTCGAAGGCACATACACCGTTCTTGGTGAGGACGGTGTTCGCGGATTCGAGGTTGCGCTGAAGCAGTTCAAATCCATGGCAGGTGGACGCGAGATCGAAGTGATCACCGGCGCTTCTGACGCCAGCCCGGATTCCGCCGTTCGCGCCGTGCGCAAACTGGTGGAGCAGGACAAGGTGGACTTCATCATCGGCCCGCTGTCAGGCTCTGAAGGCATAGCGGTGAAGAACTACTCCAGGGATCATCCGAACGTAACCTTCATCAACGGCAGTTCCGGCGCACAGGAAACCACGTTCGTTGATCCATCGGACAATTTCTTCCGGTTCAACATGGACGGCGCACAGTGGATGGCCGGTCTCGGCAAGTACGTGTATGACAAGAAGGGCTACAAGACCGTCGCCACCATCGGCGAGGACTATTCCTTTATCTACACGCAGGTCTTTGGCTTCGCGCTTGAATATTGCCAGGCCGGCGGCCAGATCACCGAGCGTTTCTGGGTACCGCTCGGCACCAAGGACTTTGCCTCGATCATCGCCAAACTTCCCGACGACGTGGACGCGATCTATCTCGGCCTGGGTGGCGGAGATGCCGTGAACTTCCTGAACCAGTATCTCCAGGCTGGCGGCGACGCCAAACTGATCGGCGGCACGATCATGATCGACCAAACCGTCCTTTCATCGAAAGGCAAAGCCAAGGAAGTGCTGACCGGAACCCCCGGAGCCGGT
Source organism: Aestuariivirgaceae bacterium (assembly GCA_028282065.1). Classification (GTDB taxonomy): domain Bacteria; phylum Pseudomonadota; class Alphaproteobacteria; order Rhizobiales; family Aestuariivirgaceae; genus JANQIR01. Next base: position 25,586 of record JANQIR010000102.1, read on the forward strand.
CCGCAGGCCGACACCTGGGACAACGAAAAATGGCAGGCCTTTGTAAAGGCTTATCAGGACGCGTTCCCGGCCGACAAACGTTTCCCGGTGCCGTCCCTGGTGGCAACCAGCTACTACAATGCCGCAGTAGCAGCCTTCACGGTACTCAACGACATCGGCGGCGACCTGTCCGATGGTCAAAAGAAGTTCCGCGAAGGCTTGGCAAAGATCGAGCTTGATGCGCCGAACGGCAAGATCACGCTGGACAACAATCGCCAGGCAATCGGCACGAACTTCGTGACCGAAGTAACCAAGGACGAGAACGGTAACCTGGTCAACTCACTGATCGAGATCGTCCCGGACGTTAACCAGACGCTTGGCATGGATCCTGCCGTGTTCAAGAAGATCGGCATTCCGGCCCGTGAAGTGCCTGTATGCCAGGCGTCCTATAACTGACAACAACACGCTGCAGACACCCGGCTTCAAGCCGGGTGTCTCAGTTCCACCTTGAAACGCAAAAATACTGCCGCGCTTGCCAGGCGTGCGCGATTAATCCTAAACTTCCCGCAAATACCGCACCGGCGAAAGTGTCAACAAGGCGCCGGGCAGAGGGAACGTCCATGAGTACGGCAATATCGGTGTTTCACGGCGCCTTTGGCCGGGTCACGCTGTATCATCTCAACAAGCCGATGATCAAACACGCCCACCGAGAGGGGCATCTGGTCTTCTGGGTCGGCGGCGGCAATGGAACCATGACCGTCGGCGATCTTCCCTGCGATATATCACCTGCCCGGGCGGTGGCGGCCAGCCCTTGGGAATTGCACCAATACGACCCCCCGGCCAGGCAGCAGGGTCAGCACGTGCTGGTGATGTATATCAAGCCTGATTGGTTCTTGAATTTCGCAACGTCCTCACAACCCTTGCGGTTCGGCCGCTCCGCGATTGACGTTACGCCGACCGTTGCGAAACTCGTGCAAAGAGTGACCGGTCTCATGCTGGACACGACGGTCAACGGCCAGCTCGACGGATATCTCTACGAACTGACGACAGAAAGCTATTCGCAAACCCACAGCCATGTTCCAGGTGCACAGGCGGTCAGCCCGGCGCCACGTATCAATGACTTCCGGGTCCGCAAATCCATAAAGCTGATGACCGAAAATGTCGGCCAGATGATGGATCTTGAAGATGTGGCCTCTGAGTCCGGCCTGTCACGGCCGCATTTCTTCAAGTTATTCCGCGACCAGATGGGCGTGACGCCCAAATTGTTCTGGAACACCATGAGGATGGAACGCGCCCTGCGCGAACTGGCGGAAACACCGAAGGCCATTACCGAGATCGGCCTTGATCTGGGTTTCGCATCGCAAAGCAGCTTTTCGCGCTTCTTCACGCTCAACACCGGCCTGGCGCCAACCGAGTACCGCCGGGTTGCACACGTCATCTGACGTGCAAGCATTCAAATTCCGCGTAACGAAAAGAGACTGCATGACATGCGCGGTCCCGTCGCAATATTCTAAATTGCACCATAATCAAGAGTGCCGGGACATCATCGGTGCCAGCAGGAAACATGCCTGGACAGACAGAGGGCCGGAACTGATGGGTGTGCCCATTTTCACCAGAGGGGACCATGCAACGCTTCATTGAGCGGCACCCCGTCTGGTCACTCGTGATTCTCATCGCAGCAGTGTTTCTGCTCTGGCTGATCCTTGCCGAGTGGCCCAGGGGCCTGGTGGCTTTCGCCGGCCGCAAGAAGGTGTTTCTGAACGCCCTTTTGAACGGTATCACATTGGGCGGATTGTACTTTTTGGTTGCCAGCGGCTTCACGCTGATCTTCGGCTTGATGCGCAACGTCAATCTTGCGCACGGCTCGCTCTATCTGTTCGGTGGTTATATAGGATACACGGTCGCAACCGCCTCAAACTCGTGGATCTTGAGTTTCATCGTCGCCTTCATTGCCATGGCGGTGCTGGGCATGCTGCTTCAGGTTCTTGTCTTCCGCCGCATGGAAGGCGAAGAGCTGCGCCAAACTCTCGTGACCATCGGTATATCCATTGTATTGGCCGATATCCTGTTGTGGATCTGGGGCGGCGACTTCTATCAGATCGAAACGCCGGACTGGCTGTTCGGAGCCATCAAGCTTCCCATCATCACCGCCGTGAAGAGTTCCGGTGACGCCGTCTATATGAAATATCCCCTGGTCCGTCTCGTCATTCTGGCGGCGTCCATCGTAATTGGCGTGGCGATGTGGCTGGCGTTGAACAAGACCAAGATCGGCATGATGATCCGGGCCGGCGTCGATGATCGCGACATGCTGTCAGCCACGGGAATCCGCATTCAGCTCGTTTTCGTGCTTGTCTTTGCTTTCGGTGCCGGTCTTGCCGGTGTCGCAGGCGTCGTCGGCGGAACGTTTCAATCGCTTGCTCCCGGTGAAGACACGCGCTTCCTGCTGGCATCGCTCGTCGTCGTAATTGTCGGCGGTATGGGCAGCATACCCGGTGCCGCGCTCGGCGCCTTGTTGATCGGCCTGTCTGAGCAGTTCGGCTCCGTCTACATGCCGACCTACGCAGTGGTTCTCACATTTCTGATCATGGTTCTGGTGCTGGCGTTCCGTCCACAGGGCCTTTTGGGATCGAGAGGCTAGGTAATGGCAGCCATCGATCAGGAAACCTCCCAGTCCAGTGTCGCCCAGACCTCGCCGCGCCGCGCGCAGCTGCCCGCATGGATCGAGAATACCCACCCGGCATTCTGGCTGCTGGCTTTGTTCCTGTTGTTCCTGCCGGCCTTTGCCAACGACTTCTTCCAGTTCCAGATCATGGGCTGGACCTTCATTCTCGGCATGATTGCGCTCAGCCTGATGTTCCTCGCAGGCTATGGCGGTATGGTCTCGCTTGTGCAGATGACCGTCGCTGGCTGCGCCGGATACATGGTGGCGATCTTCGGCACCAGCGCGGCCGATGCCATTTCCCTGCAATGGCCCTGGTGGATCGTCGTGCCGGTCGCACTGGCAATCGCCACAGCCTTCGGCACCATCTCCGGTGCCCTGGCGGTCAGGACAGAAGGCATCTACACGATCATGATCACGCTGGCGATTGCTGCGGCGTTCTTTTATTTCACCCGCCAGAATTACGTGATCTTCAACGGGTTCAGCGGCTTCAACCAGATACGGGCGCCCGTGGTCTTCGGCATCAAGTGGAACGATGCAACGCCATTCTACTATCTGACCCTTTTCTTCGCGGTACTGAGCTATGCGGTGGTGACCTATGTATCGCGGGCACCCTTCGGTCTCGCCTTACAGGGCATTCGCGACAATCCCCGGCGCATGGAGGCCCTTGGATTCAACGTCACGGCGCACCGCATCGCGGCCTACGCATTCGCCGCCCTTATCGCGGCGGTCGCCGGTATCCTGTTGACTTGGCAGAACGGCCAGATCTCTCCGGGCACAGCCGGTATAGGTGCGGTGATCGACATTCTCGTCATCGCCGTGGTCGGCGGACTGCGACGCCCGATAGGCCCGTTCATTGGCGCTTTCATCTACGTGCTGCTGCGAACATTCGCACTGGACATCCTGACCGAGGTCGGTCTTGACCCCAAGCGCTTCAAGTTGCTGATCGGCTTTGGCTTCCTGGCCATCGTCTTCTTCTCGCCCGACGGGGTGCTGGGCCTTTGGGACCGCTGGCGGGCGCGGCAGAAAGCGCGCAGCATCTCTTCAGCATCAGGAGACAGTTCCTGATGGTCACCGTGGCGGAAAGATTGTCGGCGGCCGGAACGGCCCATGCACTGGAACTCCTCGATGTCTCCAGATTCTTCGGTGCGCTATCGGCCCTGGCCGAAGTCAACCTGCAGGTTCGCTCCGGCGAGAAACGCGCCATCCTCGGGTCGAACGGTGCCGGCAAGACCACACTGTTCAACTGTGTGACGGGCGACTTCCTGCCATCGCTCGGCCGCATTAGGTTCTTTGGCGAAGATGTCACCAATTATCCGCCGCATGAACGTATCCGCAGGGGCCTGCGCCGCACATATCAGATATCGCTGCTGTTCCACGGTCTGACCGTTCTGGACAACGTTTACCTGGCCTGCCGCGGCGTGTCCCGTGGCCGGTTCTCGCTGCTGCGCCCGCGCCGAGACGATGCCCTTTTCCACTCGGCTGAAGAGCTTGTCGAGGCTGTGCACCTGACCGCTGTCCGTGACAGCCTGGTGGCGGAACTGAGTTACGGCCAGCAGCGCCAATTGGAGATAGCCCTGGCGTTGGCCGGCGCACCACGCTTCATCCTCTTCGACGAGCCGGCTGCCGGACTGTCGCCCACCGAGCGCTCCGAGTTGATTGAAATCCTGCAATCGCTGCCGGGCCATATGGGCTTCATCATCATCGAACACGACATGGACGTGGCGTTGCGGGTCGTTGAGTCGGTGACGGTCATGCACAACGGCCGGATCTTCAAGGAAGGATCCCCGGAGGAGATCGAGTCCGACCCTCAGGTACAGGAGCTCTATCTGGGAGGTGGCCATGGCTAGCCGCGACCGCCGCCGCACCCGGGAGCCCGATGCTATTTTGCGCATTCGTGATCTGCATGTGTACTACGGCCAGTCCCACGCCGTGCAGGGTGTTAAACTCACCTTGCGCCAGGGCATTCATGCTGTCGTCGGTCGCAACGGCATGGGCAAGACCACCCTGTGCAAGGCCATACTGGGGCTGGTCCCCACCGCCAGCGGATCGATCCGCTTCAACGGCGAAGAGTTGCGCGGCCTGACACCCAATCAGATCGCCAATATGGGTGTCGGATACGTGCCGCAAGGCCGGCGGCTGTGGCCGTCTCTGAGCGTCGACGAACATCTGCGCCTATGCGCCCGTGGCGGAAAACGCGCCACCTGGACGCCCGAGCGCATCTACGAACTGTTCCCGAGACTGGCGGAACGGCGCACCAATCTCGGCGGCCAGTTATCCGGCGGCGAGCAGCAAATGCTGGCGATTTCCCGCGCTCTCTTGGGTAATCCACACCTGCTCGTCATGGACGAACCTACAGAAGGCCTCGCTCCCGTCATCGTCGCACAGGTTGAGGACATGCTCCTGCAACTCGGCGAGGAAGAGGACATCGCCGTATTGCTGATCGAGCAGAATATCGGCGTTGCCACCACTGTTTCCGATGACGTGGCCATCATGGTCAACGGCCGCATCAACCGGGTCCTGGAAGCAGCAATTCTTGCGGCGGACCGCGACCTTCAGCAGCGGCTGCTCGGCGTCGGCCGGCATGGCGATGAAGCTGAAATTGAACCGGACCTCGAAGAAGAGGAAGAGTTCGAAGATGAACCGGAAGGCTCCGTCTCGCCTGCCCGGCTCGCAAGACTGCGCCGCAGCCGCCAGACGGGTCCCAAGACACAGGTACGCGACGGCCAGGTCGTCTATATCTCCAACCCGCGCACGCCGACGCGCTGGTCGAAACCGGCAACGCACGACGAGATCATGTCGGCATCCAGCGGTGTAGTAGAAGACCCAGCGTTGCGGGATCTGCCGGAGACCCTGCGCACCGGCCCCACGCCCATGTCCCAGGTGGGCGGAGATGAGGTGCTGGTCGTCGGTACGTTCGATACTAAGGGTCGTGAGCTCAAATTCATCCGCGACCGTATCGCCCAGTTCGGTGTCAAGACCAAGCTGGTTGACCTGTCGACCAGCGGCAAGCCGTCCGGTGCGGATGTCCCGCCAAACCAGGTCGCCGCCTATCACAAACGCGGACCCAACGGAGTCTTTACCGGCGACCGTGGCGAATCCGTCCGGGAAATGGCCATCGCCTTCGAGAACTGGATCGTTCGGCAGCGCGGCATTGGTGGCATCATCTCCGCCGGCGGCAGCGGCGGCACGGCGCTTGTCACACCTGGGATGCGGCGTCTGCCTCTGGGCATTCCGAAAGTCATGATCTCCACCGTGGCAAGCGGCAACGTCCAGCAATATGTCGGACCCTCGGACATCATGATGATGTACTCGGTGACCGACATTCAGGGATTGAACCGCATTTCGCGCAAGGTTCTCGCCAACGGTGCGGCCGCCGTCGCCGGAATGGCCATCGAGGCGAGCCGGCAGGCGGAAGAACAGCGCAAGACCCGGTACCGTGACGACGACGGCCTGCCTGCCATCGGCCTGACCATGTTCGGTGTGACCACACCTTGTGTTCAGCAGGTGACCGCCGGGCTGGAAGACCGGTTCGACTGCCTCGTCTTCCACGCGACCGGTGTCGGCGGCCAGTCCATGGAAAGCCTGGTCGACAACGGACTGTTGTCCGGCGTGCTTGATCTGACCACGACGGAAGTTTGCGATCTGCTGGTCGGCGGCATGTTCCCGGCCACCGAGGACAGGTTCGGCGCAATCATCCGCTCGCGCATCCCCTATGTCGGATCCTGCGGTGCACTGGACATGGTCAATTTCGGCGCCCGGGACACGGTGCCGGCGCAGTTCGCCGATCGCAATCTCTATGAACACAATCCGCAGATCACCCTCATGCGCACCACGCCTGAGGAAAACGACCAGATCGGCCGTTGGATCGGCGAGCGGCTGAACCGAATGGATGGGCCGGTGCGGTTCTTCATCCCCGAAGGCGGCGTGTCGATGCTCGATGCCGCAGGGATGGCTTTCCATGACCCTGATGCCGACAAGGCACTGTTCGACGCCTTGAAGGAAACAGTACGGGTAACAGGCAAACGCCAGCTGATTTCGCTGCCGTTCAACATCAACGATCCGCAGTTTTCCAGCGCGGTCATCGCCGCGTTCCTGTCCATCATGGGCCGCCAGGCCGACCGCAGAAAGAGAGCACGGAGGTAAACCATGCCACGATTTGAGCGCGCACAACTTGTCGAGAAGTTCCAGGCCATGGTTAAGGCCGGCCATCCGATCATAGGCGGCGGCGCGGGCACCGGCCTGTCCGCCAAGTGCGAGGAAGCCGGTGGTATTGACCTCATCGTCATCTACAACTCCGGCCGCTACCGCATGGCCGGTCGCGGTTCCCTCGCCGGACTCTTAGCCTATGGCAATGCCAACGAGATCGTCATGGACATGGCAACCGAAGTGTTGCCCGTGGTGAGCTGGACACCCGTGCTCGCCGGCGTCAACGGTACCGATCCGTTCTGCATTTTCGACAAGTTCCTCGACGATCTGAAGGCAGTCGGGTTCTCAGGCGTCCAGAATTTCCCGACGGTCGGCCTGATAGACGGCATCATGCGCTCAAACCTCGAAGAGACCGGCATGTCCTACGGCCAGGAAGTGGATGTCATCGCGCTAGCCGCGTCGAAGGACATGCTGACCACGCCGTACGTCTTCAACGAGGATGAAGCTGCCGCCATGGCAAAGGCCGGCGCCGACATCATTGTCTGCCATCTCGGACTGACGACCGGCGGATCGATCGGAGCCGAGACCGCACTCAAGCTCGAAGATTGCCCGGCGCTGGTGAACAAATGGGCCGAGGCCGCGCTGAAGGTAAAGCCAGACGCAATTGTACTCGTACATGGCGGGCCGGTATCGCAGCCCGAAGACGCGAGTTTCGTTTTGAAGAATACGGAAAACTGCCACGGTTTCTACGGCGCCTCTTCGATGGAACGGCTGCCGACAGAGATCGCCCTGACGGAGCAGACAAGGAAATTCAAACGGATCGGCATGGACTGATCCAGCGACAAGATTGGAACCGCCGGACAAGGGTTGCACCGGTGGCGATTTGGGAGGAATGACCATGACGGGTCAAATGATAGGAGCCTTCATCCTGTGGCTGATTGTGGCGATCATCGTCATCGCCGTAGTCGTCTATCTGCTGAATTGGCTGTATCACCGGTCGACCAAGGAAGTGTCTTTTGTCCGCACCGGTTTTGGAGGACAGAAGGTCGTGATCAACGGCGGTGCGTTCGTGCTGCCGATCATTCACGAAATCACGCCCGTCAACATGAACGTTCTGCAGATGGAGGTGATCCGCGAAAAGAAAGCCGCGCTGACCACCAAGGACCGCATGCGGGTCGACCTGGAGGCGGAGTTCTATGTCCGGGTCGCATCCACCCCCGACTCCGTTGCAGTGGCCGCCGCCACGCTGGGCCGGCGCACCATGGAACAGGAACGCCTACACGAGCTGCTGTCCGGTAAATTCGTCGGCGCGCTGCGCTCCGTCGCCGCCGAAATGAACATGGAAGAAATGCACGAAATGCGCGGCGAATATGTCGAGAAGGTCAAGGTCGCCGCGGCAGAAGCACTGGCCCAAAACGGTCTTGAGCTGGAATCCGTCGCCATCACCGACCTGGATCAAACCGATCTCGAATATTTCAACCCGTCCAACCGCTTCGACGCAGAAGGTCTGACCCGTCTGATCGAGGAGATCGAGACACGCCGGAAGCTGCGCAACGACATCGAGCAGGACTCGATGGTCCAGATCCGCACGCGCAACCTCGAAGCGGAAAAGCAGACCCTCGATATCGACCGTGAGAGTGAAGCCGCCCGGTTGGAACAGGAACGCGAGATCGAGTTCCGTCGCTCCGCCCAGCGCACCGAAGTTGCCCGTCAGCGCGCCGAGCAGGAAACCCAGGCAGAACAGGCCGAGATCATCGCCCGCGAGCAGACTGAGACGGCCCGCATACAGCAGGAGCGCGTAGTCACCGAGGCCCGCATTGCCAACGAGGAAGAAACCCAGCGCCGCGAGATCGAACGCCAGCGCTCCATCGAAGCGGCAGAAATCTCTGCCCGCGAGGACACCGAAAAGGCCCGGATCGAGCAGGAGCGCGTGGTCAGTGAAGCGCGCATCGCTAACGAGGAAGAGACCCAACGTCGTGAGATCGAACGCCAAAGAGCGATCGAGGCGGCGGAAATCGCCGCCCGCGAGGCAACCGAACGCGATCGCATAGCTCAGGAAAAAGCACTTGCCGCAGAGCGAATTACCAGCGAGCAGGAGACAAGGGATCTGGAAATCCAGCGCACCCGTGCCCTTGAAGAGGCTGAAATCGCCGCCAACGAAGCAACGGAAGCCGCCCGCATCGCTCAGGAAAAACGCCTGGCAGCCGATCGCATTGCCAGCGAACAGGAAACCCGCAACCTGGAGATCGCCCGGACCAAAGCACTTGAAGAAGCCGAGATTGCCGCCCGCGAGGCGACGGAAGCCGCTCGCATCGCCCAGGAAAAACATCTGGCGGCGGAACGCATCACCAGCGAAGAAGCCACCCGCAACCTGGAGATCGCCCGCAACAAGGCCCTGGAGGAAGCCGAGATCGCCGCGCGAGAAGCCACCGAAGCTGCCAGAATCGCCCAGGAAAAACACCTGGCAGCCGAGCGCATCGCCAGCGAGCAGGAAACCCGCACGCTCGACATCCAGCGCGCTCAGGCCCTGGACGAAGCCGAGATCAAGAAGCAGGACCGGCTGGAACGGGCCCGCATTGCCACCGATCTGGCAATCGACAAGGACCGCATCCAGGCCACCAAGAACCGCGAAGTACTCGATGTGGACCATCGCAAGATCGTCGAACTGGCCGAACAGGACCGGGAAATCGAGATTGCCGCCAAACAGATCGAACGAACCGAGGCGGACAAGAGCGTGCGGACCGCGGACATTTCTGCGCAACTGGAAATCGAACGGGCCAACATCTCCCAAGGCCGGACCCTCGACGAAGTTCGGCTCGACAGGGAAAAGGCCCTCGAACAGCTCGAAATTGCCAAGAAGCAAGCCTTCGAGGAGGCCCAGATCGCCTCCGGCGAGGAAATCGAGCGCGCCCGCATACAGTCCGATCGAGGCATCGACGAAGCGCGCATTGTCCGTGACCGTGATATTCGGGAATTGGAGATAGACCGCCAGAAGGTTGTCGAGAGCGCCGAAATTGCCAAGGCGATCGCCATCTATCAGCAGACCAAGGCACGCGCTGAGGCGCAAATCGAGACGGAAGCGGCCCGCGCAAGAGCGGCAGAGGCGGAAGAACAGGTCGCCACGGCCCGCGAGTCCGAAGCAGCCAAACGTCTGCGCGCCATCGAACTGATCATGGCGGAAAAGGAAGCCGAGGCGAAGAAGATCGCAGCCGAAGCCGAAAAGATCCGCGCCGCCGTCGCAGCGGAAGCCCAGCGTCAGGCCAACGAGGCGGAAAACGTGCTCACGCAAGAAGCCCGCGAGTCCATTTACCGGCGCAAGCTGCTCGACAAGGTCGAAGGCATCGTCCGCGAAAGCGTCAAGCCTATGGAGAAGATCGAGGGCATCAACATTCTGCATGTCGACGGCATGGGCGGCGCGCTCGGGTCAGGCAAGAACATGACCGACGAGGTCATTGACTCTGCACTCAGGTACCGGGTTCAGGCGCCGATGATCGACTCCATTCTGAAGGAAGCCGGCATCGAGGGTGGCAGCCTCGCCAAGATGGGCGGGCTGATCCGCGAGGCCCGCGATCTGCAGAGCATTTCAAAGGTTGCCGAAGCCGAAGCCGCCAAGTCCGGCCAGAACAAGACAGAGTGACGGGAGATAGCCTTGGCCAAGGTCTATACATCAAGCGTGCTCAATGCTCCAGCCGACAGGATCTGGGCAAGGATCCGCGATTTCAACAACCTGCCTGAATGGCATCCCAAGATTTCGCAAAGCCATATCGAGCGAGGTGATCCGTCCGACAAGGTCGGCTGCATCCGGGCCATGAAGCTGGACGACGGAGGCGATATTCGCGAGCAGCTACTGGCCTTATCTGATTTCGAGTTCTCCTACACCTATTCGATCCTGGACTCGCCTATGGGTGTAGAGAACTACATCGCCACGATCCGGCTCAACCCCATCACCGACGGTGAGCGAACCTTTGCGGAGTGGTTTGCCGAGTTCGATTGCGCACCGGACCGGGAGGACGAACTGGTGAACGGCATTGGCAATGACGTTTTTCAGGGGGGCTTCAACTCCCTGAAACGGCAGTTTGGCGGGTAAACGGACGAGCCCATGGTCAAGGTCGACATGAGCACGATCGTCAACGCACCCATTGGACGGGTGTGGACCGTCCTGCGCGACTTTAACGGCCATGACAGCTGGCACCCGGCAATCGCCGAAAGCCACATGGAAAGCGGTCGCTCGTCGGACACAGTCGGCGCGGTGAGAAACTTTCGGTTGAAGGACGGCTCGGTCTTGCGCGAGCAGTTGCTGGAGCTGTCCGATCCCGACCGCACTTTCAGCTACTGCCTGCTCGACACGCCCATCCCCCTTTTTAACTACGTCGCCCATGTGACCCTCAAGGAAGTCACCGACGGCAATCGGACCTTCTGGCACTGGAAGTCGAGTTTCAACACACCGGAAGGCCAGGAAGAAGACCTGAAGAAAACGGTGTCGAAGAACATCTACGGCGAGGGGTTCGCCGCAATCAAACGTTTGGTGGAGCACGGATAACATGCCACTCGCAGTCAAGACTTTCGACCAGTTGAGGGACGCGGCCTCAGCATTGGGGACCGACGCCGGTGCACGTTTCCTGGGCGGCGGCACACTGCTGATGCGCGACATCAACGAAGGCGACATCTCGATAACCACACTGGTGCGTTCGACCGACCGGGCATTCACGGAGATCCGCTCGTCCGGAAGCCGCATTACCCTGGGCGCAGGCGTCACCATGTCGGAGGTCGCAGCACATCCCGAACTGCAGTATCTCAAGCCCGTGGCCCGCACGGTCGGTGGCCCGGCCATCCGCAATATGGCAACGATTGGCGGCAATCTTTTCGCCTTTTCTCCCTACGGAGATTTCACGGTCGCCATGCTTGCGCTGGAAGCCACCGTCGCGGTGCAGGGTGGCTATAGCTCGCGTGATGTGCCGCTGGAGGAATTCCTCGCAACCCGCGATCGCGACTCGAAAAGTCTCGTCACTGGTGTCACGTTCAGACAGCCGGACAACCCGACAGCGTTCCACTATAGCAAGGTCTCGCGCACGCATCCCAAGGGCGCCTCGGTTCTGTCGATAGCCGCCCATCTGCCAGCTAGCGGAAACCGGGTTTCATCCCCGCGCATCGCTTATGGCGCCATGGCACCGACACCCATTCGCGCCAAGGCTGCCGAAAATGCGCTGAACGGCAAATCGCTCGACGAAGCCGGCATCGCGGACGCTCTCGCGGCAGCAACGCAAGGCTGCTCACCTGCTTCCGATTCAATCGCCAGCGCCTGGTACCGCAACGAGGTTCTGCCCGTTTATCTGAAACGGCTGCTGCTCGGCGCACCAAACTAACCAGAGGTCGATAAATGTCCCAAGTGCCAATCCAGTTCAAACTCAACGGCCAAGACAAGGCCGAGTTCATCGACGAGGCCGCAACACTCCTGTCCGTACTGCGCGGCAAGGTCGGCATTACCTCTCCCAAGGCAGGATGCGAACAAGGCACTTGCGGCACCTGTTCGGTCCTGATCGATGGTGAATTGCGCCTGTCATGCATCACGCTGGCGCAAACCTGTGCCGGCGCGTCCATTGAAACCGTGGAAGGTATGGATACTGACGGTAAACTGCACCCTTTGCAGCAAGCGTTTCTGGACCGGTTTGCAGCGCAGTGCGGGTTTTGCACCACCGGCATGCTGATGGCCGCCAAGGCACTGCTCGACAAGAACCCAAATCCGACGCGCGAAGAGGTGGTCGACGCGATCTCCGGCAATATTTGCCGCTGCACCGGATACGAACCGATCATTGAGGCCATATTGGATGCAACCGGCGGCAGCGCCGGCAGCTATCGCAGGGCATAGGGTCAGGACCCAAGGAGAACCCCCGTGGAATTCAGGAAAGACTTCTTTGCCGATGAACGTGCCGAAGGGCTGAAGGAAGTTGGCCATATCCGTCAGCGTCAGGATGCCGTGGGCCATGTGACCGGGCGGACCAAATTCTTCGATGATAAAAAGACGACCGGCCTGCTACATCTGAAGATCGTCCGCAGCCCGCACCATCACGCGCGCATACGCAACATCTCCACCCATGAGGCAGAGCGGGTCCCCGGCGTTGTCAGGATACTCAGGGCCGCCGACGTGCCGGAAAACATCTACACAATGCTGTCGCTTATCAACGTCGGAATCCCGGACGAGCCCGCACTTGCCTTCGACAAGGTGCGCTACAAGGGCGAACCAATCGTTGCCGTGCTGGCGGATTCGCCGCGCACCGCGCACGAAGGCGCCGACAAGATTCGCATTGACTTCGAGGAATTGCCCGCCGTGTTCGACGTCGAAGAGGCGCTGAAACCCGGCGCGCCGCTGGTTAACGAATATCATGGCCAGAACCACTTCGACTATGACGGCTACTCCCATCAAAAAGTCAGGTTGGGCGACGTCGAGCGCGGTTTCCAGGAAGCCGACCATATTGTCGATGAACGCTACCAGATGTCGCCGATCGAACACGCGCCGACCGAGACGCAAGGGTGCATCGCAGTGCCCTCGGACGACGACCGCATAGATGTCTACTCCAACACCCAGGCACTGTTCTTTTCGCTCGACCTGTCCGCTTTGATCCTGAAAATGCCCTCCAACCGCCTGCACTTCATGGGCGGAACGGTCGGCGGCGGCTTCGGAGGCAAGGTCGACACGCTGGTGGAGCCCCTGGCCATTCTCGGCGCCATGATGACCGGAAAGGCGGTTCGTCATTCATTCTCGCGCCGCGACGAAATGCGCGCCGGACCGCCGCGCGGCGCCGAGCGCATCTACATCAAGGACGGCGTGATGAACGACGGCCGCATCGTCGCGCGCCAGATGCGGATCTACTTCGACGCCGGCGCCTACTCGCGCCTGTCGGCCTATGGCGCAGTCAAGGCCGCGGCCCACTGCCCCGGTCCCTACACAATCGCCAACGTTTATGTGGAATCCTACTGCGTTTACACCAACCGGACACCGTCTACGGCCATGCGCGGTTTCGGCGTGACCGGCGTCGACTTCGCACTTGAAGTTCAGATGGACAAGCTTGCCCGCACGGTGAACATCGACCCGATGGAATTCCGGCTCATCAACGCCTACCGCGATGGCGACATGAAAGCCCATCACAAGCGAACAGAAGGCGCTGCGTTGATCGAATGCGTTCAGGCGGTATCGGACCTTGCAGGCTGGCAGATCGACCCGAAATACCGGTCCTATTCGTCACGGCAGCCCGGTGCTGCACCGGCTGCTGCCCCCTCACCGGCATCGCAACCATCTGCCTCTGCGCCGCCGCCACCTCCTCCACCTTCCTCGCCACCGCCCGGAACCACGGCGCCATCGGCATCCAGTCGCATTTCCAGCATGTTCAGAAGGGGGCGCTAGACATGACCATCAAGCGCGGACGCGGCATTGCGTCAGTCAACTACCCGATCGGCATGAACCTCGGCGGAGATCCCAGCCAGGCGCTGGTGCATGCCACACCGTCAGGCAAGTTCATGGTGACACTGTCGAGCATTGATCTCGGCCAGGGCATGAAATCCGTCACCCGGCAGGTCGCGGCAGAAACGCTCGGGGTGCCGATTGAAGACGTCTATGTCGACACTGCCGACAGCGATACCGGCCCGCATTGCATGGGCAGCTTCGCCTCGCGCGGCACCCATCGCGTCGGCAATGCGGTGATCAATGCGGCAGAAGAGGCCCGTGCGGTCCTTTTGGACGCAGCCGCGGAAAAGCTCGAAGTCAATGCCAGCGACCTTGAGACGGACGGTAAGGGCAATATCCAGGTCAAGGGCGCACCTTCCAGGTCCATCTCGGTGATGGACGCTTCGGGAGCCGCCCAGTTCGAGCAGGGCAAGACAGTCTCCGGGCGCGGTATCTTCTTTGTGCCGCGCAACTATCCCGATCCGGAAACCGGCGCCATGCAGCCGGTCACCTGCTATGCCCACGCCTGCACGGTGGTCGAGGTCGAGGTCGACGACGAGACCGGCGTCGTCACCATGGTATCGATGAAGAGCGCCTTCGAGATCGGCAGGGCGATCAATCCGGCCATGGTAGAGCAACAGCTCGTCGGTGGCGGCTGGATGGGCATGTCGCATGCGCTCTACGAGACGACGGAGCCCTACTATCCCAACCGTGATCATGCACCGGTCGACTTCAGCAGCTATCTGATGCCGGGTCCGGGCGATATCTGCCCTATCGACCTTGTGGTACTGGAACGCCCTGCCCCGGACGGTCCATACGGCGGCAAGGGACCGGGCGAGATGTGCGCCACGCCACCGATCCCGGCGATCGCCAATGCGATCTACGACGCAGTCGGTGTCAGGGTCGACGAATTGCCCATCACGCCGGAGAAGGTTCTGCGCGGTATCAAGGGCATGTCGCAAACGCACTAGAGCCTGGCAATAAAGATGGTAAAGAAGCGAAAGCTCAACGATTTCAAAGCGCCCGAGATATTGGGTGAATCGCTTCTTGAAGTTGACTACGTGGCCGATGACGCCTTCAGCACTGCCGCATACATCGCACTGAACCTCGGCAAACCACTGCTACTGGAAGGTCCGCCAGGGGTGGGCAAGACGGAAGCCGCCAAGGCACTGGCCGGCGTTCTCGGGCGCGAGCTGATCCGGCTGCAATGCTATGAGGGCATCGACGCCGGTCACGCGCTTTACGAGTGGAACTATCCCCGACAGCTACTGGCAATCCGCAAGGATACCGCCGCTGACCTCGACCTGTACACGAACGAGTTTCTGATCGAACGGCCGCTTCTGGCAGCACTGAAGTCACCGGACAAGACACTCTTGCTGATCGACGAGATCGACCGTTCTGACCACGAGTTCGAAGCCTTCCTGCTGGAGTTCCTGTCCGACTTCCAGATCTCCATTCCGGAAACGGGAACTGTCCGGGCCAAGACACCTCCTCTGGTTATTCTCACCTCCAATAGGACCCGTGAACTGCACGAGGCCTTGAGGCGCAGGTGCGTCTATCACTGGATCACCTATCCGGATGCCGAACAGGAAGCCCGCATCATCATGTTGCGCGCTGCAGACGTGGCCGAGGCCACTGCGCGCGCGGTGGCAACAGCCGTCACCGACTTGCGCGCCATGCCGCTCGCCAAGCCACCTGGTATCTCGGAAGCCGTCGAATGGGCCCACGCCGCAACGCTGATCGAGGCGGGCGAAGGCCGATGGCCGGAAGCCTTCCGCCGCGCCATCGGTGTCGTGGTCAAGGATGAGGACGATCTTGCCTACGTGGCAGAACACATAGACGAGGTGCTCGAAAGGGCTCTGGCATGAAGGCCACCAAGCCACTACCGGCCGCAGCCCGCCCGTTTGCGGGGTTCGGACCGTTCCTGCGGGAATTCGAATTTGCCGTCGCCCCTGAGCAGGTCACGAGTTTCATGTCGGCAGTCACACTGCTTGGCCCACGGCACATGGAAGATATCCGCCACGCCGCACATGCCACGCTCGCACCACCCCCGGACCGGCATGACGAGTTCGACGCGCTCTTTGCAGCCTATTTCACCGGCAAGAGTGAAACTGCGCGCCAGCACGGCGAAGATGTAGGCGAAACCGTGGTGAAGGACGACAGCAGCTCGGCTGGACCACCACCGGACATCACCAAAAAGTCAGAAGCGGGACACACCGCGACAGCAGAAGAAATACTCTCTCAGCGCACGTTTCGCGATCTGTCGGACGATGAACAACTCATTCGCCTCAGGCGAAAGCTACCGGCCTGGTTGCCCAGGCGGCAGTCCCGCCGGCTGAGATCGTCAACCCATGGCCGCGCCATCGATATCCGGCGCACAATGCGTTCTCTGGTTCGCAATGACGGAGATATCCCGGCCTTGCGGCACATGCAGCGCCAGTCGCGGCAACGCAATCTCCTCGTGCTGATCGACGTCTCCGGATCAATGAAGGAGCACACCGCGGAGTACATGAAGCTCGTTCATGCCATGGCGCGCACTGCCGGAAAGCTGGAGTGCTTCACCTTCGGCACACGGCTGACGCGCATCAGCCGGGCGATCCGCCATCGCGACCAGACCCGCGCGTTGCAGGAGGCTGCCAATGTCGTGGAGGATTGGGACGGCGGCACCCGTATTGGCGATGCGCTCAAAGCCTTCCTTGCCATTCCCCGTTTCGCCGCCTTCGCCCGCAGCGCCGTGACGATCGTGATCTCGGACGGACTGGAGCGCGGCGGCCACACTGCGATGGTCGAAGCCGTAGCAAAACTGTCAAGGCGGTCCTGGCGGCTGGCCTGGCTCACCCCGCTTGCCGCCGACACCCGCTTTGAGCCAAAGACCGAGGCACTGCGCGCAATCCTGCCCTGGATCGACGATCTGGCGAGTGCAGGCACCATCACTGATATTGCCCAGTATGTTAGCTCTCTGAAGGACACTGACAGGCCCTGGCATGCCGGCCGATGGCTCCACCTGGCGGAGGGCGCTCCATGACCCAGGCCATCATCGATGCACATCACCATATCTGGCACCAGCGCGACTTGCCCTGGCTGATGGGCCCGATGCAACCGCGCATCTTCGGGCCGTATGAAGCGATCCGCCGCGATTACCTGATTGACGAGTTTCGTTCAGATCTGGAGGGAACCGGCGTTGCCAAGTCGGTCTACGTGCAGGCCAACTGGGCGAAGGAGCGCTTCGAGGCAGAAACAGCCTGGGTTCAGAAGATTGCCGATGAAACCGGCTGGCCTCATGCCATTGTCGGCTATGCCGATTTCCTGGTGGACGATGTTCGTCCGCAGCTTGACGCCCTCGCGAAGTACCCACTGACGCGCGGCGTGCGCATGCAATTGCACTGGCATGAGAACGAAATGTTTCGCTTCGCGCCGAGGCCCGATCTTATGAACGATCCGGTGTTTCGCAGGAATATCGCGTACCTGCCGCGCTACGGTTTTTCCTTCGACCTACAGGTCTTCACGTCCCAGATGAGCGGTGCCGCCAAGCTCGCCGCCGACAACCCGGCAGTGACCTTCATCCTGCAACATGCCGGCATGCTCGAAGACCTGTCAGATGACGGCTGTGCGCGATGGCGCGCGGGTATGGTCGAGCTGGCAGCAAGGCCGAACGTCTATTCCAAGCTTTCAGGGTTCGGTACGTTTGTTCACCGCAACGATCCCGATCTAATTTCCGGCATTGTGAAGGATACGGTCGAGTTGTTCGGGGCATCGCGCTGCTTGTTCGGCTCCAACTTTCCGATTGAAAAACTGTGGACCGGTTACGGCGATCTGATTCAGGCACACCGCGGTGCGGTGAACCACCTTTCACCGTCCCAGCAAGCCGACATTTTCTGGAACACGGCTGAGCGGGTCTACCGGATCGCGGCCTGAGGCCGGTGCAATCATGAGCGAAACCTGGGTCGGCAAATCACTGGAACGCGTAGAGGATGAGAGCCTCCTTCGCGGACTCGGGCGATATGCCGATGACCTGGCAGTGCCGGCAGGTACCCTGCACGCGGCATTTATCCGTTCGCCGGTCGCACATGGGATCATCAGGTCGATCAAAACGGACAACCTGCCAGATGACGCGGTCGTGGTCACCGGTGAAGACATGCTGCAGCTGTCCAGGCCGTTCATTTCCGGCGTAAAAGTCGATGCACCACAATATGCACTCGCCGTGGATCGGGTTCGCTACATCGGTGAGCCGGTCGCCCTCGTGCTCGCCGCCAACAGGTATCTTGCCGAGGATGCCGCCGACCTGATCGACGTTGAATACGAGCAGATCCCTGCGGTGGTCGACCCGGAAGCGGCCGCCAGTGGCAATGCGCCGAAACTGCACGACGGCACGGACAGCAATGTGCTGCACGAACGTGAATTCAGCTACGGCGATCCCGGCACGGCCTTCGCGACCGCCGCCCATGTCATCGAGACCAAGATCGCCTATCCGCGCAATTCCTGCACGCCAATTGAAGGCCTTAACGTCCTGGCGCACTACCTGCCGGGAGATGACGCGTACGACGTGACAGCAAATTTCCAGGGCCCCTACACTTTGCACACGGTCATGGCCCGGTCGCTCAATGTCCCCGGCAACCGGTTGCGGTTGAAGACCCCGCCAGACTCAGGTGGCAGCTATGGCGTCAAGCAGGCGGTCTTCACCTATGTGGTAGCGCTCGGCATCGCCTCGAAGATCGCCGGTAGGCCAGTCAAATGGGTCGAGGACCGGCTCGAACACTTGAGCGCAGCGACCTCATCGACCAATCGTGTGACCACCCTCAAAAGCGCCTTCGGCAACCATGGAAAGCTGCTCGCCCTCGACTACGACCAGCTTGAGGACTGCGGCGCATATCTGAAGGCGCCCGAGCCGGCAACGCTTTACCGCATGCATGGCAACATGACGGGAGCCTATGCCGTCGAACATCTCAAGATCCGCAATCGGGTGGTTGTGACCAACAAGACACCGACCGGCCTGATGCGCGGCTTTGGCGGCCCGCAGATCTACTTTCCGCTCGAACGGCTGATGGACCTCGCCGCGGCACAACTGGGCCTGGACCCGATTGAGATTCGCCGGAGAAACCTGGTTCCCTCGTCTGCCATGCCCTACCGTACCGCGTCCGGTGCACTGTACGATTCTGGCGACTACACCGGGTCCCTCGACCGGGCTGCCAAAGAGGGCGGACTGCAAGCGCTTGTCGAGAAGCGCAAGGAGGCGCGCGCTGCAGGCCGGCTCTACGGCATCGGCTGTGCCGCCGTGGTCGAACCTTCGATTTCCAACATGGGCTACATCACCACCCTGCTAACGCCGCAGCAGCGCGAGCGCGCCGGCCCAAAGAATGGCGCATTGGCCACGGCAACGGTCAGCTTCGATCCATCTGGTGCGATCACCGTCAACGCGTCGTCGGTTCCGCAAGGCCAGGGCCACCGGACCGTATTGGCCCAGGTTGTCGCCGATCAGCTTGGGGTCGCTCCCAAGTCAGTCGTGGTCACATCCGACCACGACACCACCAAGGATCCATGGTCCATATCGTCCGGCAATTACTCCAGCCGCTTCGCTGGTGCGGTGGCGGGTGCCGCACATCTGGCAGCCGGCAGGATCCGCGACAGGCTGGCCCGGATTGCCGCCGCCGACCTGAACGTGACGCCGGACGAAGTCGAGTTTGCCAATGGCAAGGTGTTCGCAAAGTCCAATCCGGACAATGCCCTGCCAATCGTGCGGCCCGCCGCCAAGGCGCATTGGTCGCCGTTGTCGACCCCTGAAGATGCCGGCGACGGTTTACGCGAAACCGAATTCTGGAACATGCCCGAACTGACCGAGCCGGACAGCGAAGACCGCATCAACTCTTCCGGCGCACATGGTTTCATCTTCGACTTTTGCGGAGTCGAGATCGATCCGGAAACCTATGAAGTGCGCATCGACAAGTACGTCACCATGCACGATGCCGGAACCCTCTTGAACCCGATGCTGGCCAATGGTCAGATCCGCGGTGGCTTCGCCCATGGCCTCGGGGCTGCTCTTCTGGAAAAACTCGACTACGGTCCGGATGGAAGCTTTATCACTGGTACCTTCGCCGACTATTTACCGCCGACAGCCTGTGAGATCCCCCACCTGACCATTCTGCACGACTGTTCGCCATCCCCGTTTACACCGCTCGGTGCAAAAGGGCTCGGTGAAGGCAACTGCATGTCGACGCCAGTTTGCATCGCCAACGCCGTGGCCGACGCCCTCGGCAAGGACATCGCCACTCTGCCCCTCACCCGCTCGAACATTGCAACCTTGATGCTGGAGGACGAGCCCGCCGGCCGCTCGCAGCCGCAGACGCCCGCATCGCCGAAGGCAACCGGCGATGGTCATGCGATGACCGGTCAGGGCAGCACGCTCGTGCCAGCAACCCCTGAGGACCTTTGGGCGATCATGCTCGACGAGAGCAAACTGGCTGCAGTCATACCTGGCTGCCACAGCGTGAAGCGCACGCGTGACAATGCCTTCTCCGCCGAGGTCACCATGGGCATCGGACCGGTCAAGGGCCGCTTCAAGGTGCACATGGCTCTGTCCGATCTGATTGAGCCAAAATCCCTCACGCTCACCGGAGGGGCCACCGGCCCGCTGGGATCATCACAAGGTTCAGGATACGTCACACTGACACCCGAAGCTGACGGAACCCGCGTCGACTACACCTACGAGGCACGGATTTCCGGCAAGGTCGCCTCCGTCGGCGGGCGCATGATGGATGGAGCCGCGCGAACCCTGATCAACCAGTTCTTCGCCCGCCTGTCGCGCCAGGCAGGGGGACAGCCGCCGGCGCAAAGCCCTTGGACGCGACTGCTTGAATGGCTGGGACTCAAATCATGAAGCCCGCCCCCTTCAGCTATGCCCTTCCCCGAACACTGGACGAAGCCCTCGAGCTACTACACGAGTACGGCAGCGAAGCACGCATTCTCGCCGGAGGCCAGTCGCTGGCCGCCATGCTGAATATGAGACTCGCCACCCCCAAGGTCCTTATAGACATCGCCGAACTGCCCGAATTGCAGACCATTTCAAGGCGCTGCAACCACGTCGAGATCGGTGCCGGCGTAACCCAGGCTGAGCTCATGGCTTGGCCGGAACTGGCAGACACCCAGCCTCTGCTTACGATGATTCTCCCTCACGTAGGTCACTACCAGACCCGGCAGCGCGGCACGATCTGCGGTTCGCTGGCACACTCCGATCCGAGTTCAGAGTTGCCGCTCGCGCTCGCACTGCTGCAAGGCGAAGTCGTCCTGCGAAGCAAGCGGGCCACGCGCACCGTCGCTGCGTCGGATTTCCAGACCGCATTGATGACAACGGACGTCGGCGACGACGAGATGGTCGTCGCATGCCGTTTCCCGGTCGCGGATGGAAACCGACAGTTCGGGTTCCGTGAGATCACGCAACGGCACGGCGATTTCGCAATCGTCGCAATCGCGGCACACTCTACCGAAAACGGTGTCCGGTTGGCGGCGGGAGGGGTTGCCGACGTGCCCGCAGCCATCGACTGGCCGCGTCTTTCGGACCGCGATCTCAGTGACGCGCTGAACGATTTCGCCTGGCAACTTGGCGGCAACGACGATGTGCACGCAACGGCCCGCTACCGGCGTGATCTGGTTCGACGGATAGGCCGGACTATCGCACTGGAGGTGATCGATGCGCCTGCTTGACGCCGATAGCCGCCACACCATCCGGTTTCAGCTAAACGGCAAGGCCGTTGAAGGTGTCGCCGCCCCCCGAATGCTGGCGACCGATTTCCTGCGCGAGGCGCTCGGGGCCACGGGAACGCACGCCGGATGCGAACACGGCGTGTGCGGTGCGTGCACAATCAGACTTGATGGTAAGGCTGTCAGGGCCTGTTTGCTCTACGCTGTGCAACTGGAAGGCCGCAATGTTCAAACGGTCGAAGGTTTGGCTGGTCACGACGAAGAATTGAGCGCCATGCAGACGGCATTTCGCAAGCATCACGCCCTGCAATGCGGGTTTTGCACGCCGGGAATTCTGATGTCGCTCAGTCAGCTTCTCGAAGAAGAACCCGGCGCAGACGAAGCCAGAATTCGCGACTGTCTGTCCGGCCACATCTGCCGCTGCACCGGGTATCACGGAATCGTAGCGGCAGCGCTCGAAGTGTTTGAGGCGCACCGCCGCAGCGGCGGCGAGTCCGGTCGGGAGCGAACCGATGTTTGATCTTGGCCGCACATTCTTTGCCGCCGCCGCCCGCATGCCCGATGCCATAGCCGTCACCGATGGCCAGCTCACCAGGACCTACGCGCAATGGCAGGACGAATTGCTGCGTTTGTCGGCGGGCCTTTCCTCGCTTGGGCTGAAACCCGGCGATCATCTCGTCACCATCCTTCAAAACCGCTACGAGGCGGCCTCTTTGCATCTCGCCTGCCAGATGACTGGAATCGTCATCACACCACTCAACTGGCGCGCCAATGCCAGTGAACTGGCCTATGTCGTGACCGATGCCGGCGCCAAGGCGATTGTCTACGAGGCGGCAACGCGTGACGCCATAAACGGTGCCGGAGGACAAAACACACTGGCATTGATATCCGTGGACACACCCGAGGACGGCAATGTCTCCTGGCAGGAACTCTTTGCCAATGGTGGTGTAACGTCCGCGAGCCTTGCATCACCGCAGTCCAAATCGGTCATGCTCTACACATCCGGGACAACCGGGCGTGGCAAGGGCGTGCCCCGCACACACCTGGCCGAACGAGCCGCGGCGATGGCACATGTTGCACAGAACCAGTATGCCCGTGAGGAGATCACGCTCGGCGTCATGCCGCTCTACCACACGATGGGGGTCCGCTCGTTGCTGGCATCGGTCCTGATCAACGGCCACTTCGTATGCCAGCGAAGGTTCGGTCCGGCAGAAGCCCTGAACCTGATCGAAAGGCACCGGATCACCAATCTCTATCTTGTACCGACACTTTACCATGACCTGGTGCACCACGCGGCCTTCGAGACAACCGACACCTCCAGTGTCCGCAAACTCGGATTTGCCGGTCAGGCCATGACGGATGGCCTGTTGAAGGCCCTGCAGGACGCGTTCCAGCCCGACCTGTTTGTCAATCACTACGGCTCGTCCGAGATCTATACATTCACCATAGACCCGGATGCACCTGCCAAACCCGGTTCTGCCGGCAAGGCTGGGCTCAATCAGGAGATCCGCGTGATCAAGCTGGACAGTGTTGATCCGCAAGACACCGCCGAGACCGGTGAAGAAGGTCAGATCATTGCCGCAATGGATGGCGATGAGGCCTTCGACGGCTACTGGAACAGGCCCGATGCGGACGCCAAGGCGCTACACGACGGTTGGTATTTCACCGGCGATGTCGGCTACCAGGACGCCGATGGAGACCTCTACGTCACCGGCCGCGTCGACGACATGATCATATCCGGCGGTGAGAACATCCTTCCGGCAGAGATCGAGAGCGTTCTTTCGCTACACCCTGACGTGGGAGAACTTGCCGTCGTCGGTCTCGCTGATGAACGCTGGGGTCAGCAGGTAGCCGCATTTATCGTGCGAACCGGCAATGTCTGCGAAGCCGATCTCGACACATGGTGCCGGCAATCGGATCTGGCCGACTACAAGCGGCCACGGGCATATGTGTTCGTTCGCGAAGTCCCCAAATCACCGGTCGGCAAGATCCTGCGGCGCAAGCTGGTCGATGGCGACTACCAACCCGAATAGACGATTGAGAGAGGACTCCGATGGTGACATCGCTCGGCAGCCGGCGCACCGAACTCTTGAATGAGCTGGACGGCTTTCGCGTCGAAATCGACGAAGACAGGGAGCGCGCCGATATCATTCTCGACCGGCCTCCGCTGAACGTCGTTTCCATGCGCCAACGCGATCAGTTGCGCCTGGTGTTTGAGGAACTGGATCACCACGACCGCGTCCGCGTCATCGTGGTGCGCGCCGAGGGAGAGCACTTTTCCTCCGGCGGCAATATCAAGGGCTTTCTGAAAGCGTCGCCGGAAACCGTATCAAGGCTGGCCGACAACATCGCAGCTCCCACGCGTTGTCATAAACCGGTCGTGGCACAGGTGCGCGGTTACTGCTTCGGCGTCGGCTTCGAGCTATCGCTCGCCTGCGATTTCCGCATCTGCTCCGAGACAGCACAATTCGCCTTGCCGGAACAACGCATCGGCCAGATCCCTGGGTCGGGCGGCTCGATCCGGCTCTTGCACATGATCGGCATGCAGCGCACCAAGGACATGACCTTCCGCTCCCGCCGGGTACCGGGCAGGCAGGCGTTGGATTGGGGTATCGTGCTCGACTGCGTGCCCGATGAAAATCTGGAGGAAACGGTTGACGCCTTTGTCGATGAACTTCGAGGATTTTCACCGCTCGCCCAGCGAACCATCAAGGGCGTGCTGAACGCCGCCCAGAACACCAGCGTGGAGGCAGGTATTGAGATTGAGGGCAACGCCTATGGCCGGCTGCGGTGCTCAGATGATTTCAGGGAGGGGGTCGAGGCCTTTCACGGCAAGCGTAAGCCGGAATTTAAGGGCACCTGATGCCAGTTTGCGATAACGTGCCAGAGATGGACAAGGACGCAACAACCGGGCGGTCGGCACTTTCGGCCATCCACCTGGATGCCGTCGGCGGCATTGCCGGTGACATGTTCGCCGCCGCCATTTTGGACATTTGCCCCGATTTCTGGCCCCACTGCCGCGCTGCGCTCGATGCCGTGAACTTGCCGCAAAATGTCGAAGCAAGTGCCCAAGGCCACAATGACGGTGTTTTCACTGGAACCCGCTTTGTGGTGGACGGCGTGCCGGACGAGGCCTCCGGTCTCCACACACACATCCACTGGAGCAGTATACGCAAGACTTTGCAGGAGGCCCCACTTGACGCTGGCGTCCGCGATACAGCATTGGGCATCTTTGGGGCATTGGCTGAAGCAGAAGGTGCCATACACGGCTGCGATCCAGACAAGGTGACCTTTCACGAAGTGGGTGCTTACGACTCCATCGCCGATATCGTCTGCGCCGCGGCAATCATCCAGGCAGCCGGCGACTGCCGCTGGTCTATCGGTGCTATTCCACGTGGACGCGGACAGGTCCGCTCACAACATGGGGTATTGCCGGTTCCGGCACCCGCGACAGTCGCACTACTGAAAGGCTACGCCTTGGCTGACGATGGCGAGGATGGCGAACGGGTCACGCCGACCGGCGCGGCGATCATCAATTACCTCAAACCAACTCAGGAACCCGATCCGGTCCCCAGATGCCTGATCGGAGCCGGCATCGGTTTTGGAACACGCAAGCTCAAATCACGCTCCAACATCCTGCGCGCCACGCTTTATTCTGACACTGCGGATGGTCTGTCATCGGACACGGTAGAAGTGCTGCGATGCGAAATCGATGATCAGACACCGGAGGATCTCGCAGTGGCCATCGATCGTCTGAGGTCAGCGGATGGCGTCATAGATGTCTGCCAGTGGCCGGTCTTCGGCAAGAAGGGAAGAATGGCCGTGGCACTACAGGTATTGGCCAGACCCGAACGCGGCGACGGCATCGTTTCGGCATTGCTGAACGAGACGACGACACTGGGTGTGCGCAGAAATCTCTCCGCGCGAACCATATTGGAACGCACTGGAATAACTATCGGCGGCAAGAGCGTAAAACGGGCGCACCGTCCAACGGGGGTGACTTTCAAGGCCGAGCAAAACGATCTTGCCACGATTGAAGGCCATACGGCCCGTCAAACCGAACGGCAGAGACTGGAACAGGCTGCCAGGAAGACACATGAGCAGGATTGACTGGCCACTTCCTCCAACGGCCGGCTCGCGGTCCCTGGCAAGCGTGATCGCCGATTGCGCACCTGCCGCCGTCGC
>JANQIR010000131.1 GCA_028282065.1 Aestuariivirgaceae bacterium
CTCGCCCGGAACACCCAGCTTGAACGTGACGTCTTCACCGAGGATGTCAGCCGTCACGCACGAACAATCGGCATGTAAAACCAGCCGCTTGAGCCGCACATCCGCCGCGTCGTGTTTCCCAAAACCGTATATGTGCGCCGCGCCTGCGGCCTTGGCCGCATCGCTCAGCCGGTCGAAATAGGGCGTATCGCGGTTGATGACCGCAACTCCGCCAGCTTCCAGGCCGACAAAGATCTCCGCCTTTGCGTCGGCAATGCCCTCAAGACTGTCGAAATGGCCAAGATGGCTTTCAGCGATGGCCGTAATGATGGCGACGTGCGGCTTCACCATCTGGGTTAGCGGCGTTATCTCGCCGGGATTGTTCATGCCGATTTCAAAAACGCCGAACTGCGTTTCCTTCGGCATGCGTGCCAGTGTCAGCGGCACACCCCAGTGATTGTTGAACGACGCAGCCGAGGCATGCGTCAGCCCCGATGGCGCAAGCGCCAGCCTGAGCGCTTCCTTTGTGCTGGTCTTTCCAACGCTGCCGGTCACCGCCACAATTTTGGCATCGGTCCTTGCCCGGGCTGCCCGGCCCATATTCTCCAGTGCCCGCAAGGTATCCGAAACGACCAGCAGGGCTCCGGCCTTGCGCATGTCGTCACTCGGCTTTGAAACGACCGCAACACCCGCACCGGCGGCCAGAGCCGCCTCCGTGTAGTCGTGACCGTCCAGCCGCTCGCCCTTGATCGCGACGAATATGTCGCCTTGCCTGAGGGTTCGGCTGTCAATCGATACACCGCCAAAGACGGGATCGGGATCACCTTCGATACGGCCCGCGGTCGCATCGGCAAGCTCCTCTGGTGTCCACAATTCCCTGATCATTCGCTAACCTTGTACAACTTCTCGCACGACGTCCTGATCGGAAAACGGCAGCACCTGGTCACCGACGATCTGACCGGTTTCATGCCCCTTGCCGGCCACCAGCAGCACATCATCCTCGCCCAGCCTGCCAATCGCCGTGCGAATGGCTTCCGCCCGGTCGCCGATTTCCTCGGCGTCAGGACAAGCAGCAAGCGCGGCTGCCCGGATCACGGCCGGGTCTTCCGTTCTTGGGTTGTCATCCGTGACATAGACCACATCCGCCCCGGCGGCTGCAACCGCTCCCATCTGCGGGCGCTTTCCGGGGTCCCGGTCGCCGCCGCAGCCAAAGATCACCGCAAGCCTGCCTTGCGCGTAAGGGCGAAGCGCACCAAGCGCGTTCTCCAGCGCATCCGGCGTATGCGCGTAATCGACAAACACGGCCGCACCGCTATCCGTCGTGGCCACCAGTTCAAGCCTACCCGATGCACCTTCCAAATACGCTTCAGCAGCAAACACGGCGTCCGGCTGTGAGCCCGTGGCTATCGCCAGTCCAGCCGCCACAAGGGCATTCGATGCCTGAAATTCACCCACAAGCGGCAGAGCCACCTCGAAACGCCGCCCCCAATGACGAACGGTCATCTTCTGGCTCAACCCAACGCGCTCCAGCCCTTCGAGCTTCAGAACATCACCCGCCCGACCAACAGTAAAGACCGAAATACCGCGGTCATCGCACGCCGCCGCAACATCCGCCATTTCCGGCATGTCGGCGTTGATGACTGCCGCACTGCCGGCCGGCAGCAGGTCGGAAAACAGGCGAAGCTTGGCAGCAAAGTAGTCTTCGAAAGTCGCGTGATAATCGAGATGATCCCGCGTCAGATTGGTAAAGGCACCGGCAGCGAATTCGACCCCGTCGAGCCGGTTCTGCGCCAGGCCGTGGCTCGATGCTTCCAGCGCGACATGAGTCACACCATCGTCCGCCAGCCTTGCCAGCAATTCCTGCAGTTTCACCGGGTCAGGCGTGGTGTGCGCGAGATAGTAGGAACCCGAAGACCCGGTCACACCGACGGTGCCGATGCTGGCTGCTGGAATGCCCAGCGCATGCCAGATCTGCCGGAGAAACGAAACGACGGATGTCTTGCCGTTTGTTCCGGTAACGGCCACAACGGTTTCCGGCTGACGGCCAAAGAAACGCCGCGCCATGACGGCAAGCGCGTTGCGTGCATTGTCTGCCGCCACCACCGGCAGGCCAGCGCAGGTAGAAGTGTCCAGCTCCGATGGTCCCAAAATGGCAACGGCGCCAGCCTCGATTGCCTGGGGAATGAACGCTGCCCCATCGACAACGGTCCCCGGCAGCGCCGCGAATAGGCACCCCGGCTTCACCTCGCGGCTATCGGCCGTCAGACCCTTCACCAACACACCGGATGCATCCTCGCCCCCCTGCAGCGAAAAGCCTTCGGCAAGCCGGTCCAGCGCTATGCCCTGAGTATCATCAGGCATTCAGTTTCCCTTGTCCTGCTTGGGCCGCGCTGCCGCAATCTTCTTCTGCTCCTCTTCGGTGTATTCCGGCTCCACGCCGAGCAAAGGCGCAATCCGCGCAATAACCTTGCCGGCAACCGGTACGGCATTCCAACCAGATGTGGCATAGCCGTATGTCTCTTTCAGCGGTTGCGGCTCATCCAGCATGACGAGCAGGACATATTTGGGCGCATCCATGGGAAACGCGCCGACAAACGACGTCAAACGATGATCGCGGCTGTATCTGCCATTGATCACCTTTTCCGCCGTCCCCGTCTTCCCGCCAACCCGGATGCCCGGAACGCCGGCACGCCTCGCTGTCCCCTTCTCGACGTTGAGCGCGAAGAGATAGCGCATCTTCTCGCTGGTACTGGGCTTGATGATCCGTTTTGCCAGCCCGGATACCGTATCGGGATGCCGCCGCAGCAAGGTCGGCGGAATCAGCAAACCGCCATTGACCAGCGCCGCCGTGACCATCGCGCCCTGCAGGGGCTGCACCGCAAAACCGTGCCCGAAGGAGGCCGTAACGGTGGTGATCTTCGACCAGCGCGGCGGCAATAGCGGTGCCGCAGCCTCGGGCAGCTCGGTCCTCAGACGCGAGAACAGTCCTGCCTTCTTCAGGAAAGCCTGATGCCCCTCAAGACCCACTTGCAGCGCCATGCGTGCCGTGCCGATGTTGGATGAATACAGAAACACCTCCTGCAAGGTCAGAATGCGCCGTTTGGCATGAAAATCATTGATCCGCGACCGGCCGACGACAAGTGGAAAACGCGCATCGAACGTAGAGTTCATGTTCGCCGTGCCGGCATCCAATGCCATGGCAAAGGTCACGGCTTTGATGACCGACCCAAGTTCGAAAACACCGGTGGTCACCCGGTTGATCGCCGACTTGTCCAGAGCCTGTCGTGGATCGTTCGGGTTGTAGTCCGGCAGTGACACCAGCGACAGGATTTCGCCCGTATCGGCCGCCAGCACGATACCGGCTGCAGCCTTTGCACGAAAGTGCTGCATGGCACCGGCAAGCTCGTCGCTCAGCGCATGCTGAACGCGCGCATCAAGCGCAAGCTGCGCCGGTAGCGCCGAACGGGTCTGAGGTTTGGCCAATGAAGCAGTATAGAGCGCACCCTGCCCGTCCAGATATTTCTCGATGCCGGCCAGCCCGCGTGAGTCGATATCGACAAAGCCCAGCACATGGGCGCCCAGCCTGCCCATCGGATAGACCCGCTTGGTCTCGTTACGGAAACCGACACCGGGAATGCCCTGGTTGTGGATAGCAAGCCTTTGCTCTGGCGAGACCTCCCGTTTCAACCAGACAAATGCCTTGTCCTTGCTTAGTTTCTTCCGCAAAGAGCGCGGATCGAGTTCCGGCAGAACAGCGGTGAGCTTTTCGATCGCCTCGTCAATGTCGATAATCTTGCGCGGATTGGCATGAAGCGAAGCCACGCGGATATCGCTCGCCAGGATCCTTCCGTGCCGATCGGTAATGTCAGGTCTTGGAATGCGGATATTGTCATGCGCCGCTGAGCGGACACCGGCATTTTCAGACAGGAATACCGACAGCCCCGCCGTTCGCCCGGCGATGATCAGAAAACACAGGGCAAACCCGGCCAAGACCAGCCGAATACGGTTCTGGCCGGCAAGCCGGACGGTACCGGGCGATGCTTTGCCTGTGGTCTGCGCATCTGTCATTGCAGCCCCTTCAGCATGTCCGCAATCGGATCACGGTCAGCCGCATGCGGTACCACCGCAGGCCTTTCGGGCAACACAGTTCCGAGATTGCGACGGCGAACTTTCTGGCCGGGCTTAACCGGATTCAGGCCCAGATGCCGCTGCGCCAGCTTCTGCAACCGCTGCGGCCGTGTCAGGTTGCTCCACTCCGCCCGCAACAGGCGAATGGTCTCACGTTCCTCATTGATCTGAGATTTCAACGACGCAACCTGCCGTTCGGCCTCCCGCGTCTTATGCTCGATAGAATATAGAAAAACCGCCGAAACGATGAGCGCGAGCACCAGTGCGATATTGGCCAGCCTCAACATGACCGAACCTCCAGGTTCGCAAGCGGCACACCGAAATCCGGCAGCTCCAAAGCAATGGCCGGCGCTGCCGTGCGCTCCCCTGCTCTCAATCGGGCCGAACGCGCACGCGGATTACCGCGCACCTCATCGTCGCTCGCCGTAACACCGCCTTTCAGCAAATCGGAGAAACTTGCATCTGGTCCAGGTTGCGGTTCTGGCATGTGCCGCACGGGCCTTGCCGTCTTGCCCGAACGGTCCGCAAAGAACCGCTTGACGATCCTGTCTTCCAGCGAATGAAACGAAACCACCGCCAGCCTTCCACCCGGGCTGAGCAGCCGTTCAGCCGCCGCCAAGCCCTGGTAGAGTTGCTCCAGCTCCCGGTTCACCGCAATCCTCAAGGCCTGAAAACACCGCGTGGCCGGATGAATACGGTCGTGCCGCCGTCCGCCCACCGCGCGCTCAATCACGTCTGCAAGATCCACTGTGCGGTGAAACGGGTGTTCGGACCTGCGCCGTACAATCGCTGATGCCGCAGCGCCGGCCTTTCGCTCTTCACCGAACACGAAGAAGATCCGCCGCAAGAGCTGTTGAGGCGCTGCATTGACGATATCAGCAGCTGATAGTCCGGACTGCGCCATCCGCATGTCAAGCGGGCCGTCCTTTGCAAAGGAAAACCCCCGCTCTGCTTCATCCAGTTGCATGGACGAAACTCCAAGATCAAGCGCAACACCGTCGACGCTGTCCATCCCGCACCCCATGAGCAGGTCTTCCATCTCACCGAACGTGCCTTGCATCAAGGTCAGTCGCCCAGGATACGCCCTTTCCATTCCGGCTCCCGCGGAGATTGCCATGGGGTCCCGATCGATCCCATAAACATGGCATTCGGCCGCCTCCAGCATGGCTTGCGAATAACCGCCTGCTCCAAACGTCCCGTCGACATAGACGCCGCCGGCGCGCGGTTGAAGAACGTCAATCGTTTCGCGAAGCAGGACCGGCTGGTGTTGTTGATATGCGCTGTGCATTCCCGATGCGATCTTGAAACAAAACGAAACGCCCGCGCGGCCACGCGCCGGACGGTTTTCGAAAGGTTAATTGTTCTCATCGACTCTGCTGCCATTGTGCTTAACAAATGGTTGCCAAACCACATGCGGCGGCCTATTCCGGCGCGGCAAATCGCTTCCTTTGCATTGAAGGCAGGAGATCATGAAACTCTCACAGTTCAGAGCTTTGACATTCGATTGCTACGGCACACTGATAGATTGGGAGAGCGGTATCTGGGACGCTCTGCAACCGGTAATCGCCGCAAACGCCCGCGATGACCTTACCAGGCAGGAAACCCTGCAGACCTACGCCGAGACAGAAAGCGCCCAGCAATCCGAAACGCCGGACATGCTGTATCCCGATCTGCTCCAACAGGTTTTCGGGTCGTTGTGCAAGCGCCTGAACCTCGACCGGGACGATGCCCTAACCGCGGAATTTGGTGCGTCGGTTGCCCATTGGCCTGCCTTTCCGGACACGGCGGATGCACTGCGGCGCCTGAAGAAGCACTTCAAGCTGATCATCCTGTCAAATGTTGATCGCCAAGGGTTCGCGGCATCAAACCGCAAACTCGGTGTGGAGTTCGACGCCATCTACACCGCCCAGGATGTCGGCTCCTACAAACCCGATCACCGCAACTTCGATTACATGCTTGAACATCTCGACCGTGAATTCGGGCTTGGCCAGGATGACATTCTGCACACGGCCCAAAGCCTGTTCCATGATCATGTACCGGCGACAGCCTTCGGACTGGTCAAAGCCTGGATCGACCGGCAACACCTAGCAGGTTCGCAGGACTGGGGCGCAACAGCGAAAGTCGCCGAACGTCCACAGGTGGATTTCATCTTCCCGACCATGGCCGCCATGGCCGACGCTGTAGACGCCGAAAGAAACTAAACCGGTAAAATCCGGAAAGTTAGGGCGCCAGCCGGCCTGTAAGCCGGGTTCTGTCCTCAAGGTTTCCCTTGATGGATGGCCATTCATCTGGGATGTGCGTCGCCACACACCTCGCGCGACCAACCCGGGCAGCGGCCTGGAAACAAGGCCCGGACTTGCGTCCTCGCCGCCCCTATTCGGTCTTGCTCCCGGTGGGGTTTGCCGTGCCGCCGCCGTTACCGGCCTGCGCGGTGCGCTCTTACCGCACCCTTTCACCTTCACCGCGGGAAAACCCGCGGCAGACTGCTCTCTGTGGCACTTTCCCTAAGGTCACCCTCGCCGGGCGTTACCCGGCACCGTGTCTCCATGGAGCCCGGACTTTCCTCCAGCGGAACAATGCCTTGCGGCGTTCCTCCGCCGGCGGCCATCCGGCCGACTGGCGCTCACATATGTATATTACGTTGCGGCGCCCGTCATCCCTGCCAAGCGACATTATAGCGAGTTTCAACGGCGCTGGCCGGTCATCTGCCGTCGCGGCTCAAAACCCGCGTTCTGCGGATATCTCCGACCATGCCTGGTTGATCGCCGCCAGTCGCTGGTTGGCGATCTCGATTGCTTCGGACGGCATACCGGCGGCAACGTGCAGATCGGGATGGTTTTCTTTGACAATCTGCCGGTATAGCGATTTCAGCACCTGATCGTTGACGCACGGATCGACACCCAGCACCACATAGGGATCATCTTCCGGCGCATGAATGTGCCGCGCACGGATGCACCGGAAACGTTCCGTCAGCCCGAAAATCCCGGCGACCGAATGCAGATAGTCTAGCTCTGCTTCGCGCACCACGCCATCAGCCTTGGCAATGTGGAACAGACCATCCATCACATCTTCAAGCACCTGTGGCCGCTCGGCAAACAGGCTGGCGACCTGATTGGCATAAGCCTCGTAGCCGGCGACATCCTGCTTGGCCAGATTGAACACGCGCGCCACATTTGCCAGTTCGTCGGGCTGAACCTCGAAAACCTGCCGGAACGCTGAAATCTCGGCTTCCGAAACAGTTCCGTCAGCTTTGGCCATTTTGGCGCCGAGCGCGATCATTCCGATTGTGAATGCAACGGAAGCCTCATTGTCGCGTTCCAGTTTCTGTCCGGTCAGCTTCTGCAGGACGGACAACAAGGGACCGCCAACGGCCGAGGCGGTGTTGGAAATATTCTGCCAGATTGACATGGTCACGACGGGCCTTTCTGGCGGCTGCAACTGGTGAATCGAACCCGGCAAGCCACCTGGAACGAAAAGTCCGTTATCAAGAGCGTGCGCCGCCTGACAAATCAATTTCCCTTATGGACGCATGCGTCATGCGCAAGTCCTTGCAGGTATCAGGATTTCAGCCAACGGGACTTGACCAGGACAAACACGATCAAGACGCCCCCGGCGACGCCGTACCACGGTAAGATGACATCCAAAGGCAGCATTGCGCCAGCCTCGGTCTCTTGGACGGCAAACGCGGTGACAAACAGCGCAACAGCCAGCACGATGCGCCCGGCAAGACTTTGAACAGAGAGATAAGTTGCACGGTAGTGACTGTCGATCCGGGGCTGGACAACTTCGAGAATGAACGGTCTTGCAATGGCATCCGGCACCATTCTCAACCCCAATAACGCGATGACAAAGGGATGCACACTGGCTGCAAGAACGAAGATCAGCGCCGTTTGCATCACCAAGGCGGTGACAAAACATGCCAGCGTCCCGATGCGGCGGCGCAAGGGCAGCACGCCCCATCCCGCTACAACCGACACAAGCATCATTGCACTGACGATGAAGCCGGACACCACTGGCGTTTCCGCGGCA
>JANQIR010000271.1 GCA_028282065.1 Aestuariivirgaceae bacterium
GAGTCGAGCGCATATGGAACCCACTCCATGCGTCGCACAAAAGTTGCCCAGATATATCGGAAGACGGGCAACCTGCGGGCAGTGCAGCTCTTGCTCGGACACACGAAGATGGACAGCACCGTCCGCTATCTTGGCGTTGAATTGGAAGACGCGCTCTCGATCTCGGAGAGCGTTGAGATTTGAGGTGTCGGGCCGGTGGCAATGCCGGCCCAGACCGGCCATTCGCCATTACAAGTCCCGGCTCCGAATGCGGACGTTCATTGCACCTGCGAAGTGTTGGGCAATCCAATGTCGGCGATGCGGACATTTCGACTG
Organism: Aestuariivirgaceae bacterium; assembly: GCA_028282065.1. GTDB lineage: Bacteria > Pseudomonadota > Alphaproteobacteria > Rhizobiales > Aestuariivirgaceae > JANQIR01. Next base: position 316 of record JANQIR010000271.1, read on the forward strand.
GATGCCGGTGGACTGCTGAATGTCCAATGTTGACGGCGAAGCAGATACATTATTGAAGTAGCGGACTTTCATTAAGTGCTATTAGTCGCTCTCGATCCGTTACCGCCGATCAGATAAGACCGGCCAAATGCAAACTCTTACACGCGTTTTAAACGGTCGCAATTTTACTCCAAAAACGCAAAACTAAGATAATTCGGCGCAGTATGCGCAACATTGTTATAATAAATAAGAATTGGAGATGTTATGGCTAAAGACTCTGAACCGATGGTTCCTTCGACGGTGAAGGATTTGGCCAACGCGTTGTCTGTACAAAATAAGTTAAGCAATCAGGTTTGGCTAGTGTTGGTCGTCTTCTCTGCACTGATCATACTGCCCGCGCCCAATAAAGTCTCAGAACACAATGGCGATCCGTGCCAGGCGGAGTGCGCCTGCACTGGGACGGAAACTAGTGGGAAGGACCCTGCGTCTAAAGGTGGTGAGGCGTCGAAAATGGACAACGAGACAACCACTCGGAAAATCCCGGGTCTAGGCGATGTCCCTTCAAGGTTGTTCGATATTGCAGCATATTTTATTTTGTGTGCACTAACCATATATTTTTGCCAAGCGCTCGCACAAGCCATAAATATACATAGAAAAGCGCACAGTGTTATTGACAATTTGGAAAAAAATAATACGAATATGATTGACATATCTAGGCAATATCTTGAAAATTTGTCTGTTCCGGCTTTCACTAGAACAGTATCATTGCCAAATTTACTCGAGGAAAGTTGCTTTAAAGTGCTTTCGTTACCTTACTACATAGTTTTAAGAGGTGCGGCGCTGTTTGTTGTTCTCGGCTTACCAACATATGCATTGTGGATCGGTTATGAGAAGATTTTTTTTGAGCCAACCACCGAGATCGATTTTGGCATTTGGGGCATCGGATCATTTGTGGGCATGGTAACCCTGCTTGCGCTGATACATGTATGGTGGGAAGAGTTCCGTCAGACATCCAGAAAATTAGAAGAATGCTATGGCATCAAATTGTGGCGGACCACTGTCTGACGTCAGCACCGTCCGCTATCTTGGCGTTGAGTTGGAAGACGCGCTCTCGATCTCGGAAAGCGTTGAGATTTGAGGTGCCGGGCCGGTGGCAACGCTGGTCCCAACAGTCGCAACCATTCGCGAAAAAGGAGCTGTGTTGTTTGCCAACGGTGGCTCAAACATGATTCCGTTCAGACCGTAGGCCAAACTGGCCCAAAGCGGTCGTTCGCTGAGGCAATTCGCAGTGCCCGTTTGCTGACATTTGCTGCGCTTGCTTCGTGCCGCATTACCGAAGTCGACAATGCTGACATTCTGACCAAGTTGATTTGCGGCACGTGCCTCATCAGCGCCGCCGCGCACCATACCAAAAACGGAAGTGCTGCGCACTGTCCAGTACGAAGATAAGAACTCGGCTTTTTTGTTCCTTCCCCACCCCGGCTAAACTGGAACTCTTCAAGTCTTGATTTGCAAAGGTTCCCCAGCTGAACAGTGGTCATCAGTGGTAAGCATCTGCTTGGGTTCGCCGCGTGGCGCTGTCATGTGTCACCACCCGCCTGTTCAACTTCACGGGACAATGCTCGCACGACCGCGCGAAACTGGCGTTCACTTGGACGGCGTGTTCCGAACACTAACTGGAATACAGCGGCTGTGTTGTTCGTCGCGAGGTCTACTTTGTCTGTTGCGGGGTACATTGACCAATTTTGGCGTCGACCATAACGAGCCAGTCCCCGTAGTGGAATGCGTAACAACCCGGTTGTCACTGCTGCCCCCGAAGAACACAATAGCCACACAGCCTGGGCGAGGGCACCTAGGCTGAACACCTTCAAAACCGCGTCGCCGATCTTGAGGTCCGGAAACAGTTCATCCATGATTGGTTGATTGAGCGGCCCCATTACCCGCAGCAGGCGTTGCAAGATTTCCTCCTTAATCGAAATTTCTTGAGGATGTTCAAATAGCCGCACAAGCTGCAGCCGATCCGAGCTCTTCTCATCGCTAAACCACTCTTCAAACGCGTCTTGTGTTTGCAAGGGTTGAAGTCGGTCCAGCACTTCCAATGCCTGAGGTGCCTGCATCCACTCTTTCGGAGCAAAGAAATCGGAATGAGATTGAAAGAAATCCAGACCAGTTTGTCTAATTCTTTGTACTAGATGCAGGTATTTTGAGTCTAGAAAGGCAGTTCTTGCTCCAGCGGCAATTCGGGCTGTATCGTGATTGCAAACGTCACGAACTAGCGTCTGGATCGGATTGTAATCTGTCTTGTACCTTTCAATGCGACTTGCAATTCCTGGTGGCAAGTTACTTGAATCATTGGCAATTTTTTCCAGTTTACACTTAGTCTCCTGGCAAATCTCCGCAAGCAATTGCTCTGCTTTTTGCCAACCTAGATCGTTTCCAGCCACGACCACGCGTCTCGATTCGGGCGGCAGATTCTTTTGCAGATCATCATCCAGAATATCACGAATTCGATCATCGAAGCCGTCGTGCCATCTAGCTCCCGACCATTCTTTAGATGCATAGCGATCTCGAAATGATCTGTCCCGGAGCCATTCTTCTCTAGCCATTACGCATACTGGAGAATTATCACGTTCAAGTAAATTCAGGAAAAAATCAGGACTAAGTCGACTCTTGTTCGACACATATGCGCTGTTTATGTTGTCATAAGCGGGTCCCCAGACAGTAGTTACTCGCGAGATGCTCAGCAGTTGACTAAGGGTGCGTGGCCCTGTTTCTGGGAATTCATTGAAAAGTTGGAACGACGTAGTCATTGACTTGCTCCCCGATTGTCCACGCTTATAAGTTAGCCCTGTTCACATTATGATCCCTTGTGGACTGGGATTCAACTGTAGCCGGTGCGAGCCCGTTGAGGCACTTATCGCGTAGTCATCCGATGAAGCTTTCGACAAAGCCGTTCTACATCGGTTTGCCCGGCGCGATGTAACGCCGTTCGACGTGGGCACTGGGAGATGACGTTGACCGCAGGCCTCTCGCCAAGGCAGTCGATCTCGTCACTCCGCAAAACGCCGCAAACTACTTCGCAGTATGCGGATACTAAGGCGATACCGCGTGAGCGGGTCCCGCGCTAGGTGAAACTCAATTGTAGGCTTTCGCGTAATCGGCGTTATCCCTGAGCCGCTTCTGCAATTAAGTCGGGCTGAACTGGTGAAGCTGTTTTTTCAGCTACTCTCATGAACGGCGCATTGGTCAAACGCCTGTGCAGGTTCAGCATTCGCTTCTCTGCCTGACCTATAAACGCTGTGTATAGCATGGGGCGAATCACAGTTTGATCTGAGGGCTTCAAGGGCTCGCCTTCCTGTGGTGCGATGCTGTCGCCAAGGATGAACCCTGTTACCTTGGTATTAGCAGAAATGAGCCCTTTGCCTCGTAGCTCTTTGATGTATTGCCAGACTTGAGACTTCTCTTCGTGGCCCAACGGAACGCCGGGACGTTTCAATTCGACAATGACCAGAGCCTCTACTCCGCATTGGTTGTGCTCGTCATCAAACGCTGGAACGTCATAGAAACCAACAGTGCTGTCAGGCAGGATGGCGAAGTCTGGTCGTTTTCGTGAACCCGTATCATCAACTTTGAAAAGTTCCTTGATGACCTTCGTCATTCCCTTGTTTGATGTGAACTCAATGCTCTCAAACTGCGGTCCAAAAATCCAGAGTGCTTCGCCAAACAGGGGCTGTAACTCTTGAACCTCGTCGGTGTCTTCTGAGGCCGTCTTTTGCCTGATCTCTTCTATCAGTTTTAGTCGGCGTGCGATTTCGTCCAGCGCCTCTTTGGCAGACTTGAGTGTCCACTCTTCCAACAGGCCGTTCCACGAGTCCAAGTCGCTTGGCGATAGCTCATGAAGCTTCTCCAGAAGGCTGTATTGAGACTGTGCCAGTTCGAGGTTGGCTAGAATGCCCATAACTTGATCAAGTTGCGCCTCGCCAAGTGTGGGGCATCGCTCAATCAGTTCGTCGAGCATCCCGTTCCATCGATCCTGACTGAGCTTAGGAAGTGCGTGCACCTTTTCAGCATGTGTGGTTGCGATGCTTGTGCGCGTTTGCTTGCGCTTAGCGCTAAGAAGTTCAGATAGCTCGCGCCGAATTTGGTCATGTACCACCGACTTAGTGGTTGCCCAGCGCGGCTGTTCTTCACGGAACCCCGACCAGTCGGCCAAAATATCCCCCGGCTCCAAGAAGTCTGCCTCGACGACAAACGAGAACCGCTTTGCCTCCTCTGTGCGCCCGTCGATTAATCTGTCACAGAAGGTGTTCCACCCAGCTTCGCCAACAAGGCGTCGGTTCACCCACCACGCTATGCCATGTTGCTTTGACGTACGGTCGGCACGAGAGGAATCCATGACCCGCATCTTCGCTGTGCCGTACTCTGCTACCGGGATCGTGACATCTTTGATCTGGTTCTGAGGAACGTCCTCAAAAGAAACTGAGATACCGTTGGCGTCGACGGCAAATCGAGGGTCCAAAAGGAATCTCGTACTGAGTATAGCCCGAACATCTTCGGGCGAGAGCGAGCTTCCCAATACGCTAAGCGCCACAATCGCAGTGCCGCACGGGAAATCACCTTCGATTTCTTCGACGAGTTCAACTTCCAATGGATGTGCCATGCCCTGCGATACATCGAAAACGCATTGCTTTCCTTCCCTTGCGGTGATTACCCGGTACGGGGAGGAAAAGTGGAATGCTGCATGCCTTCCGCGCCCATTGTTTCCGTAGACTCGCCGCGGGCGAGCGTTTTCGAGGCCTTCTGGTGGGTCCGCTATAGTCCCTTGGTGCTTAGTGCGGTCATAGTCGAGCGTTCGCCAGCGCATGGAGAACTCCTCGCTCGTCATGCCTGAGCCGTTGTCACGAATTGAGAAGGGAGTGCTGCTGGAGGCTTCCGGCCAAGTTATGTTCACTTCCGTGGCGTAGGCATCCCATGCGTTTGCGACCAACTCGACCAAGGCCGTGGTTGGGTCGGACATGATTGAACCCGCATACTTTCCTAAGAAGCGGTCGGCAAAAAGGGTGCCTTGGGTTTCGGTCAAAATCTCGTCCCACGGATGTGGTTGCAAGCGTTCCCGCTGACCATAAGACATTGAATAGGCGGCACCAATCGAATTTGTTAGGGCAAACGCGCTCGACTAATGAAGAGTTCTATAACAAATGCTCTCTAAATGTTCCATTGCAAATGATGCTTCGGAGAACATCTGATTGTACTCGCGTTTGCCTTTTTGGGTGTAAATAGAATGTCAGCTTTTTGAATTACAATCAGTTGTGCTCGCATGTGCAGCGAACTTCCGCTCCCCCTGCCAGATTGCCCAACACTTCGCATCCGCAACGAACAGCAGCAATCCGCCCATTCTGCGCATTGTGCAAGATTGGTGCGAGTGCGAGTGCGAGTGCGGCGTGACCTACTCCCCTGAGCACTCCTCGATTTGATGTTTACGTGTTCTCTGACAAAATAAGTATCTTCGATCGAACGGTAATTTTCCAGGGTCCACCAAAAAGCAGGTTCCTTGCCTTCTTTTCATGCGCCACCCCCTGTTTTGGTGAGGGGTGGCTCCGAAAAGCAGGCAGGTGAGAGAACGAAATGCGGCTGCGCCGCTGGGAGAGTGCAAATTACTCGGTGCGTTTGACACTCTTGAACAGTCTTGCCCGGATTTTCGCGGCCATGCGCTGTTTGAGAACATTGAAGAGTTTCGGCGGCAGGAAGCCATAGGCGAACTCTGGAGGTTCGCTGCCAGGGACGGGGCGCAGATCGGGGCCAGGCCAGATAAAGCGGTTGGTTTCGCTGAAGACGATCCAGGAACGCTCGTCGTCAAGACCCAAGAGGGCTTTCACTTGTGGGGGCAGCTCGATCGCGCTGGTCTGGTCTCTTGGTTCGGTATGTGTGATCGGAACTACAACGACGAGGGTGTCGCCGTCGTGCTGTTCACTCGTCAGGACAACCGCACAGGGACGGTCTTTGACGCCTTCTTCGCGCCCAGCGCGCTGTTCTTCCGACCAGAGATAGGAATAGCGGATAACAAGGCCCGGCTCTGGAACCGGCAGACTCACGGTTTCCAGTCTTCCAGCATGTTATCCAGATGGGCTTGTTCAGCCGGCACCTCGGCTTTCTCCAGTGCTTCCAGAAAGCTCTCGCCCATATCCTCAAGGCGGAGAACTTCACGGTCGCGGCGTTTCAGGCGCTGATACTCCTCGCTTGAGAGAAGAACGAGGCTCTCGCGGCCATGATTGGTGATGGTCAACGGCTCGCGCTGGGCGATGTCGCGATAGCGCCCGAACTTGCGAATAAGGTCAGCGGAAGACACGGAGGGCATATCGATCGGTCCTGTTTCCTTCATTCCTTTAGTATACGCAAAAATATCAGAAATTCCAAGTTTTCTGCATTTTACGTATTTTATGTAATTACGCATATGATAACTTCTTTTTTGAACTACAAGGATGGTACCGGCGTATCCGTCCGACGTCGCCGACGTCTGCGTTTTTGAACCTGATTGTTATCGGGTTGATCATCCTCCAAACCAAGTTGCTGGTATTCGGCGACATCGCGATAAAGCCGGGTCAATTCGGCGACATGCATGCGGCGAACGTGCTTGATCTCTCTTTGCAAACGTCGCCGCTCAGCCAGTTGCTCATCGATGAGCGCCTGCCGTTCCTGTGCGTCGCGATGGGCAGCCAGTCGGGCATCCCGTTCCATCGCTTCGCGGATGAACATATATCGTCCCGTTAGCCAGAACCACACGGCTTTCAAGCCTCGGGGCAACATCGTCGCGCGTTCCTGTACTTCCCGCCTTTGGCGGCTCTCCTGTTGTCGATGAAGCTGCCAACGCGCAGTCCGATGAACGTTGACGAGCTTCAGTCGGCGTGTCTCGAGAGTTTTCTTGCGCACGCGATAGTCCTTGTCCGCATCGTCCATATGGCGGTGGATAGCGCCGGTCATATCTTTGGCGATCTTGGCCTTCGTCACCGCAACGGACGGCAAGTCATCGGGCTCGCCAAGGCGTGCCTTCACCTCCTTGGCGCGAACGCCGACCCACTTGGCGATGGCGTAGATTTCGCCGCGATGATCGACCGCCACATGGCCACGACGGTCGCCTTGGCAGGGATGATAACCGCGTTCCCTGAGCGCTTCTGCGAACGCTCTTCCGGAATCCGAAATCGCCCAGCAATCCTGGAACATGGTCTTGATGGCGCGCGGATCACGGCCAATGCGCTTCGCCTGTTGCCATTGAGCACGGGTGAAATTGAGCGGATCGCGCTCCTCGGCTTTGACGAACCCTTGCGGCATTTTCCAGCCGTGCTCGATGTAAAGCTTGCGAGACATGTCTTTGAGCTTCAGGCGGTCATGGTCGATGTTGATCGCCCGCATCTCTTCGCCATCGATCCGCGACCAGACGCAGTGAGCATGCCTGCGACCTTCCTTTTCATGAAAGACGATGACAGGCGGTTGACCGGACAACTTCAATCGCTCTTCGATGTTGGCAATCGCCTTTTCGAAGACCTTAATCGGAACAGTTTCGTTCTCCGGCGGGTTGAGACTCAGTGAATAGAGGAACTGCTTGCATCGCGTTCCCCGACTGATGGCATAGGCTTCATAAAGGGCTTCATTCAGGTCGTTGCTAGCAAAGCCGCGCACCTCGTGAATCTCGACGTGCTCGTTGTCCTCGGTCTTTTGCAGATGAATGGCGAGTTGCTTGGAACCGCCGCGCTGTTTGCCTTTCAGAATCATCAACGCGGTCCTTCGTGTAGTCCAAGCGCACGAACGAGATCGGCGCGCATCATCGCGATGTGGACGCAGGCGTCTTCCAACCGTCGCTCAGTATCTGGATTGACGGGCAACGCACCGATCTTGGCAGCAAAGGCCAAGTCCCGAAGGCTTGAGTATATCTCCGACTGACCAAGCCGGGAAAGGACCCGCGCCAGGGCTTCATGGTCTTTGATTGGCTCCCGACCACGTACCCGGCGCCTACCCACGTCCTCGCTAAGTAACCGGTCCCGGATATAGGCTCCCAAAGTCCGGCTGCCCGCCGCTTTTTCCAGGCGCGCACGCTCTTCCTTGGTGAACCGGATGGAGAAGGGAGAAAGGGGTTTATTGGTACCCTTATCGTGTTCTGCCATATGCTGCCCGTCATGGGAGCCGCGGCTCTGGTAATCCTAAAAGCGCATTGCGATCAATATCATAGGATTTCCGCTCGGAAGCCGTGATGTCCCAGGCTACGTGCAGCAGGCTATGGCGAGGGCGAGCCCCCGCAACCAATTTGTCCTGGGTCCGTTCTTGAGTAACGGATCAAGATTGCTGCTCGTCTACGCAAAAAAATCCATGGAAATTCATATACTTAGGGGAAATCCGATTTTCTCCTAACTTGAAATTAGGCTTACACACTCCTTGCGCCAAGCTGTGCACATTGTCTCAGGCGTGCGTAGATGTATGAAAATCATGCTGTCACGGGTGGAAAGGTGCGGCGTCTACAGGTTTGGCCAGGCAAAACGCACCAATGCATCAGGCATCCTGTTACCCCAGGCCAGCTTCTCAGCGGACCGCAGAGCAGCCGGCCCCGCCCATCACCGAACATCCGGTGCGCTTTGCAGTTAGAATTGAACCTGCACCAGCGGCAATATGAAAGACCGCCATCAGGCCGCGCCGGCAAGACCCGCCTCCCAGCCCAAAATGGCGCGCTTACGTGTAAGTCCCCAGTGATAGCCGCACAGGCCGCCAGACTTGCCCATGGCGCGATGGCACGGCACTACGAAAGATAGCGGGTTGCGCCCAACCGCCGTGCCCACCGCCCGGCTGGCGGTCGGCTGGCCGAGATGTGCCGCGATATCCGAGTAAGTCGACAGTTTACCGAGCGGAATGCGCAACAGGGTCTCCCATACCCTGATCTGGAAGTCAGTCCCTATGAAGACGATCCGCAGAGGCCGCTCCGGGTTCCATTCCGCCGGGTCGAAGATTCTCCTGGCCGTCGCCTTCGTTGCGGCTTCATCGCGACTATAGGATGCCTTTGGCCAACGCGACGACATGTCTTCAAAGGCGTCCTGTTCCTCGCCCGGGTCGGCAAAGGCCAGCCCGACAAGGCCTTGCTCCGTGGTCATCACCAAGGCCAGGCCGAACGGACAGTTGTGAAAACCGTAGCGGATCTTAAGCCCTTCGCCCTTCGCCTTGTAGGTGCCCGGCGTCATGCCTTCATGGGTGACGAACAGGTCGTGCAGACGGCCCGGCCCCGAAAGGCCGACTTCATAGGACGCATCCAGGATGCTTGCGGATTCGCGCAGAAGCGCCCGTGCGTTGTCCAGGGTGATGGCCTGCAAAAAGGCCTTGGGCGAAATTCCGGCCCAACGCGTGAACACCCGCTGCAGATGCCCCGGGCTCAAGCCCACGGCACTTGAGATGTCTTCAAGCGAGGGCTGGTCGCGCCAGTTGTCGGTGATGTGCGACAGGGCCTGACGCACGTAGTCGTAGTCCGAACCGGTCATGGTCTCATGAGTGGTCTGTGGCATGGCAAGCATTTTAGTCTCCGGGGCCGCTTGGGCAAAAGAGCGAGAATAGAGTTTTCCAGTGTTTGCGAACCTAAGAACCGGGCATCGTTCAATCCACCCGATTCTTGTTGTGCTGCGAAAGAATATTCGTACAGGCGGATCCTATATCCGTGGCACGGCGATAGCCGCCTTCAGGGCTGTCGCAAAACTCTTGCGGTCGTCAGGGCTTAGGAAACCGCCGACCTCATAGGCCCGGCCATGCGAAAACAGCCTCAAAGAACCAATCAGCTCGCGGTCCGCATCTTCTTCCAACTCCACCCGGACCCATTGCCGGGCAAAGCGCAGTTCCTGAACCGGCCGGTGCGGCACGAGGCGCCGCACGATTACTTCATGATCGGTCACATCCACCGTTTCGCGATGATCGGACGCCCGGAAACTCGCCTTGAACGCCCAATAGATCAGCAACACGTCCAGCCCGAAGAAACCCAGGACCGGCCAGGCCCCCATCAGCAGGAAAGCCGTTCCGGCGGCAAAACTAACCGCGACGATCACCGTCATCAGGATGATGAACCCTTTAGGCGGAAGCGAGCGGTGCGGGATCAGCACGACACGAAACGGGTGGTCTTTGGAAGCAATTGCGGTCATATCGCAAAACATACAGGAAAACCGGTGTGCCGGAAGGGCGATGAATTGACGTACCGGCTGCCGGAAGGCATACGCAACTGAAACAGAGCTGGATGGGTTGAGGAACAATGGCACGTGTCAGCAAGCTGAAGCGGGCGGAGATTGAAGAGATATTCGACCGGTTTGCCAAGGCCAATCCGAACCCTGAAGGCGAACTGAATTCGGTGAATGTCTACACCTTTCTGGTGGCCGTGGTGTTGTCGGCGCAAGCCACCGATGTCGGCGTGAACAAGGCGACGGGGCCGCTGTTCGCCGTGGCCGATACGCCGGAAAAGATGGTCGCACTGGGCGAAGCCACGGTCCGCGACTACATCAAGACGATCGGTCTTTACCGCAACAAGGCCAAGAACGTCATTGCCCTGTCGCAAGCGCTCATTGCCCGGCACGCAAGCCAGGTGCCGGATACCCGCGAAGAGCTGGAGGCCCTGCCGGGCGTTGGACGCAAGACCGCAAATGTGGTCTTGAATATCGCCTTCGGCCAGCCGACCATCGCCGTCGACACCCATCTGTTCCGGGTCAGCAATCGCACAGGGCTGGCGCCGGGCAAGACGCCTTTGGCGGTGGAAACCGGCCTCGACAAGGTCGTGCCGGCCCATCATAAACTTCATGCCCACCACTGGCTGATCCTGCATGGACGTTATGTCTGCAAGGCACGCAGCCCCGACTGCCCGGCCTGCCTGATCACCGATATTTGCAAGTTCAAGGGCAAATCGGTCTGACCCGGCGGCTCTTTGCCGGTTTTGATGTCTGCCGTGCGGCCGCTATTACCCGGTGACCTTGCGCTCCCGGTAGGCAATATAGAAGCCGCTGGAGAACACGATGGCCGCACCGACCCATGTCAAGGCGTCGGGAATTTCTGCAAACAGCCAGAACCCGAGCGCGGCCACCCAAATCAGTTTCATGAAGTCGAACGGCATTACCAGGGTCATTTCCGCCTCTTTTAGCGCCTGTGCCACGGCAACCTGCGCCAGAGTGCCGATAACCCCGATCGCGACCAGCCATCCCCAGGTTTCCAGCGGCGGGTTTGTCCATACAAAAAGCGCGGGAACAAAGGATAAAGCGCTCAGCAGAATGGTCATATAACCGGTGATGGTCAGGCTCGATTCGGTATCCGATAGTTTCTTGATGACGATCAGCGTTACACCCCAAAGCGCCGCCGAGGACAGGACAAGAAACGACCCCAGGTCGGCCGGTATGACGCCGGGACGAAGGATGACCATGGTACCGATGAAACCGGCGATGATCGCAGCCCAGCGACGCCAGCGAAAACGCTCTCCAAGGATCAGGACGGACAGCACAGCGGCAAAAATCGGTGCGGAAAAGCCCAATGCCGTCACCCGCGCCACGGGCGATATGGTCAACGCGGTGAAGAACGCAAACATGGCCACGACATTGATGACGGCGCGCAGGCAATGCAGCGGCAGACGCCGAGTTTTCAGGAACCCGAACCCGCTGCGAAAAATGACCGGCAAAAAGACGATGAAACCAAAGAAGTTGCGCAGGAATGCCGTCTGGACCGGATGCACCTCGTCCGCAATGTAGCGGATGAGAACGTGCATCGTCGAAAAGGCCATGGTCGACAGCACCATGAGCGCAATGCCGCGCGTGGCCGCGGGCGTGGCATGCCAGACCGCGCCGGTATGGCGGGACAGTTCATCTAATGTCATTGGAGCTTGGCCCTGGGGAGCTTGGCCCTGGATAGTCCAGGACATTGTCGCAAAAGACACGCCGTCAGGCCATCACAAATAAGATGCGATTTCTCGTGGCGGAAGACCCCCGCCAGTCATCTACCTTCTATTGTGCCGCTTTTCGGACCCGTGCGCGCGTCTGATTGATGATGGCGTCATAGTGTTTCAACTGATCGCGGCTCAGGACCTTGGACAACTGCTTGCGCTCGTTGCGCTGCAGGGCACGCAGTTCAGTCGATGCATTGTAGAGCTTGTCGAAGTCCGGCCGCGCGTTGGGGTTGATGCCGTGCTTGCGGAAAATCACGTTGCGTTGCCTGCGGCTCTTGCGGACGATGCGCACGACTTTCGAACGCTGGGCGCCATTGAGCTTCAGTTTCCGCTCGACATTGGAATTGTAGATGTTGCCGGCTGCTGCTGTATCTGCCTGGCCGGTCATTGAGATCACAATGGCGATGGCAATTGCCGTTAAGATTTTCAGTGCTGACATTTTTTCCCCTATGGCCTGCCCGGCAAGCTCCCCCAATGCACGCCAGAATGCAGATTCTTGGATGATTCTGATGATTTTGTCACCTGTGTGGTTTCAAGAAGCGGCTATTTGGCTGCCTTTCGAACCCTTATGGCAACCTCGTTGATGATATCGTCATAGTGTTTCATCTGGTCTTTGGTGAGGATGACGGAGAGTTGTTTACGCTCGTTGCGCTGCAAGCTCTTCAATTCGCCGGACGCCTCGACCAGCCTGTCGAAATCCGGCCGTGCATCTGGCTTCAGTTTGTATTTGCGCAAGACCTCCAGCAGTTTCTTTTCGGTTTCACGAGTGATCTGCCGGACCTTGGCGCGTTGGGTGCCCTCCAGGTTCAGCCGGCCCACCGTGTCGGCAATGTAGATGTTTCCAGCCGCGGCAGGCATTGCCAGAACCAGTGGCGAGATAGCCGTTGCCATCAGCAAAAAAAGTATGACGCGAAAGACGGACATGTTCCCCTATGTCGTGAATTGCGTAACAGGCAAAGTGCGATTGTGTCAGCCGCTGCCGGCTGCGGTTGTGTCGGTGACCCGTTGCCAGATCTGGGTTTTGCAGAAGATCTTCAACAGGCAACCCTCAACTTCCATGGACACCCCTTTGGGACGGATGAAGACGTCGTAGGTCTTGCCGTCGCGAGGGTTGTAGACATGGCCGCGCCACTGGTTGGGCCGCCCGTCTTCAGGCTTCAGGCTGTGCATGATGGTCATGCCCAGTAAAGGCCTGCTCCTCAGCGAGGGGTCTGGATTGTGGACATCGAGCCGTCCGCGCTTGGCCGGGTCTTCAATGTAAATCACCTTGCCGCACAGGCCGCTGGCACAAGATTCAATCAGGATTTTGGAGTTTCTCTCACCGGATAACCACGTGCCTTCCGGGCCGGACGCGGCCGCGTGGATCGGGTGTGACGACAACAACAGCACAGCAAGAAAACCGGAAACTGTCAGCCTCGAACTCATAAGCCGGACCTCTTAAGGATCTCAAATGTATGAAAGCCACCTCTTATAGAGCACGTATTGTGGCAAATTATGACACCGATCGTCGCAGGCATGGAAGCATCATTCTTGACTCCGGGAAAGCAATATATGTAGAACAAAAAGAGAACATATATATTAGATGCTATCGTCATGCCGCGAACATATGCACCAACGGACCAGGATGAACCTGTATGTGCAGCACCGGTTTCAAACAGATCGGTGAAGCTTGCCGCCTTGCGCCGGATGATCCAGTCGGTCAGCCCGGACCGGCCGGTATTGGGTAGTGGCCGGAAAGCCGGCCCGGGTACTGTTTCCACAGGCTGGAAAACCGGTGTTGCGTGTATCGATGCCAGCCTGCCGCAGGCCGGACTGCAACGCGACGGGCTGCATGAAATCTCCGCGGCGAGTTATGGTGACAGTTGCGCCGCCGTGGGCTTCGGCCTGGCCTTGCTATCGCAGCTGCGTAAAGCCGGCCAGAACAAGCATGGCTTGCCGGTCCTATGGTGTCAGAATGCGCAAAACCGCCGGGAATTCGGGCCTGTTTACGCCCATGGCCTGGCGGCTTTGGGCCTTGCGCCCGGCGATGTGATTTTTGCCGCCATCAATCGTGCCATCGATCTTTTATGGGCTGCCGAGGAAGGCTTGCGGTCAGGCTGCCTGGCCGCGGTCATCGCCGAAACCAATACGGTGTCCTTCACCCATACCCGGCGCCTGTGCCTGGCAGCAGCACAGGGCAAGACGGCCGGGTTGCTGATCCAGCCGCACGGACTGAATCATGCCAGCGCGGCCCATAGCCGATGGCGGATCGCACGGTTACCGGGAGGAACCGATCCTTACGACACACGTGCCCCGCTGACAGCAAGGTGGCGGGCTGAATTACACCGTTGCCGCGGCGGCAGGCGCGGCGAATGGGCATTGGAGTGGTTACATGAAACGCATCGTTTCCGTCTGGCTGCCGCAACTGCCGCTCGACCGGATCTTCCTGCGGCAAAGCCGGCAGTCCTGCGACTTGCCATATGACCTGGACCGACCGCTCGCCATTGTCGGCGATAATGCGAAGGGCTTGCGGATCACCCACGTCAACCGTGCCGCGGAGCAGGCCGGCATCGGTATGGGCCAGCCATTGGCCGATGCCTTTGCGCTGCTGCCGTCCTTGAAAACCCATCCTGCAGACCCGCAGCGCGACAGGCGGCTGCTCAACCGGCTGGCGGACTGGTGTACCCGTTACACGCCCTGGAGCAATGTAGATGGCGCTGACGGGCTGTGGCTGGACATAACCGGTTGCGCGCATCTGTTCGGCGGAGAAACGGCGCTGGCGCAGGATCTTTCGGACCGGCTTTCAGGTTTGGGGTTCACTGCCCGCATCGGCATTGCCGATACGCCCGGCGCCGCCTGGGCCATGGCCCGTTTCCACCGTTGCAAACAGACCGAAAAGCGCATTGTCCCCCGGGGCGGGGCAAAGCAGGCGCTGGCGCCCCTGCCGGTTGAAGCCTTGCGCATATCCGCCGCTGACAGCCTGCTGCTGCGCCGGCTGGGCGTCAAGACCATCGCCCAGCTCATGGGCCTGCCGCGCGCCAGCCTGCCACGGCGGTTTCCCGGCAGCGGGGAGGAACAATCCGTTCTCACCCGGCTGGACCAGGCCCTGGGCGGCAAATCCGAACCAGTCTCGCCTTTACGGCCGCCACCGGCCTATCGCACCCGCCTGATTTTTGCCGAGCCTTTACTGGAGACCGCCGGGTACCGGAAAATCCTCGATCATCTACTCGCCACCTTGTGCACCAGCCTGCAAAAGGACGGCCAGGGCATACGCCAGGCATGCCTGTCGGCCTATCACGGTGATGGCCGCACATCTCACGTCTGCATAGGTACGGCACGTCCCTCGCGAGACCCCGACCATCTTGCCGTGCTGTTTCGCGACCGGCTTGAGCAGATCGATCCGGGCTTCGGCATCGATCTGTTCATTCTTGCAGCCACCCGGACCGAGGCGCTGCAGGACCGGCAGCTTACTCTTGCACAGATGTCTCTTGCACAGGCACCGGATGCGCAAGCGCCTGAGGCCGAACAGGCTCTGGGCCATCTCATCGACCGGTTGTCGAACCACCCTGGCATCACATCTGTCCACCGCACTGCGTTCAGGCAAAGCCATATTCCCGAACGCGCCGTCCAGCCGGCCGATGCGGTCACGTCTCCGGATCATCCGGCGGCCTCGCCAGTGCCGGCCCGGCCCCTGCGCCTGCTGGACAGGCCGGAGCGTATCGAGGCGGTTGCCGAAGTGCCCGATGGTCCGCCGGTCATGTTCCGCTGGCGCCGCGTTCTGCACCGGGTCGCCCGCGCGCGCGGACCGGAACGTATTCTGCCTGAATGGTGGCGGCAGATCGGCAATCACGAGGAGGTACGCGATTACTACGATGTCGAGGATGCCGGGGGGCGGCGGTTCTGGCTGTTCCGCTCGGGGCTCTATCAGGATGCCGCTGTAAGGGGCGAGCCTGTCTGGCATATGCACGGGCTGTTTGCATGACATCATATGCCGAACTTCAGGTAACGACCAATTTCAGCTTCCTGCGCGGCGGTTCCCATGCCGATGAGCTGATGCACGCGGCCAAGGCTCAGGGTCTTGCAGCCATGGCCGTGACCGACCGCAATACCATGGCAGGCATGGTGCGCGCCCACATCGCCGCCAAGGCGGCGGAGCTTCCCTTGATTGTCGGTTGCCGGCTGGACTTGCAGAATGCGCCAAGCCTGCTGTGCTACCCGAAGGACCGCGCCGCCTATGGCCGCCTATGCCGGCTGTTGACCGTGGGCAAGATGCGCGCGGAAAAGGGTGCGTGTCTTTTGTCGTTCGATGATGTCGCCGCCCATGGCGAGGGACAGATATTTGTCGTCCTGCCGCCGGACGATCTGGATAAGGGGCCGGACGAGGTGTTCGAAGCTTCGCTTAACCGTTGCAGGGACGCTCTTGCCGGCCCGGTCTATCTGGCGGCACAGTTTCTCTACCGCGGTGACGACCGGCGTCGTATCGCCGGGCTTGACGTCCTTGCCAATCGCACCGGCACACGGCTCGTCGCTACCAATGACGTGCATTATCATGATCCTTCGCGCCGGGCCCTGCAGGACGTTATCACCTGTATCCGGGAGAAATGCCGGATCGATGAGGCAGGCTTCCTGCTGGCCGCCAATGCCGAACGCCATATCAAGCCGCCCGGGGAGATCGCCCGCCTGTTCAAGGGCTTTGAACATGCCCTGGAGCGCACGCTGGAGATAGCCGGCGCGTGCCGGTTTTCACTGGATGAACTGCGTTACGAATACCCGGATGAACCGGTCCCGGCCGGCAAGTCCCCGCAAAGCCATCTGGTGGACCTGACCTGGCAGGGCGCGCATTGGCGCTATCCCGGTGGCATCCCGGCCAAGGTCTCAGACCTGCTCGGCAAGGAGCTTGAACTGATCGCCGAGCTGGAATACGCGCCTTATTTCCTCACCGTACATGACATCGTCAACTATGCCCGGTCCCTGTCACCGCCGATCCTGTGCCAGGGCCGCGGCTCAGCAGCCAATTCCACCGTTTGCTACTGTCTGGGCGTTACGGCGGTCGACCCGGTCGAGATCGATGTGCTTGTCGAACGGTTCATCTCCGCCGAACGCAATGAGCCGCCCGATATCGATATCGATTTCGAGCATGAGCGCCGTGAAGAGGTCATCCAGTACATCTATCAGCGCTATGGACGGCACCGCGCCGGTATCGCCGCCACTGTCATCTCTTACCGCGCGCGTAGTGCCGTGCGCGAGGTTGGCAAGGTCATGGGCCTGAGCGAGGACGTTGCCACGGCCCTTGTCGGCACCATGTGGGGTTCTGGCAGCGACGGCGTGCCGGAAGAGCGCGTGCGCGAAGCGGGGCTCGATCCTGAGGACCCGCATCTTGCCCGTACCTTGCGGCTGGCCGAACAGCTTATGGGCTTTCCCCGCCACCTGTCGCAGCATGTCGGTGGTTTCGTGCTGACCCGCGGGCCATTGAGCGAAAGCGTGCCGATCGGCAATGCCGCCATGGACGAGCGCACGTTTATCGAGTGGGACAAGGACGACATCAATGCGCTCGGCATTTTGAAGGTCGACGTGCTGGGTCTGGGCATGCTGACCTGTATCCGTAAGTGCTTCGAACTTCTGCACCGCCATTACGGCATCGCCCATACGCTGGCCACGGTGCCGCGCGAGGATCCGGCGGTTTACGAGATGATCCAGAAGGCCGATACCATTGGTGTATTCCAGATCGAAAGCCGGGCCCAGATGTCCATGCTGCCGAGGCTCAAGCCGGCCTCCTTCTATGATCTGGTGATCGAGATCGCCATTGTCCGACCCGGTCCGATCCAGGGCAACATGGTACATCCCTATTTGCGCCGGCGCAGCGGTGAGGAACCCGTCATCATCCCCTCTCCGGGCCCCGGGCATGGCGATAAGGACGAGTTGACCAGTGTGCTCGGCAAGACCATGGGCGTGCCGCTGTTCCAGGAACAGGCCATGCGGCTGGCCATGGTGGCAGCCCAGTTCACACCGGGGGAACTCAACGAACTGCGCCACGCTATGGCGACCTTCCGGCGGCGCGGCACCATCCACACGTTCGAAGCCAAGATGGTCACCCGGATGACCGCACGCGGCTATGAGGAAGATTTTGCCCGGCGCTGTTTCGACCAGATCAAAGGCTTCGGCGAATATGGTTTCCCGGAAAGCCATTCGGCCAGCTTCGCCCATCTGGCCTATGTCTCAAGCTGGCTGAAATGCCATCATCCGGATGTCTTTGCCTGCGGCCTGCTCAATGCCCAACCGATGGGGTTTTATGCCCCGGCGCAGATTGTCCGTGACGCCCGCCAGCATGGCGTCGAGGTGCGCCCGCCCGACATCAATTTCAGCGGCTGGGACAACACGCTGGAACCGGTGGGCCGGGACGGGTTTGCCCTGCGGCTGGGCTTGCGCCAGATCGACGGGCTGGGCGAGGATCCGGCAAATACCCTGGTTGCCGTGCGCGACAGCCGGTTCGACGATATGAACGACCTCGTCATGCGTTCCGGCCTGCCGCCCGCAGTCATGGAACGGCTGGCGGCAGCCGATGCATTCCGTTCGATCGGACTCGACCGGCGCCAGGCCTTGTGGCAGGCGCGCGGACTTGCCAGATCCAGACCCCTGCCGCTGTTCGAACAGGCGCACACACCGGACCATGGCGATGAGCCGCAAGCCGGCCTGCCGGACATGCCGCTACCGGAACATGTCGTCGCCGACTACCAGACCCTGCGCCTATCGCTCAAGGCGCATCCGATGGAATTCATGCGAGAATACTTTGCACGAAAGGGTGTGGTGACCAATGACCGGCTAGTGCATCTGAAAGACGGCAAACACGTTGCCGTGGCCGGTGTCGTACTGGTGCGCCAAAGGCCGGGCACCGCCAGAGGCGTGATCTTCATGACGCTGGAAGATGAAACCGGTGTGGCCAACACGGTGACCTGGCCGGACACGTTCCAGACCTACCGCAAGATCATCATGGGGAGCCGGCTGGTTCTGATACGTGGCCGTCTGCAATCCCACGACGGGGTCATTCATGTGGTTGCAGAACGTTACAAGGACCATACCCACATGTTGCAGGCGCTTTCGCAAATGCCTGTCGCATCACCGCTTGCACATGCCGATGAAGTGGCCCGCCCGGTCAACGAAGGCTATCTGCGCCGCCATCCGCGCAATGCCCAGATCATTCCGAAGTCGCGCGATTTCCATTAGGGTCAGGACCCATTAAAGCCAGGGCCGGGTACCAGCGCGCTTTTCCTCAAAAGACGCAATGGAACTTTCCTTTTCCAGCGTCAGCCCGATGTCATCCAGGCCGTTCAAGAGGCAATGCTTGCGGAACGGATCGATATCGAAGCGGATGGTTCCACCGTCTGGCCCGGAGATTTCCTGCTTGTCCAGATCAACAGTGATGGTCGCATTGGCGCCACGCCCGGCGTCATCCATCAGCTTGTCGACGTCTTCCTGCGGCAAGGTGATCGGCAAAATGCCGTTCTTGAAACAGTTGTTATAGAAAATGTCGGCAAAGGACGGCGCTATCACACAACGGATGCCGAAGTCCAACAGGGCCCACGGCGCGTGCTCGCGGCTAGACCCGCAGCCGAAATTATCACCGGTTACCAAAATCTGCGCGTCGCGCCAGGCCGGTTTGTTCAAAACGAAGTCCGGATTCTCCGAGCCGTCGTCATTGAAACGCATCTCGAAAAAAAGTGCCGAGCCAAGACCGGTGCGCTTGATCGTCTTCAAAAACTGCTTGGGGATGATCATGTCGGTATCGACATTGAGGATCGCCAGCGGCGCGGCGATGCCGGTCAATTGCGTGAATTTATCCATTTTCCGGGCCTTTTCTCTGTCCCGTCCCCACCTGCCGGACATGCAACCGGGTCGGGGACAGGGCTTTTCTCGCGACTTATGAAGGCGGCGTCAAGTCCCACACCAGGAACTTTTACGAACTGCGTTCATTTCATGAATACCAGATGAACGGTGCCCTCAGAATGGGTTCACGGGGGGACCGGTATAACTCGTTACATCATCGGCAATCAAACGCACCCAAGGGGGGCAGGCGGTTGCCGCAGGAGGAAAGGTCAGCAGCCAGCTGACACACATTGAGGAGCCTAACCAATGATCCGCAAGTCTATCATCGCCGCTGCTGCCGCCGCTACCGTCACCGCCGCAGCAATGGGTGCCACCGCTTCCACCGCAAGCGCCGGCGCGAATATCAGTTTCAGCTTCCACGCCCCGGTCTACGGTGGCGGTTACTACCACCGCCCGTACTACGGCTACCGC
>JANQIR010000013.1 GCA_028282065.1 Aestuariivirgaceae bacterium
GTTGTCACCGCCCCAATGGCCGGTCACCGGCGCATAAGTGTGCGGTCTCAGCCGCCGGTAGGAATTTGCGTTAGGCGCAAAGATCGCCATCGCTTCTGCCATGGTGGACAAAAGCCCGCCGGCCGCATGGCGTAGCGTATCGTTGATGGGGCGTCCGATTGTCTCGTCCATGTCGCCGGCGAACACGTTGTCGCCGTTCTTGTCAATCAGGCTGACATGGACATGCAGGCCGGAGCCGGCGGTTTCAGCAAACGGCTTGGCCATGAACGTGGCAATCTGGCCGTGTTCTCGCGACACCTGTTTGATGCAGCGTTCCAGGAGAATGGCTTGATCGCACGCTCTGAGCGCGTCGGCGCTGTGGTGCAGGTTGATCTCAAACTGGCCCGGTGCATATTCGGACACGAACGTTTCGGCCGGGATTTCCTGAACGTCACATGCTTCATGGATGTCGGCGATCAGGGTTTCAAAGTCGTATAGGTCGTCGAGGCTGTAAACATTGGTGGTGCTTGTGGGCCAACCCGTCTCGGAGGAGGCCGATGGCCGAATCTGTCCCTTTGCGGCGGCATGCTGGTCAATCAGATAGAACTCATACTCGATGGCGATCACCGGTGTGAGATCCAGTTCGGCAAACCGTCCGATTACCTTGTCCAACAGATGACGCGGGTCGGCAAAATGCGGAATGCCCCGTTCGTCTGTCATTGAGGCGAGAACCTGGCCCGATGGTCGTTTCGCCCAGGGAGCCGGCTTGAGGCTGCCCTCCACCGCGAAGCAGAAATAGTCCGGGTCGCCATCGGATGTGCCAAATTGCAGTGTTGGAATATTCTGGCCCGTCCAGTCTAGCAGGTAGTTGGAGCCGGGCAGGCGCACACCTTCTGTATAGAGTTTTCCGATGTAGTCCCTGGCAAGTTGCTTGCCGCGCAGAATGCCGTTCATATCGACAACCAGCATATCGATGGTTGAGATATCGGGATGCGCAGCCAGGAATGAAGCCGCTTCGTCGGCAGCCTTTGAGTTCAAATCGGACATTTTGGCCTTTAACTGTTGGTTTGGGAAACTAGGCGCTTCATGAAAAAACAGTTGCCTGACATATTCCGCGACGGCATTTTGACCGTCAAGTGGCCGGGCATTAGCAGAATTTTTCCCGACTCTGTGCCAGAGTGTATGACGCGCAGCAAGCGGGGCGCTGTGACCAACGACCTATGAGCAAACCATGTCAGCGAGCAAATTCGAAACCTGGCTCCGCGATCACGATATCGATGAAGTCGAATGCCTGGTGCCCGATATGTCCGGAACGGCGCGCGGCAAGATACTGCCGGCGGCAAAATTCCTTAAGGGCAGCCAGGGCAGGGGCCTGAGGGTTCCTGAAGAGATCTTCATCCTGACCGTCACCGGACGCTACTGGCGCGGGACCACGGTGACCAATCCGGCATCCATAGACGTCTACATGAAGCCGGATCCTGGCACGATCCGTCTTGTGCCATGGTATGACGAACCGACGGCGGAAGTAATCTGCGACTGTTTTTCTCTCGACGATGAGCCGGTCGACATCGCCCCGCGGCATGTGCTGCGCCGTATCCTGGACCTCTATGCCGGACGCGGCTGGAAACCGGTGGTGGCGCCGGAGCTGGAATTCTATCTGGTGAAGAAGAACCTGGATCCTGACTATCCGCTTGAACCGGCGGTTGGCCGGTCCGGCCGCCAGGAAGCCGGCGGCCAGGCCTATGGTATTGACGCAGCGAATGATTTCGACCCGGTCGTTGAAGACATTTATGACTTTTGCGAAGTTCAGAATATCGACATCGACACGATCTCGCATGAGAGCGGCCCGGCCCAGCTGGAGATCAACTTTAACCACGGCGATCCGATGGAGTTGGCCGATCAGGTGTTTCTGTTCAAGCGCACCGTGCGTCAGGCGGCGCTGAAACACGATATGTATGCCACCTTCATGGCCAAACCGCATGAAGACGAACCGGGCTCGGCAATGCACGTCCACCAGTCGATCCTTGACATCAAGACAGGCAAGAACGTGTTTGCCAACAAGTCGGGAAAACCGTCAAAGCTGTTCATGCATCACATTGGCGGGTTGCAGCGCTACATGGCGGCAGCGCTGCCGTTTTGCGCACCGAATGTGAATTCCTACCGGCGGCTGGTGCCCTATCAGGACGCACCGACAAACACGCACTGGGGTGTCGACAACCGGACCGCGCCGCTACGCGTTCCAGCCTCCGATCCGGCGAACATGCGGGTGGAGAACCGTGTGCCAGGCGCCGATGCGAACCCCTATCTGGCGATCGCGGCATCGCTGGCGTGCGGGTATCTCGGCATGATCCAGAAGATCGACCCGACAGATCCCGTCGAGGGCTCGGCCTACCGGTATGCCCATACTCTGCCGCTGCACCTGGCAGACGCACTGTCTAAGCTGAACTATTCCAAGCCCTTCAAGGAGGTCTTCGGCACCCGATTTGTTGAGGCCTATCAGGGTGTCAAGGAGGAGGAGATGGGACAGTACCGCCAGGTGATAAGCTCCTGGGAGCGCGAGTTTCTGCTGCTGAATGTTTGATACGGGGTTTATCGCCGCAAAGACATCGTGAACGGTGATGTACCGTCTGCCGTCTTTGCCCGCCAAAGACCCCGGCTGCGGATCTTTGCGTCCTGCATCTTCCTGCGGTAATGCGCCGGTGCGCTTTCACCGGGCAGTGCCCAGCCTGCGTGGATCAAGCCGTAGCCAAGGTCGTAGCCTTCTGCGGTACAAAGGAATGTGGCTTCTGATGCAGGCTCGCAGCTAACTGTGGCGCCTGCGGTGATGTCCATCAGGCCCGCTCGCGAGAGCTTGCCGCAGTCGTGAGTTCGCCCGCGCAGCAGACACGACGTTCCCGGCATGGGAACAATGATGTTAGCCAGCGTGACAGTACGGCCGGCGATCTTCATCGTCGCGCCGTGAACGACGTTCGCAGAGCCGTTCAAGATGACCCCGGACTGCGCGTTAACTGGCGTTGCCAAAACCAAAATGGCGCAAAGTCCCTGGATTGTATGTTTCAGTTTCATCTTCAGGCAACTAGAGCATTCTTTGTGAAACCTGAGTCACTAAAAATGCTCTATCTCTTTGATATTGAGCATGTTCCCGAAAAGTGTGTGCGGTTTTCGGATAAGAACATGCTCAATATCAAAGAGATAGAGCATTTTTAGTGACTCAGGTTTCACAAAGAATGC
>JANQIR010000055.1 GCA_028282065.1 Aestuariivirgaceae bacterium
ACGGACGATAGACCAGGGAAGATCGCGTATCCTCCCACCCAGGTAGACCCCGATGGCACCATCCTCGCCGACGAACCGTCCACGCAGGCGCACGCCAGCATTTCCAGCCATCAGGACCATGTCCTCGATATCCAACCGGGCGGACTTCAGCGCCGCCACCCCTTTAAAATCGATCCGGTCAAAGGCCAACGGCGATTTCAACTCACCGGATGTGTCGATGGCTATATTGCGTGCGCGAAGGATGAAGCCCAGTCCCGTGAGCTTTCCATTCTCAGCCCGCTTTGGCTGAATGCGCCCTTGCAACTGCGCCTGAGAGCCGCCGATAAAAATCGCCGAATCACCGATGACCACGTCGCCCGATTGCGGGTCGTAGTCCAGCCTAAGCAACCCTTCGTCGACAAGAATCGGTTTTGAAATATAGTCTGGAAAGCCCAATCGCCCGGCGGCGACGGTTAGTTCCGCGCTGGCCCTGGTCAGGACCCCCTTGTCGGTGAGTTCGACCTCGGCATGGCCCGAAAGCGGTACCTTGACCTGTGCAAGCTGCGACAGGGCAAAAACTTCATCTGCGATATCGGCGGGAACGAGATCGAATATGCGCGCGCTGACAGTAAAGCTGCGGCTGTGCTGGCGAAAGGTCGCCACGATCTCCGTGCGCCATGGCTTGACGCCGGATGAAATGCTGGCATCGACGAAAAGGGCAAACCCATACGGCACCCTGCGGAACACCAAGTTGGACCGCGGCGCGAACCAAAGCGCATCGTTCGCTTCGTCATATAGCGAAATTGAGGCTTGCGAGATAAGTACCGCGTCGATCTTGCTCAAGGTCGACTTCGATGCCTGACTGGCGGCAAGCTGCGAGTTGACGAAATCCAGAAGGTTGGCCGTCTCGGGAAATTTGAAACCGCTCCCCGGGTCCGCCGCCGCAGGCTTTCCGCTTTGATCGGCATTTGCCGCCGGCTCACTTCCCGGCGATGTGCCCGATGGAGGATTTTGTCCCGGCTGGCCAAAACCGAGTTGAAAAGATCCGTCCAGCGACCGGCGGATCATGATGCGCGCGCCGATCAACTCTAGCTGCTTGGGCACGATTGACCCGGTGACCAGGCCGGTGCCACTGACACCAATAGCTGCACGAGGCGCACGCGCAATCATGTCTCCCTTCTGGTCACGGAAACGGATATTGCGTAAGCGAAAACGCGGTGCGCCGGATGCCTGGTCCTGCTCGATGATGACATCATCAATGCTGACAGAGACACCACTCAGGTTTGCGTTTATGGCGTTTTGCACCGTGCCGCTCAAAAAGGTCAGCGAAACAGGTCCTTGCGACAGCCGCCACATGAACGACGCCGCGACCACGGCTCCAATGGCCACAAAGGCCAGAACCGAAATCAAACACCAACGTTTAAAGTGGCCACGCAACACTCAGGTCCCACCCTGGCAGATTTACGATTTGAGGCATGTCAAACCGTAAATAAAAGTTTGCCGTACTAACGGTTAACACCGATTTGACACACACCAGCCGGTTGTCGCATATGATCTCAAACTCATTATTACCAAACCGGAAGGTTCTGGCGAACCAGGTCTTTCTGCCCAACTTCCCTAAAGAGCCTTACAAAACGACAAAAGGATGGCATGAATGCCTATGAGTTTGACTCCAGGATCGCGCGCGCCCGACTTTACGCTGCCTGCCGACGGGAATTCAACGGTCAGATTATCGGACCATATGGGACGCAAGGTGGTTTTGTTCTTCTATCCGCGGGACGATACAAGCGGCTGCACCCGCGAGGCGAAGGACTTTACCGAACTCAAACCACAGTTCGACACCGCCGAGGCGGACATTATCGGTATCTCCGCCGATCCGATCTCCAGCCACGACAAATTCAAGGCCAAGCACCAGCTTGAGGTGGCGCTCGCATCGGATACCGATCAAAGCGTGCTCAAAAACTACGGCGTTTGGGTGGAAAAGAGCATGTATGGCCGTACCTACATGGGGATAGAGCGCACGACGATTTTGATCGACAGGTCAGGCCGGATCTCGCAGATCTGGCGAAAGGTAAAGGTCGCCGGGCACGCACAGCAGGTGCTGTCATCGGCGCAGGAGTTGGATTGACTAACGCAAACAGCACAGCTAGGACACGCTACCGATGGCTTGCAGCGGCCGCTCAACCGGGTGTGCCGTGCGTAGGGCGCAACATCGGGACCTGTGACACACTGCGCATGCGACCCAATGCGTCAGGCGAGTGTTGGACACAAAGTAACCGCAATTGCCGTGTTGGGTTGCAGGGTTAAAGATTCGCTGTTTCGCTGGGGAAAAGGCGCTGAGTAGGGGTATGCGTCACCGTCATTCTTATCGCGGAAAATCGCGCGTTGGACGTATGGGTAATATGTTCAAGGAACGCCAGGTATACCTGCGCAGCGATGGCGAGGTTCAGTTTATCACCTTGCGGCCCTGGGTTCAGGCCACAAGCTTGCTGTTTCTACTGGTGGGGCTGTTCTGGCTGGCCTTTGCGACCATCAACGTCGTCTTCAAGGATCAATTGCTGGCGCTGAAAGAACGCAGGCTCTATCAGGCCCGGCTGGAATACGAAGACCGCATTACCGAAATGCGGCGTTCCATTGACCGGCTCAATTCCAAACTGATGCTGGACCAAAACGCTTATCTGGGAAAGGTTGACCAGGTTCGCATCGAGTACGAAACCCTGGTGCAACAGCACAAGCGCTTGAGCGAGTTCTTTCACAATGGCGGCATCGAAGGAACCGACACACAGAACGGTGCTCCACCTGCCCCCGGTAACAGCGCCCCGAAAGACGGCAGCAAACCAGGGCGAGATGGCGGATTGAACGACCGGAAGGTCAGGCAGACATATGCGGCGCAGTTCCGCACGCGGTCGGAGGCTGAAAAGCCGCTGCGAGATATGACGCAGCAATTTGAAGGCCTCAACCGGGCGCAGATCGGTCTGCTTGAGGCCGCTGCGGCGCGGCTTGACCGGCAGATGCAGGCGTCGGCCAAAGTCCTTTCCCGGATCAAGCTCGACGCCAACAAGCTCATTGCCCAGTCCGACTTTCAAACAAGCGCCATCGGTGGACCTTTCGTAGCGGCGGTGCTTCGTGACGATCGGTTGGGCGTTAGCATGGACAAGGTGGTTCAGCGCATGATCCGGCTTGAAAAGCTCCGCCACGAAACGGCAAAACTGCCGCTTGGGCTGCCGCTTCACAAGGTGAGCCGGATTTCCAGTGGTTTCGGGCCCCGCAAGGACCCGTTCCGCAAGACAATGGCTATGCACCATGGCGTGGACTTCAAGGCGCCTTACGGAGCACCGGTCCTGACGACGGCCGATGGCGTTGTGACCAAGGCCGGCTGGGAAGGTGCGTATGGCAAACTGGTCGAGATCCGCCATGACAATGGCGTGACGACACGGTATGCTCATTTACGGTCAGTCGCAGTGACGCATGGACAAAGGGTCACAAGAAATCAGAAGATCGGCCGGCTGGGAAATACGGGACGGAGCACAGGCGCGCATCTTCATTACGAAACACGCGTGCAAGGGCGGGCCCTCAATCCGGTTCGCTTCTGGAAGGCGAGAGATGCTCTTCAAAGGACGACGCAATAACAAGCCACGTAAGCCGGCAGGCCGTATCGGACCATCGATCATCACAAGTGAAGTCGTGATTGAAGGCAACCTCCTGACGGGTGGCGAACTACAGATCGACGGAACCGTCAACGGTGACGTGCGCGCACGATCAGCGGTAATCGATGTGCAAGGAATCGTACACGGCCAGGTCGTCGCTGAGGATGTGTTCGTGCGCGGCCGGATTATCGGTCCGATTCGCGGTGTCCACGTGAACATATATGCCGGAGCTCATGTCGAAGGTGACGTCGTGAACGAAACCCTATCGATCGAGAACGGCGCCTATGTGGACGGCAAGATCCAGCGCTCCGACGATCCGATGGGTGATTCGGGCGCTTATCCGCAAAACTACGAGGATGGCGGACAACAGTTCGGCGTCTATGATGATGAAGGTTTCCGGCCAGTCGATGTTCAAGGAAATCGCGGCAAAGCAGCCGAATGACGATAGCGGGTCAGGTTCCCTCTACAAACCAAACAGCTTTGGTTGAGCACGGCCGGCAGATGTGTTCCTGCCGGCGTTCCAGGGCGCTTTGCAGATAGGTTGCACCATCTTGACGGAACGCTCTTGCAATAGGGCTCGCCTGTTGCGGCGACCGTTCCGGCACCGGATGCATTCGCCGGGACGGCAAACAGAATTGTTTCAACCAAACCTGCAAAACGTTCCAACTGAACGATCAGTCGATATCGCTGATGCCGTCCGTATCACCGCCATGCACGCGATGGGCCAGTGAAGCCTCGACAAACGCGTCCAAATCACCGTCCAGAACTGCAGACGGATTGGTATTTTCGACACCGGTTCGCAGGTCCTTCACCAGCTGATAGGGTTGCAGGACATATGATCTGATCTGGTGGCCCCAGCCGATATCCGTCTTTGAAGCTGCTTGTTCAGCCGCCTCTTCTTCCCTTCGCTGAAGCTCCTGCTCATATAACCGCGCCCGCAACATCGACCAGGCTGTTGCGCGGTTTTTATGCTGGGAGCGTTCGTTCTGACACTGCACGACGATGCCCGTAGGCATATGGGTAATTCTGACGGCGCTGTCCGTCGTGTTGACGTGCTGCCCGCCGGCTCCCGACGCCCGATAGGTATCAATACGGCAATCGCTCTCGTTCACGTCGATTTCGATGTTGTCGTCTATGACTGGATACACCCAGACCGAAGCGAACGACGTGTGCCTGCGGGCATTGGAATCAAAGGGAGAGATCCTCACCAGACGGTGCACGCCCGATTCGGTCTTGAACCAGCCATACGCATTGTGTCCCTTGACCTGCAGCGTGGCCGATTTGATACCGGCCTCCTCGCCGGAATGCTCTTCGATCACGTCCACCTTATAGCCACGGCGTTCGGCCCAGCGAACATACATACGCATCAGCATGTTCGCCCAGTCCTGGCTCTCGGTGCCGCCCGCCCCGGCATGCACCTCGACAAACGTATCGTTTGGATCAGCCTCGCCTGACAGCAGGGTTTCAAGTTCGAGCTTGGCAACTTTCTTCTTCAGCTTGGTGAGCGCGGCTTCCGATTCGGCTACGACCGCATCATCACCTTCCTCCTCGGCCAGCTCGATCATGCCAGCGTTGTCTTCAATGACCTGTTCAAGCTCAAGAATGGTATTGATGCGCTGTTCCAGATCCTGGCGCTGACGCATCACCTCCTGAGCGGCACTGGCGTCGTCCCACAGGTTCGGATCTTCCGCCTTGGAATTCAGCTCCGCCAGTTTCCTTTGGGCGTTGTCCCAGTCAAAGATGCCTCCTCAGCAGTCCGATCGACTGCTTCATGTCGTCAACAATACTGGAGATTTCAGCCCGCATCGCGCGCGTTCCTCATTCTTTCGTTTGGATTGAACCCCGACCAACCGGACCCCGGTCAATAAAGCCCGCCCGTACCCGTCGTCAAGCCACCTTCGATAACGGCTGTGCTGCCACCGGTCGCACCGAAACCACCACCGATCACGAGCGAGCCGGTCCCCGGCTGTTCACCGGGCTTGAAGGCCTCAAGAATGACGTTTGGGTCGCCATAAGCCGCACGCTGGCCGGTATTGGGATCGATCGGGATGTACTGTATGCCCGACGGGGCGCGGAACGGTGTTGCAGGCGCCTCCTTCAGCGCAAGCTTCATGAACTGCGCAACGATCGGCGCGGCCAGTTCGCCGCCCGTCGATCCCTTGCCCATGGGTCGCGGCTTGTCGTAGCCGACATACACGCCAACGGCGAGGTCCGGCGCAAAGCCGATGAACCATGCGTCACGCACTTCATTTGTGGTGCCGGTCTTGCCGGCAACCGGCTTGCCAACGTCACGAAGCGCCTTGCCCGTTCCGCTATCGACCACACCCTTCAACATATATGTGATCTGGTAGGCGGTGTAGGGATTGATGATCTCCTGGCGGTTTTCCAGAATATCCGGTTCCGGCTGGTCCTGCCAGGACTGTGCCTTGCACTGCAGGCACTCGCGCTGATCGTGCCGATAGACGGTACGCCCGTGCCGGTCCTGAATGCGGTCAATGAGCGTGGCGTTGATCTTCTTGCCGCCATTGGCCAGCATCGAGTAGGCGGTTGCCATTTTCAGCAACGTGGTTTCGCCCGCCCCAAGGGACATGGCCAATACCGGCGCCATGTCGTTGTAGATGCCCAGATGCTCGACAAGCGATTTGAACTTACCCACCCCCATGTCGTGAGCCAGCCGGACGGTCATGACGTTTCGCGAGCGCTCAATTCCGCGCCGCAATGTCGAGGGACCGTAGAATTTTCCGGAGTAGTTTTTCGGTTTCCAGATCTCACCGCTTTGCATGCGGATCTCGATCGGCGCATCCATGACGACTGACGCCGGCGTATAACCATTGTCCAGCGCCGCGGCATAAACGAACGGCTTGATCGCCGAACCTGGTTGGCGCAAAGCCTGAACGGCCCGGTTGAAC
>JANQIR010000076.1 GCA_028282065.1 Aestuariivirgaceae bacterium
CGCCTTGAGCCCCTCGATTGCCCGCACGACCGGCTGGGCGAAACGGGCCGCGAACAGTTCGTACAGGTTGTTCGGTAAGGATTTGATCTCGCCCAGGCCCGCAAACCTGGTAGCAGGCAGCTCTATCGTTTCCAGGATGACGGCCTGGCCATCGAGCAGCCTTTGCCGTGTGATGTGCCACACCTTGGACCCCGGCGGCAGTTGCAGGCGCTCGCGGCTGTGCGCACTTGCGGGCATCTTGCTCAGCCTCACACCGGCACTGTCGGGAAACCGCTTCTCACCGCTGTCCGAAACGATGTTGAAGAACTGAAACAGAACGCGGTCCTGATCGTGTTCGGCGACATAGGTGCCTTTGCCCTGATGGCGCACCACCAGCCTGTCGTCGGCCATGGAATCGAGCGCCTTGCGCACGGTGCCCTGGGACACTCCCAGATCGGCCGCAAGCTGCATCTCGCTTGGCAGAGCGGCGCCGGGCGTCCACTGACCGGAAATGATCCGTCCGATCAGGATATCGCGCACCTGACGGTAGAGCGGAAGGAAGCCGGGCGGTGCTGTCAAATCGGTCGTTTCAGCCATCAGCGCCATCATAACAAGCAGATCTATATGTTCGAGACGACATGGTGTTGCATACCGTCAATTCATATGTTTTATATAAGACATAAGATTTCTTATCAACCGTGATCCTGAATGATCCACGGTTCTTCCCATTGCAAGAAAGGTAATGAGAATGTCCGAACCCCAACTGCTGGTTCACGATCTCAAGGACAATGTCGGTGTCGTTGTTGTCGAAGGTCTGTCGGCCGGCACGGAAATGCTCTGTGTCGTGACCGAAGACAACTCGGATTTCGGCCTCAAGGCCAATCAGGACGTGCCGATCGGGCACAAGGTTGCCCTGGACGATTTTGCCGTGGGCGACACGGTTGTCAAATATGGCGAGGACATTGGCAGAATCGTCAAGGCTGTGAAGAAGGGCGATCACGTGCACGTTCACAACCTCAAGACCAAGCGCTGGTAGGGAGCAGGCAAGATGGCTGACAGAAAAATCATGGCTTACCGTCGCGAGAACGGCCGCGTCGGTGTCCGCAATCACGTGGTGATCCTGCCGCTGGACGACATCTCCAATGCGGCATGCGAGGCGGTTGCCAACAATATCAAGGGCACGATGGCCCTGCCGCATGCCTACGGCCGCCTGCAGTTTGGCGAGGATCTCGATCTTCACTTCCGCACTATGATCGGCACCGGCGCCAACCCGAATGTCGCGGCCTGCATCGTCGTCGGCATCGAGCCGGAATGGACCGGCGTGGTGGCGGACGGTATCTCGGAGACCGGCAAGCCGGTGGCGGCATTCTCAATTGAACAGAACGGCGATATCAACACCATTGCCGCGGCCTCGCGAAAGGCCAAGGAGTTCGTGCACTGGGCGACAGAGCTGCAACGCGAAGAATGCGACATCTCCGAGCTGTGGGTTTCGACGAAATGTGGCGAGTCCGACACGACAACCGGATTGTCCTCCTGCCCGACCGTCGGCAACATGTATGACAAGCTGCTGCCGAAGGGTATCTACGGCTGCTTCGGCGAAACATCGGAGATCACCGGCGCGGAACATCTGTGCGAAGCCCGTGCGGCGACGCCGGAAGCCGGCAGGAAGTTCATGGAGATCTTCCAGGCCTATCAGGACGAGGTCATCGAGCCCTTCAAGACATCGGACCTGTCCGACAGTCAGCCGACCAAGGGCAACATTCTCGGTGGCCTGACGACCATCGAGGAAAAGGCGCTGGGCAATCTGGAAAAGATCGGCCGCACCTCGGCTTATGTTGACGCGTTGGGCCCGGCCGAAGCGCCGGCAAAGGGTGCCGGCCTGTACTTCATGGACACCTCTTCTGCGGCTGCTGAATGCGTCACCCTGATGGCGGCGGCAGGATATGTCATCCATACGTTCCCAACCGGGCAGGGCAACGTGGTCGGCAATCCGATTGTTCCGGTGATCAAGATCTCCGGCAATCCAAGGACGCTGCGGACAATGTCGGAGCATATCGATGTCGATGTAACCGGTGTGTTGCGCCGCGATATGACCATCGATCAGGCCGGCGATGCACTGATCGACATGATCGCGCGGACCGCCAACGGACGTAACACGGCAGCCGAGGCGTTAGGGCACCGCGAATTCGTGATGACCAAGCTCTATCGCTCAGCATAGTGCTTTAACTCACAGGAAATGCCGCCGGTCCCGGCTCGAACGCGGAACCCGCTACAGCCAGCCGGCGGCGATCTGCTTGCGATGCGCAGCCACGGCATTTTGCATCAGGATTGAGACGGTGACCGGGCCGACCCCGCCTGGAACCGGTGTCACCCAGCTTGCGACGTCCTTGACCGCATCGGTGTCGACATCGCCGACGATCTGCGGGTTGCCGTCCGGCCCGGTAATCTGGTTGATACCGATGTCGATGACCGCCGCGCCCGGCTTGACCATCTCCGCATGAATGAACTTCGGTTTGCCGACCGCCACCAGGACGGCATCGGCCCGGCGCGAGTGGGCTGCCACGGACCGGGTCATATGATGACACACCGTCACAGTCGCGCCTTCGGCCATGAGCAGGAATGCCGCCGGTTTTCCGACGATTTCCGAGTGGCCGATCATCACCACTTCCAGGCCGGTCAGATCAAGACCGGTTTCGCGGATCAGTTCGACGGATGCCGCCGCCGTGCAGGGCGCCAGAGCAAGGTCGTTGTAGACGATGTTGCCGATGGAAGCCGGATTCATGCCCTCAACATCCTTCAATGGATGAATGGCAGACTGCAGTGAGCGCACGTTGATGTGCGCAGGTACGGGCCGCTGCAGAATGATCCCCACGACACCGGCATCGTCATTCATGGCCACGATGCGTGCCTTGCAGTCTTCCTGGGACAAATCGGCCGGCCAGACCTGTTCCTCAAAAGGAATGCCCACCTTGGCGGCGGCGCGTTTCTGCCCTCTGATGTAGATGGCGATCTCCGGCCGGTCGCCAATGCTGATGGAAATGAGCCGCCCGATCGGGTGGGACCCGGCCAGTTCATCGATATCTGCGGTGACCTTTGCCAGGATGCGCTCCTGCACGCGGCGGCCGTCCAGTAGTCTGTTGTCTTTCATGTTCGTGCAAATGCCCCGGTTGCAACATTTCCGGCACCGGCCACATCGCAGCCGGCTCCGCTTCACGGGCCTCGCAGTAGCTCAAATATCACCGGCCGGCAACGCCGGTTTGCAACCAAAGCCAAGGAAATCCTAAAAGAAGAACCACGTTCCGAACTGGGCGCGAACCGTATCGACACGGCCGCCGGCATTGCTGTCGAGATTGGCGTAGATGACTTCCCACCCCATCTTCATCCTGGAGACCGGCTTCCAGATCACGTTGGCATGGATCGAATGGTAGTCGTCGGTGAACAATCCTGCCACACCGGAAACGTCGTCGACCGTGTCGCCATAGCTCCAGATGGCATTGAACGATACGCCTGAGCCGTAGTCCAGGGACAGCCCGAGCAATGTGCAGAACGATTCAAATGGCGAACCTGTGGCTGTATGCGTCGGCGTTACCAGATTGCCGCTCAGGCAGAATTTGCTTGGCAGGCCCGCGCCATAGATACCGGCAGCGCTGAAGCGCACTGCGGCGGTCACGGCAATATCCATTCCCGCCTGCACCACCCAGCCCAGGCCATCGTTGATGGCAGATGCAACGGAGGGGTTGTCCCAGTCTGCGATTTCACCGGTAACGATGAAGACATGCCCCGCATCGCTCTTGTAGCGGACATAACCCGCCAGATTCGGCAGGGCCGTGTTGGTCCGGAACGATGGATCTTCAATGCCGAGTCCGACACTGAAACCATCTTTTTGATATTCCAGCCGCAATTGTTCGTTGCGCGAGAAATTGACCAGTGGTCCGGCGAAATCGACCGTTGACGGACCAACGCCGTCCAATCCTGCAATATGCCAGTCCTGCCCGACGGTAAGTGTCCAATTCGGGGCGAAGTCCCATTTGCCGTGGGCGTGACGAAGCCGCAGACTGCTGTTGGCGCCGAAGGGCGAACCTTCGAAGTCCGCCTCGATACGGGTGCGGATACGTCCGGCCGGCGTGTCGACACTGGACTTGATCCCAAAGCGCGACCGGTTGGCGTGGAGCGTCGTTTGGTCGTTTGGTCCCGCACCGGGCAGTTGCAGTCCGACCCGTGAAAATGACCGGGTGAATGACCTGTCATCGCTGTCCCAGATGACATCGACGGCAGCATAGCCATAGACCGTGATCTCTGCGACGGGCACCGGCATGTCGGCGGCAGGTATAACGGAGAATGTCACCCCGCGTGCCGAGTTCTCGTCAAGACGGTCGGCCTTCGCACCGTCGCTGCGACCGGTTCCGGAAGACCCCTGCTCCACCCGTATAACATGACTGCCGTGAACTGGTGCAGGCGGCTCCCGGCTTTGTAGCGTATCGACGCGCAATTGCAGTGCTTCAAGTTGCGCCTTCAGGGCCGACAGGTCTTCGGCATGAGCCGCCGACCAGGGGTATGCGGCCGCCGTTGCGGACAAAAGGAGGCGTCTGAAACGTGTGCTGTAGGACATTCCGGTGAAGCCCTTATGAGTGCGTCTGCCGACACGAATGGCAAACTTAGCAGGCACCGTTTATGGTTAACGGAACGTTAAGATGTTACTGCGGCCGCACGGTGTCATTTGCAGCCGGTCGCGCTCAGGCCGTCTTCTTGAACTTCGCGATATCTTCGGCGAGACAGTAGCCGATTCCGTGGATCGTCTTGATGAAGCGGGGATTGCGCGGGTCGTTCTCGATCTTCTTTCTCAACCGCATGATGTGGACGTCTACGACCCGGTCACCAACGACCGCATTGCTGCCACGCGCCGCATCGATGAGTTGATCTCGGGTGAGAACCACGCGCGGCTGTTCGACGAAGGCGCGCAGCAGGTCAAACTCCATGCTGGTCAGATCGGCCATCTTGCCTGACGTTTCGTCGGTAAGCGTGCGCGCACTGGCATTCATGATCCAGTTGCCGAACTGCACCAGCGCTTCGCCGGGCTCGGTCTGATGTTGCGCCAGATTTTCGACCTTGGTACGTCGCAGAACGGTGCGCACCCGCGCCACCAGTTCGCGCGGTTCGAAAGGTTTCGTGACGTAATCATCGGCGCCGAATTCCAGGCCGAAGATCCGGTCGAATGTTTCGTCGCGCACGCTCAGCACGATAATCGGCAGGTTGGAGGACATGCGGATCTCGCGGGTCAGCTCGAACCCGTCGGCATCGGGAAGGCCGATATCCAGAATACACAGATCGACGCGCTCGCTCGCCAGCATCTCGCGCATTTCCTTGCCGCTGGCAGCGCACAAAGCCGCAAAGCCCTGCTTTTCAAGATATCGTTTCAGAAAGGAGGTAATCTGCGGATCGTCGTCTACGATGAGGATGTTTTCGCTCATGGCCTGATTTGCGCCGTTCAACTCTGTGATCGGTATAGTATGCCCGGCAGGGCGGCAACCGGACGAAGCGCGTCAAATTGAACTGCCGAACCGTAACCCCCTTGCCATAATGTCCATGTTCAGGCGTGATGACAACATGGACTCCAAATCGCAACGCATGCCGATGCGGCTGGTTCTGGCCGGCGCCGGTGCGGCAATCCTGCTGGCGGCGACGGTCCTGGTCGGTCTTTACCTGGGCGGACAGACCCAAAAGCGCTTCCAGGACATCGATCATAGCTGGCGTGCCTATACCGGAGAGGCGGAACGGCGCGGCGAGTTGCTCAGCCGCATCCGCGCCCATCTCGGCTATGGCGGCATCATTCACAATTTTAAGAACTACGTGCTGCGCAAGGATCGCGCCTATCTTACCCGGCTCAACGAACAGCTCAGCGATTTCACGCGCACAATCGCGGAGTATCGGGCAAGCGGCGCAACCGATGCCGAACTGGGTCAGCTGAAAGCGATTGAACAGACCATAAACACGTACAAAGGCAAGATCCTGATCGCAACGCAGGCGGCGCGGGAAGACTGGCCGCCGGAGCGTACCGACCGGCTGGTCAAGGTCGACGACACTGCGGCACTGGCGGCGCTCGCCTCGCTGGACAGATATTGGCGCGACAAGCGCCGCGAGACAACCCGCACGATCGCGGCCGCCGTGCAGGAAGGTGAAACGCTCGTCACCAGGGGGTTCCGCTATCTCGGCGGTCTTGTGGTCGTTGCGCTGGTGATTTACGGGCTGTTCTATCTGCTGCAAAGGGAACTGCGGCAGACGATCGGCCTGTTGTCCGGCGAGCTGACGGAACGCAAGGCAGCGCAGTTCGCCGCCAAGAAATTCCAGTACGCGGTCGACCAGAGCCCGGCGACCATCATCATCACCGACACGGACGGCCGCATCGAATATGTCAATCACAAGTTCTGTAACCTAACCGGTTACCAGCCCGAAGAAGTGCTGGGCGAGACGCCGAAACTGCTGCAGTCCGGTGATGCGCCGCCGCAGACCTACGCGAACCTGCGCCAGCAGCTCATTCGTGGCGAGGTTTGGCGCGGGACGTTCCGGAACCGCAAGAAGGACGGCGAACTCTATTGGGCCAAGACGGCAATCCTGCCATTGCGCGACGATGAAGGCCGGATTAGTCATTTCATCGGCCTGGGCGAGGACATAACCGAACGGCGCCAGGCGCGCGATCAGATTCACCGCGCCCAGAAGATGGAAGCCGTCGGTCTGTTGGCAAGCGGCGTGGCGCACGACTTCAACAATGTGCTGACCACCATACTCGGCAATGTGCATCTGGCCCGGCTGGATGCGCCTGCGGGCGGCGAATTCGACGAAGAACTGGAGCAGATCGAAATCGCTGCAAAGCGGGCCCGCAACCTGGTCGGACAGGTTCTCGCCTTCGCGCGGCGCCAGCCGGGTGAGGCGGTACCGGTTGCGGTGAGCGATACTTTGCAGGAAGTTGCACGGCTGATGCAGGCATCGATACAGCCCAATGTGCGGATTGTGTTCGACATCGAAAACCAGGGTCTCACGGTGCGCGCCGATCCGACCCGGCTGCATCAGGTGATCATGAACCTTTGCTCCAACGCGGCCGAAGCGATCGGCCCGAAGGGCGGCACGGTTGTTCTGGGTGCATACTGCCTGGGCGGCAATGGCGCAGGGCGGCAGGTCTGCATTGAGATCAGCGACGATGGCCCGGGAATTCCCGAAGACGTCATACAAAGGATCTTTGACCCGTTCTTCACGACAAAGCCACCGGGCAAAGGAACCGGTCTCGGCCTTTCCGTGGTCGCAAATCTGGTTACTGAAATGGGCGGAGAGATCAGTGTGGAAAGCGAAGTTGGCGAAGGCAGCCGCTTCACGGTAACGATGCCGGAAGCAGACGACGTCCGGCTCACTAAGACGGCGGCGGAACAGGTTCCGCACGGATCGGGTACGGTCCTGCTGATCGATGATGAGCCGGAAGTGGTCGCCACCTGCGCAAAGGTGCTGCGCCGGCTCGACTATCTGGTCGAGGCGTACACGGATCCGGTGCAGGCGATGAAGGTATTCGAGGCCCATCCCGATAGGTTCTCGCTGGTCATGACCGATTTCGTCATGCCGGATATGAACGGCGAGTTGGTCTGCAAGGCGGTACGCGAACTATGCCGGGATTGTCCGATCATTCTGTACACGGCCTATCAGCCCGCGGCGCTGGAGCTGGATGCCCTGCAACCGATTCAGCTCCTGGAAAAGCCGGTCGATCCGGCGCTGCTTGCCCAGACGGTTCATGGCCTGATCAATGCGCCCGCCCCGGGTCACGATCATAAAACAGCAACAAAACTTCACAAAACTTCATAATTTATCGCCCGTCCTATCATACGGGCGTTACATGCCAGCCCTAAGCTGCCCCCTGCAATCTTAAAGAGCTGCCCGTTCTCCAGGTTCCCAGCCGGACAGGGGCAGCTTTCGGATCGTTCGAGCACAAGGGGATGTCTCATGACCGGATTTGCGCCAGCATCGAGCATCCGGAACGCAGTGATCGCTGTGATAGCAGGGGCCGCAACCGCATTGGTTGGCAATGTCCTGCCGGCACAGGCCGATGACTTCGGCCCGGTGAAGTCAATCAAGGTCAATCCTGATCTGGCCGCACTTGGTAAGCGCCTGTTCTACGACAACCGGCTTTCCGGCGACACGAGCCTGTCGTGCGCAAGCTGTCATCAGCCCGATAAGGCCTTCACCGACGGCGAAGCGCTCTCCACCGCCTATACGGGCGCTGAGCACTTCCGCAACACACCGACCCTGGCCAATGTTGGTCATCGCAAAGCCTGGTTCCACGACGGCCGCCTTGGCACGAACCTGAACGATGTGACCCGGGAATCGATCACTGAAACCTACATGATGAACATGGATATGCGCATCATGCAGGAACGGCTGAAGCAGGATCCCGTTTATGTCGAGATGTTCAAGAAGGCCGGCAAGGGCGAACCTTCCAACGGCGGCGCGCGCTCGGCCATCCAGGAGTTCTTGAAATCTATCACCTCAAGCGGCGCGCCGTTCGATACCGGCGATATGTCGGACTCCGCCAAGGCGGGCTTCGAACTATTCAAGGGCAAGGCGGGCTGTGCTCAATGCCATAGCGGTCCGCGTTTCACCGACGACACGCCGCATAATATCGGCGTTCCCGAGAACCCGGCGATCTGGTCGGATCCGGAGCGTCATGTCACGTTCGTTACCTATGCGAAGTTCATGGGCGTGGAGAACTACATGAACATTCGGCGCGATCTCGGCGCCTTCATCCGCGATCACAAGCAGTCCAGCGCCGGCAAGTTCATGACGCCCACGCTGCGTGAGCTGACCTACACGGCGCCTTACATGCACAACGGAATGCTGGCCAGTCTTGAGGACGTGGTCGAGTTCTACAATAAGGGCGGCGGCAATTCGGCGAACAAGGACAAGCGGCTGCATCCGCTCAATCTCACTGCCGAAGAAAAGACCAGCCTGGTCGACTTTCTGAAGTCGCTGTCCGGCAACAGTTTCGACGTGCCGACCTACAATGCCGGTGAGATCGACACCGATTATCCGGTCATTTCCGACTGGCGAAACACACCGAACTGAGGAGGGGCTGACCCATGAAAATGCGCAAACTTGCCACCGTCGCCCTAAGTGCCCTTGCCGCTTTCGCGGTTGTCGCACCGGCTGTTGCAAACGCTGCCGAGGAGCGGCCGAAGATGCTGGCCCCGCTTGGCGACCCGCCGAGCCCGCCGGACAATCCCACGACACCTGAAAAGGTCGAACTGGGTAAGCTTCTGTTCTTCGACGGCAGATTGTCCGGGAACGGCGCCATGCCCTGTTCGGCCTGCCATTCGCCGGACGCCGGCTGGGATTTCCCGGAGAAGATCTCGCTGGGTTACCCGGGTACCGCGCACTGGCGCAACAGCCAGACGATTATCAACTCGGCCTACTACGGAAAGCTGTTCTGGGCCGGGTCATCCAAGTCGCTTGAAGGCCAGGCCCGCTCCGCCGCGCGCGGCGGTGTGGCCGGCAACGGCGAAGACGACATGATGGAAGCCAAGCTGGCTTTCGTGCCTGAGTACCGCAAGCGCTTCAAAGAGGTGTTCGGCGATGTCTGGCCGAATGTTCGTAATGCCTATATGGCGATCGCGGCCTTCGAGCGCACACTGGTGCAGACCGATACCCCGTTCGACAACTACATGCGCGGTGACGACAATGCGCTGAACGATGCGCAAAAGCGGGGCCTTGCACTGTTCACCGGCAAGGCGGGCTGCGTCCAGTGCCATTCCGGCGCGATGCTAACCAACGAGAAGTACTACAATCTCGGCGTACCGCCCTATGACGGGTGGGAGACCGACGCGCTGGCGCAGATCTCGTTCCGTTTCGAGCTCTATGCCAAGGGCGTCACGCAAGACAAGTACCGCAAGTACAAGGATGATCCGGGGCTCTATTTCCGGACCAAGGAAACCGCCGATCTCGGCAAGTTCCGTGTGCCGTCCCTGCGCTACACGAAGTACACCGCACCCTACATGCATAACGGCATGATTGCGACGCTGAAGGATGTGGTGGACTTCTATGATGCCGGTGGCGGGACCAACGAGTTCAGTGCGACCAAGACCAAGCTGATCAAGCCGCTGGGCCTGAACGACACCGAGAAAGCCGATCTGGTCGCCTTCCTGGAAAGCCTGTCCGGCGAGCGCATCACCATGGATGCTCCGGACCTTCCACCGTCTGAGCCCCTTCCGGCTCCCTCCAACTGACCGGCGCAGGAGAACGCAAATGACCCCTGATACAGGTCTTCTCGAAACGATTAACGGACCGGAAGAGGTCCGCAAGAAAGGCAAGAGCTGCGTTATGAACCGGCGCAGCTTCCTGCTCACCTCCGGAATCGCCACCGCCTCCGTCATGGTGGCCGTGCGCACCAGCGAAGGTCTTGCCCAGGTGCCGGCGGTTGTCGCCACCTATCCGCGCAAGAAGATCGGCAAGCTGTCCGAACTGAAGACGGATCAGCCGATAGACTTCAACTATCCCGATGACAGCGTCTATTCGGAGTCCATGCTGGTCAAGCTCGGCCGGGAAGCAGGCGGCGGTATCGGCGCCGACAAGGACGTCGTGGCCTTCAACTATACCTGCACGCACCAGGGCGGGCCGTTGCAGGGCACTTACCAGGCGGCCGACAAGGCACTGGGCCCGTGTCCGCTTCATCTGACGACATTCGATCTCACCCGGCACGGCATGTTCATCTCCGGCCAGGCCTATCAAAGCCTGCCACAGGTTCTGCTCGAACTTGACGGAGACGACATCTATGCCGTCGGCATGTTCGGCCTGATCTATGGCCGTTACGACAATCTGCAAGGTTGAGGGAAGCACAGCATGGCCACTCCATATTACATCCCTGAAACCAACATTCCGCTGCCTCCCAAGGACGCGGATGTCATCTCCACAGCCTGCGATTACTGCATCGTCGCATGTGGCTACAAGGTGTACCGCTGGCCGGTGAAGGGCGGCAAGATCGGCGGCCCCAAAGCGGCTGACAACGCCTTCGGCGTCGATTTTCCGGTCGACCCGCTGGGTCCGTGGGTCGCACCCAACCAGTACAATGTGGTACTGCACAACAACCAGCCGCATCACGTCATCATCATTCCGGACAAGGACGCCACGGCGGTCAATCCCAATGGCAACTCCTCGATCCGCGGCGGCGCGATCGCGCAGAAGGTCTACAATCCGCAGACCCCGACCCGCGACCGGCTGAAATCTCCGATGATCCGCATGTTTGGTGTCCTGATGCCGGTGCCATGGGACTTCGCCATCGAGATCGCGGCGGAGGTTGGCAAGCACGTGCTGGAGAAACACGGTGCCAATGCCTATTGCGTGAAGACCTTTTCCTACGGCTACATGGAAAACACCTACGCAATCACGAAGTATGCCCTCAGGCATATTTCGACCGCGAACTTCACCTTCCATGACACGCCGTCCGACGTGACCTCGACACCGGGCTTCCGTGATGCCGGCTTCGACAATTTCGGTCCGGCCTACGAGGACTGGCGCGATGCCGAAACCCTGATGATCTGCGGCACGGATCCTTACGAGTCCAAGACAATCCTGTTTACCGACTGGATCATGCCCGGCATCCAGAACGGCCAGAAGACGATCTTCCTGACGCCGCGCAACACCGGCGGCATTGCCTATGCGGTGAAGAACGGCGGCATGTGGATCGACATTCAGCCCGGCACCGATCTGCCGGTGGTGAGCGCGATCGCCAGGGTAATCGTCGAGAACGGCTGGGAAGACGCGGAGTGGATCAAGAAGTGGGTGAACAACAAGTGGGAGAGTTCATCCGGCTTCGGTCAGGGCACCCGCAACACGCCGTGGCAATGGCGCACGACCTGGGGCAAGTTCCAGACCAAGGGCTTTGAGGACTGGAAGAAGTGGCTGCTGGCGCAAGACTTCTCCAAGCCTGAAAAGGCGGCGGAAATCGCCGGCATCGACGTCCAAAAGATCTATACCGCCGCGGAGTGGCTGGCCAAGCCGAAGGCGGACGGATCGCGGTCGAAGTCTTCCTTCATGATCGAGAAGGGCTTTTACTGGTCGAACAATACCGGCAATACCAACGCAATCTCCTCGCTGGGCATCATCTGCGGTGCAGGCGGACGGCCGGGCCAGGTGATCGGCCGGGCAGGCGGCCACCAACGTGGCGGCCTCAGAGGCGGAAAGTACCCGCGCAACAAGTCGCCGGAGAAACTCCCCGGACGCCGCCGCCGTGCGATGGACACCGACCGGTACCTGATGTCGGGTCATACCCGCCTGGCACACGTGATCGGCAACACGTGGATCCAGTCCATGTGCGGCAGTCAGAGCCTATCGGCCAAGTTCGAGGAACTGACGGTTCAAAATCCCAACCAGGTCCGTTCCTTCGACAAGGCGGAGATCATCGAAACGCTCAAGAAGCGGGCCGACTCCGGCGGTATGGTGGTGATCGACCAGGATATCTATCTGGTCGATCCGATCGGCGCGCGCTTTGCCGATATCATCTTCCCGGCAGCCGGCTGGGGTGAGGACACCTTTACCCGGGCCAATGGCGAGCGGCGCATCCGGCTTTATCCGAAGTTCTACGATGCACCGGGCGAAGCCAAGCCGGACTGGTGGATCATTGCCCAACTGGCCAAGAAGATGGGCTTCGACGGCTTCGACTGGAACAACTCCAACGATGTCCTGGAAGAAGGCGCGAGGTTCTCGCGCGGCAGCCGCAAGGACTTCTTCATGGTCAAGGTCGCCGCCCAGCGCGAAGGCAAGACACTACACGACAAGCTTGGCGAGTTTGGCACCGACGGCATCCAGGGACCCG
>JANQIR010000061.1 GCA_028282065.1 Aestuariivirgaceae bacterium
AACCGCAATGCCACGTAAACCATCATTCGCTGAGGAAAAATGGATCGGGGTCGATCCGGTTAAGACGGCGCAAAGCCTGCTGATTGATTTTGGGCCGGAGGCCGCAGCCGAAAGCCTGCTGCGAGCCTATCTGGCAGAACACTGGAACGCACCGGACGGCGCCGACTTCTGGGTTGAGGTGCGCCGGCTTATCCGCCTTGGCGCGGCCGCCCAACTGGATACCGGGTCAAGCCCGGTATGACGGGTTAGGAGGTATGACCGGGAAACAACAAAGAGGCTCCGAGCGCAGCGAGGCAAGCGCGACTGCGCGCCGGCCAGCAAGTGGCGTGGAGCGGCGTAAGCCGCGACAGGGCGCTTAGATTGGCCGCCCCCGCGGAGCCGTCCGGCGCAAGCCGGACTGGCGTGAGCGAAAAGGATTGCCCTGACAGGGATACAACAAAAAGCGTGGAGCGGCTTCGCCGATCCACGCCTTACATTTGCAAACCTGGCCGCGTAAGGACCACATGGGGCAGCGCATTGTGCGTCTAGGCTGGGTGGACCTCATGCCAGTGCCGCGCGATGTCGATACGCCGCGTCAGCCAGACCTTGCTGTGTGATTGCACATAGGTGATGAACCGCTGCAGCGCGGCCGCCCGGCCTGGACGTCCCGCCAGCCTGCAATGCAGGCCAATGGACAACATCTTCGGCGCGCTGGCCTTTCCCTCGGCATAGAGCAGATCAAAACTGTCTTTCAGATAGCTGAAGAACTGGTCACCGCTGTTGAACCCTTGGGCCGTCGCAAACCGCATGTCGTTGGCATCCAGCGTGTAGGGAACAATGAGATGTGGTCCGTTCGGTCCGAACACCCAGTAGGGCAAATCGTCGGCATAGGAGTCTGAAGAATAGAGAAAACCGCCCTCCTCCATGACCAGATCCAGAGTGTTTTCCGA
Source organism: Aestuariivirgaceae bacterium (assembly GCA_028282065.1). GTDB lineage: Bacteria > Pseudomonadota > Alphaproteobacteria > Rhizobiales > Aestuariivirgaceae > JANQIR01. The sequence goes on from JANQIR010000061.1 coordinate 930, forward strand.
GCACCGGCCGGTATACCAGCCCAATGGCCGCGCACCTGTCACCTCCGTGTGGATGCGAATGGCGTCCGCCATATGCGCCTGCTCGTCGTCCCTGGTGAAATCCTTGTATTCGATCCACTTCAGGCCATGCGATGCGATTTCCCAGTCCGCCTCGCCCATCGCGGCAACGGCTTCCCGGTTGCGTTCCAGAGCCGTCGCGACACCATAAACCGTGACCGGTACGCCGGCCTCGGTGAAAAGCCGGTGAAGCCGCCAGAAACCCGCCCGCGAGCCGTATTCGTAGATCGACTCCATGTTGAGATGTCGCTGGGCCGGCCAGGCAGCGGCTCCGACGATTTCCGAAAGGAACGCCTCGGACGCCGGATCGCCATGCAGGATATTGTTTTCCCCGCCCTCTTCGTAGTTGACCCCGAACTGTACCGCGACATGGGCACCCCCGGGCCACTGCGGATCAGGCGTCTCACGGCCGTAACCGATCATGTCCCGCGGATAGTCAGCACTCATCTGGGCCTCCTGCCGTGCACGCGCTTTCCGGCAACATAGGTTGCCCGCACCGCTCTGTCATCGCCGAGTATCATCAGCGAAAACAGAACGTCTTCAAGGCTCTCCGACAGTTCCTGGCGCGCCGCCAAAACCGGTGTCGCCTCCGGATCAATGACCACGATGTCGGCCCACTTGCCGGCATCGAGCGATCCCGTCACTTCGGCTTGCCTGAGCAGTTTCGCATTGCCCAGCGTGGCCATGTAGAACGCTTCGTGACCGGTGATCTTCCGGCCGTTCAGCATCGCAACCTTGAAGGCCTCCCCCATGGTCTGCAGCATGGAATAGGATGTACCGCCGCCAACATCCGTGGCAAGCCCGGTGGCAACCGGCGCCTCACCGCGCGTGATACAACCGATGTCGAACAACCCCGAGCCCAGAAACGTGTTCGATGTCGGACAATGGATCACGCCGGAGCCGGTTTCGCTCAATCGCTGCCGTTCACGCCTGGACAAATGGATGCTATGTGCGAAAAGGCTGGTCGGCGACAAAAGCCCGAACCGGTCATAGATATCCGTATAGTCCCTCGACCATGGAAACTGATCCGCGACAAACTGGATTTCTCCTGCGCTTTCGGAAAGATGCGTCTGCATCAGGCAGTCGGGATGCGCTTCGAGCAACTGGCCGGATAGCTCAAGCTGCGCCTGCGTCGAGGTAACGGCAAATCGCGGCGAGATCGCGTAGCGCAGCCGGCCACGGCCGTGCCAGGTGTTAAGCAGTTCCTCGCTCTCGCGCGCACCAGTCTCGGGATCATCGCAAACAGCATCAGGCGCATTGCAGTCCATCATGGTCTTGCCGGTAACAAGCGCCATGCGGCGTTTTTCGGCCGCTTTGAAAAGCACTTCAGCGGCGACCTTATGGACGGAGGAAAAAACCAGCGCCGAGGTTGTGCCATGCGCGAACAGCCGGTCAAGGAAGACCTCTGCCGCAGCAGCCGCATGCCTCTTTCGTCCAAAACGCGCCTCCTCCTTGAAGGTGAACCGGTTGAGCCAGTCGAGCAGATCCTTTCCCGGCGCCGCCAGCATCCGGTACTGCGGAAAGTGGATATGCGGATCTATGAGCCCCGGCAGCACCAGCGCCTTGCCGTAGTCGTCACATGGCAACTCGCGACAGGCCGTCGGCATCCTGGCATAATCGCCATGCCACAACACACGCCCGTCGCGCGCGACAACGACTGCGCCCCTGCTATGCGCGCGGACGGCAGCATCCGGCCCGGCCTCATGTGGATCGGCATCGAAGCTCACCGTGTGACCCCGGATGATCCGAGCCGGCCCCGACTGTGCAGTGCTCATACCGCCACCCGGTCTTCCAGACGGAACCGGATAATCCGGCACACCTGCTGAATCGCCGTGTCAAATTCTGCCTGCAAGCCATTGAGAATGCGGGCTTCAAATGCCTCCAGGATCTGATCCTTGGTCGCACCCTTCACCGCAAAAATGAACGGAAAGCCGAAGCGCTCCTGATAGCGTCCGTTGAGATCCGTGAACCGTTCGAATTCGTCGTGAGACAAAGACGACAGTCCGGCTCCGGCCTGCTCTTCACGGGAGTCCTCCGTCAGCTCACCGGCCACGGCCGCTTTGCCGGCAAGGTCGGGATGAGCACGAAGCACAGCCAGCTGTCTGCCGCCGTCAGCAGCGAGAAGAACGTCGCAAAATGCCGAAATCATAGCGTCCCGATCTGCATAGGGCCGCGCTCCGCTCGCTGAAGCCGAAACCCACCGGGAATGCTCAACGACCTCGCCGAAAGCATCGGCGAACTCGCTGGCCGGCATCGCGTTGATCTGTTCTATCGTCTTGGACATGGCATAGCCTACTGCGACACGAGCCAGGCGCCGAGCTTGTCCCGCTCTTCCCGAGTCATTTCCGTCTCATTGCCCAACGGCATGGACTCCGTCTTGACCGAATGCTGGTCGATCAGGGTTGCGTAGCGCCGCAGGTCGTCCAGTGTCTCAAGCACGACATTCTTTGGCGCCTCCTCGAACGACTCGTGCGTCGGTTTCTTGGCATGGCAACTGACGCAGTGTTTCTGCGTGATCTGGATGGCCTCAACGTCGCTCACGTCGATCTCCGCCAGCCGGGACCTGTCCTGCGGCTGGGTCAACCACATTGCCAGGCAGAGTGATATGAAGATTGCCGGCAGCGTCCAGCTATAGCCTTCCAGCGGATCACCGACTTCATGACGCACGAGAAAGTGCCGTAGCGCCGCACCGCCAACCACGATCAGCCCCACCAGCAACCAGGCCTGTGCGTTGCCGGTCAGCATCGGGTAGTGGCCGCTTACCATCATCACCAGGACCGGCAAAGTCAGATAGGTGTTGTGGACCGAGCGTTGCTTGCCGATTTCTCCGTACTTCGCGTCAGGCTCCTGACCGGCCATGAGGACTTCGGTGATCTTCTTCTGGTTGGGAATGATGATCGCGAACACATTGAACGCCATCAGCGTGCCGATGAACGCACCAACATGAATGAGCGCGCTGCGGCCGGAAAACACATGCGTGTAGCCGTAGGCCGCGGCCAGGATCAGCACGAACACCACCGCAGCCAGCAGCGTCGTGTTCTTGCCGACCGGTGAACGGCAGATACCGTCATAGATCAGCCACCCCGCCAGGAGGCTGACAATGGAAATACCGATGGCCTGCCAGGGCAAAAGCGGCATGACGTTCGGATCGATCAACCAGGCGGATGCGTTGAGGTAGAATTGCACCACCATCAAGGCCATACCGGTCACCCAGGTGAGATAGGCCTCCCATTTGAACCAGATCAGATCGCCCGGCAGTTGCTTGGGCGCAACCGTGTACTTCTCGACATGATAGAAACCGCCGCCGTGAACTTCCCAGGCGGTGCCGGCAACCCCGGGGTTCATGTTCTCGCGTCTCTTCATGCTCAGATCGAGCGCGATGAAATAGAAGGATGTCCCGATCCAGCCAATGCCGGCGATCAGATGCGCCCAGCGGATCAGGAGGTTCAGCCAGTCTGCGAAGAATGCGATCATGTTCCTAGAACACCATCCGTTCACACCCCATGGCCTCTCAAGGCCAACGCCATCCATCACTCTGGCCGAATTGGCCAGAATCTGTGCCGTTCGTCAGGTTTGGGCGACACAATAGCCACCCAAACCGGCTGTCGTGTGCGTGTTGCGCGCTGCTTAGTTGGGCAGCTTGTCGTCGATGCCTTTCACGTACCAGTTCATGCCAAGCAGCACGCCGTCATCCAGCACTTCGCCTTCCTTGACCGCCAGGGAACCATCTTGTTTGTAGATCGGCCCGGTAAACGGATGGAATTCTCCAGAGGTGATCTTTGCGGTGGTTTCTTCCGCCATCTTCTTCACATCGTCCGGCATGTTGGTGAACGCGGCCATGACGACCATCTTGTCGCCCATGCCGCCCCACGTATCATCAGCCTTCCAGGAACCGTCGAGGGCAGCCTTGGTCCGGTTGACGTAATACTCGCTCCAATCGTCGATAATCGCGGTGAGCTGCGCCTTCGGTGCAAACTTCATCATGTCGGACGCCTGGCCGAAGCCGACCGCCCCCTGCTCCTGGGCAATCTGCAGCGGCGCCGTTGAGTCCGTATGCTGGGTGATGATATCCGCGCCCTGTCCGATCATCACCTTAGCCGCATCGGCTTCCTTGCCCGGGTCGAACCAGGAATTCACCCACACGACCTTCACCTTGAAGTCTGGGTTGATGGATTGCGCACCGAGCATGAACGCGTTGATGCCACGCACCACTTCCGGAATCGGGAAGGAGGCAACATAACCTGCCACACCCGATTTCGACATTTTCGCCGCAATCTGGCCGATCACGTAACGGCCTTCGTAGAACCGCGAGGAATAGGTCGCCACATTGTCGGCCCGCTTGAAGCCAGTTGCGTGCTCGAACTTCACCTTTGGAAACCGCTTCGCGACCTTTATCGTCGGATCCATGAACCCAAACGAGGTCGTAAAGATCAGCCCCGCACCCTGCCGGGCCAGGCGGGTAATCGCACGCTCCGCGTCCGGACCCTCCGCAACCTTCTCAACGAAAGTGGTTTCCACCTTATCACCAAACGCCTTTTCGATCGCCAGGCGCCCCTGGTCATGTTGATAGGTCCAGCCATGATCACCCACCGGGCCCACGTAAATGAACCCGATCTTCAGCTTGTCGGCAGCACCGGCGGCGCTCACTGCAAGCGTCATCGCCAGTCCGACGGCTATCGCCAGCAATTTTCTCATGCTTCTCACTCCTAAGTCTCCCCGTTTCACCCAAATGCAAATAGACGCACATCGGCCTAAACACAGTACCCTTTCCGGGCGTCGTCAGCCGACCGGCGCCCGGACGATCCCCCTTTACCGGTCCGGCACGAACGGCTGACCGATACAGGCGGGCGTATTCACCTTCGTGAGTGTACGATTGCCCGAGATCACCACCAAAGCAACAATTGTTACCAGGTAAGGCAGTGACGACAGGAACTGCGACGGAATGCCGATGCCAAGGCCCTGCACGTACAGCCCCATGATCCACACGGTGCCGAACAGGTATGCCCCGATCGCCAGCCGCCGCGGCAGCCAGGTGGAAAACACCACCAGCGCCAGAGCGATCCAGCCGCGCCCGGCCGTCATGTTCTCGATCCACTGCGGCGTATAGGCTAGCGACAGATAAGCGCCCGCCAACCCGGCACAGGCACCCCCGAACGCGATGCAGGCATAGCGCACAGCTATCACATTGTAGCCCAGCGCGTGCGCCGAATGGTGATTTCCCCCGACAGCCCTGATCACCAGACCGATCCGGGTTTTGAACAACACATGTGCCACGGCAATTGTCAGCGCGATCGACACGTAGACCAGAATATCCTGACCGAACAGGATCGGCCCGATGAACGGAATGTCCGTCAGCACCGGGATCCAGATCTTCGGCAGCTTGACGCCCGGCAAACCTGTAAACGCCTCACCAATCAGGCCCGACAGGCCAAGCCCCAAAAGCGTCAGCGCTAGCCCGGTTGCGACCTGGTTCGAAACCAGGGACTGCGTCAGGAAGGCGAACAGCAAGGACATGCCGATACCCGCCGTGATTCCGGCTGCAATCCCCAGATAGGGCGAACCGCTGGTATAGGCGGCTGCAAAGCCGCACACCGCCCCCATAACCATCATGCCCTCGACACCGAGATTGAGGACGCCGGAGCGTTCGACAACCAGTTCGCCAACGGCCGCAAGCAAAAGAGGTGTCGAGGCGGTGATGATCGTCAAAATGACGGCTTCCAATGCACCCATGTCGACTACTCCGCCGGAACCTGGCGCAACTGCGATCCGAACAGCAGTTTGATGCGGTAAAGGATCAGCGTATCGCACGCCAGAATGAAGAACAGAAGCATGCCCTGGAACACCTGGGCCATTTTGTCGGAGATGCCGAGAGTAACCTGTGCAGCCTCGCCACCCAGATAGCTGATGCCCAAAAGGACACCGGCAAACAGCACACCAACCGGATTCAGCCTGCCGAGGAACGCCACGATGATAGCCGTGAAGCCGTAGCCGGGAGAAACGTTCGGCTGCAGATGTCCTCCAGGCCCGGCAACCTCGCAAATGCCGGCCAAGCCCGCCAGACCGCCCGACAGCAGGAAGCAGAACAGCACCATCTTGTTGCGCGAAAATCCCGCGAACGCTCCGGCTCTGGGAGCGTTACCGATCACCCGGACCTCGAAACCCTTCAGTGTACGCGCCATCACAACCGCCAACACCAAAGCGGCAATCACCGCAAACACCGCTCCCAAATGCACCCTGCCATCGCCGAAGGTCGGCAGCAGCTGCCAGTCCTCGAATGTCACCGACTTGGGGAAATTGAACCCCTTGGGATCGCGCCAGGGCCCACGCACCAGCCAGTCGAGCAACAATTGCGCAACATAGACAAGCATCAGGCTGGTCAGGATTTCGTTCGCGCCGAACCGGTTCTTCAAGAGCGCCGGAATAGCCGCGAACAGGGCACCGCCAACGGCACCCAGTACCAGCATCGCAACCAGCGTCAGCGGCGATTGCCAGCCGGTGAACAGGATCGGGATCGCCGACCCCAGCAGGGCGCCGGCGGTGAGCTGCCCCTCCGCGCCAATATTCCAGACATTCGCGGTGAAACAGATCGCCAGCCCGACCCCGATCAGAACCAGTGGCGCCGCCTTCACCGCCAGTTCTTCCAGCGACCAGAGCGTCGTGACGGGCTCGATGAAATAGATGAACAGCGCCTCGAAGGGATTGAGACCACGCAGAGCGAATATGATCCCGCCGATAACCACCGTTAGCGCAATGGCGATAACCGGAGACAGATAGGCCATAGCCTGCGAGTGTTCCTGACGCTTCTCCAGGATCAGTTTCATGCCACCGCCTCCCGGCTTTGCCCACCGCCGGTTTCATGTGCACCTGCCATCATAAGGCCGATCTGCTCCAGCGTCAGATCGCCCGCCGGATAGGCCTGTGACAATTCTCCGCGTGAAATCACCGCAATCCGGTCAGAGACCTCGAAGATCTCATCGAGATCCTGGCTGATCACGAGAACGCACGCCCCGGAGCGCGCCAGGTCGATAAGCGCCTGCCGGATAAGCGCAGCCGCACCGGCATCGACCCCCCAGGTCGGCTGGTTGACCACCAGCACCTTCGGGTTACGGTCCAACTCGCGGCCAACAACAAACTTTTGTAGATTGCCCCCGGACAACGGACGCGCTTCCGGGTCCGCCTTGGCCTTGCGCACATCGAACCGTTCAGTCACCCGGGTGTTGATGTCCCGAGCCGCTGTCTGATTGATGAAACCACCACGCGCCATACCCCCGTCAGATGAATGCCGGGTGAGGATCACGTTTTCAGACAGCATGAACCCAGGCACCGCACCGTGACCGAGCCGTTCCTCCGGCACAAAGGCGGCAGACATCTGCCGCCGTGCCGTGACGCCCGCCGTACCGCACGCCGCCCCCGATATCTTGACCGCATCTTCAGTGAGGCACCTGCGTTCGCCGGACAACACATCGAAGAACTCCGATTGTCCGTTGCCTGCCACACCGGCAATCGCCACGATCTCGCCTTCGCACACATCAAGCTGGATATTCTTCAACGCCACACCGAACGGGCCGTCGGCAGGAAGCGACAGATCGGAAATTTCCAACACAGGGCTTTTGGCCTTGGCAGCCTTCTGCGCCTTGATGGAATGAACATCCGCGCCCACCATAAGCCGGGCCAGTGAAGCCGCCGTCTCCTTTTGCGGGTCAACCTGTGCAACCACTTTGCCATGGCGCAGGATGGTCGCGTCATGACAAAGCTGTTTCACCTCCTCCAGGCGATGAGAGATGTAGAGAACCGCACAGCCCTCCCCGGCCAGACGGTTCAAAGTCACAAAGAGCTGATCGGCCTCCTGCGGCGTCAGGACCGCCGTGGGCTCGTCCATGATCAACAGGCGCGGCTCCTGCAACAGGCAACGCACGATCTCGATACGCTGACGTTCTCCCACAGACAGGTCAGCAACCAGTGCAGTCGGCTCGAGCGGCAGGCCGTACTCGACCGACACCTTGGCAATCCGGTCAGACAGTTCCGCAAGATCAACGTCGTCGGGCATGGCAAGGGCGATATTTTCCGCCACGGTCAGCGCTTCGAAGAGCGAAAAGTGCTGAAACACCATACCAATGCCGAGCTTGCGGGCCGCCGCCGGATTGGCCACCACGGTTACCGTGTCCATCCAGCGAAGCTCGCCGGATGTCGGCTGCAGAGATCCATAGATGATCTTCACCAGGGTTGATTTGCCCGCACCGTTCTCGCCCAGCAGAGCATGAATTTCGCCCGGAACCAGCTTCAGCGTCACATCATCATTTGCCGCGAAGTCACCGAATTTCTTTACAATATTGCGGGCTTCGAGGAGATAATCGACGCTCGCTGCAGTTCCGGTCTTGACCGATTTGGTTGTCATTTTCCCGCACGCCTCCGCGCCGTTTCCACCCCTGAGACATCAACCGAGTGTTGCTCACCGGCCATCTGCGCGGCCGTGCAGTCAACACTGACAAGTTCTGCTGCAACCGAAACTGCAATGGCTGCCGGCAATTTCGAGCGGACATCACCAAGTCCTACCGGACACACCAGCGTATCCACCAGTTCCTTTGCCAGTCCCGCCTGCCGCAACCGCTTGACGAACCGCGCACGCTTGGTGGCGGATCCGATCACGCCGACATAGCCGAAACGCTCCGCCCGCAAGGCCGCATCCGACAGCTCCAGATCGAGCCCGTGCGAGTGGGTCATGATGACCACAAAGGCGCCATCCGGCGCATCCTTGAGAACCTCAACCGGATGATCGGCCCGCACCTTGGCAAAATTGGCCGGAACCGCTTGCGGAAACGCATCCTTGCGCTGGTCAACCCATGTGACATCAAACGGCAACGGAGCCAGTGCAAGCATCAGAGCTTGCCCTACATGGCCTGCTCCAAACAGATAGATGGATCGCGCCAGGCTGCCGAACTGCTCGATCAGGCTGCCGTCCTGCTGCAATCCGGGCTCCTGCGCTTCATAGGCCTCACCGAGAATTTCACAAGACCAATGCCCAGATGTTTCATGGAAACGTGCCCTGAACGTACCCTGGGCTTCGCGCTGAGCCAGATCTGAAGCCAGGGCCGCATCAGCCACGACGGCAAACGCCAGGACCACCCGTCCGCCGCAACACTGGCCTAGCTCCGGGCCGAGCGCATAATCCTGCACCACCACTTTAAGCGGAATACGCTCTTTCAGCAGCTTCTGGGCTGCCGCCATCGCCCGCCATTCCAGAACGCCCCCGCCAATCGTTCCGTGGAACCGGCCATCGGGGCGGATGATCATCCGCGCACCGGTCTCGCGCGGCGCAGATCCCTTCACCCCTGCAACGGATACGATGGTACATGCGCCGTGTTCCCGGACAATCCGATCAACGGTGGGCCAGACGTGCATTATGCACCTCCCCGCATCGCGTCAACAGCCCGCAGGATGGCCTCAGGCGTCGCCGGTGCATCAAGCGGCGGAATGGCACCCGGCTTCAAACTGGCCACCGCATGGGTGATCGCAGAAAACACCGAAGTCGCGAGCATCAAGGGCGGCTCCCCAACGGCCTTTGAGCGATAGATCGTGGCTTCACGATTGCCCTTGGACGCCCACAACGCAACCCGGAAGTCCTCTGGAACATCAGAAGCTGTGGGTATCTTGTAGGTTGAGGGCGCATGTGTCGTCAGCCGGCCGGCATCGTCAAACACCAGTTCTTCCGTGGTGAGCCAACCCATACCCTGAACGAAGCCGCCCTCGATCTGGCCGATATCGATGGCCGGATTGAGCGACTTGCCGACATCATGCAGGATATCCACCCGGTCAATCCGCATCTCACCGGTCATGGTGTCGATCGTCACCTCGCTGCATGAAGCACCATAGGCAAAATAGAGGAAAGGCTGACCGGTCGCACTCTCCCGGTCCCAGGTGATTTTCGGCGTGGCGTAGTAACCGGTAGACGACAGCGAAACCCGCTCAAGAAACGCCTGCTTGGCAAGTTCGGCAAAACCGATCTCACGTTTTCCGACACGCACGCGGTCATTGGCGAAACTGATCTCGGAAGGCTTCGTCTGATAAAGACGGGCAGCCAGATCCGTCATGCGCGTCTTGATCGCATTCGCCGCCCGCTTAGCCGCCATGCCATTGATGTCCGAACCGGAGGACGCCGCCGTCGGTGCGGTGTTCGGCACCTTGTCGGTCTTCGTGGCGGTAATCTTGACCCGGCCGATATCGATGCCGAACTCCTCGGCCACAACTTGCGCAACCTTGGTATAGAGCCCCTGCCCCATCTCAGTGCCGCCGTGGTTCACCTGCACCGAGCCATCGGTATAGACATGCACAAGTGCGCCAGCCTGATTGAGATGCTTCAATGTGAAGGAAATACCGAACTTCACCGGCGTCAGCGCGATACCCTTCTTCAGCACCTCGCTGCGTTCGTTGAAGGTCGCGACGGCCTTTCGGCGGTTGCGATAGTCACTTGTCCGCTCAAGCTCCTTCACGAGAGCGAGCATGATGTTGTCCTTGACCTGCATGCCGTAGGGTGTGACGTCCCGCCCACGGGCATAGAAATTGCACTTTCTGACATCCAGCGGATCTTCGCCCAGGGAAATGGCAATCGAGTCCAGCATCCGCTCGGCAAATACCATGCCCTGCGGTCCGCCAAATCCCCGGAATGCAGTATTGGACACCGTATTTGTCTTGATCCGGCGCGACAGAATACGAACATCGCGATAGTAGTAGGCATTATCGGTATGAAACATGGTGCGGTCGCACACGCCCAACGACAGGTCGGCCGAGTAACCACAACGCACCAGAAACGTTACGTCGACCCCACAGATCACGCCTTTCGGATCGAAGCCGAACGTGTAGTCAGCGCGCATGTCGTGCCGCTTGCCGGTCATGATCATATCGTCGTCGCGATCGAGCCGGGCTTTCACCGGCCTGCCGGTTGCACGCGCCGCCAGTGCCGCTAGGCAGGCCCACTGCCCGGCCTGGGATTCCTTGCCGCCAAAGGCACCACCCATGCGGCGGCACTCGCAAACAACATTCGCATCGGCAACCCCAAGCATCCTGGCCACAAGATGCTGGACCTCGGAGGGATGCTGGGTCGAGCAATGCACCAGCATTTCGCTGCCCTCGCCCGGCACCGCCATCGATACCTGACCTTCCAGGTAAAAATGCTCCTGTCCGCCAATCCGGATGGACCCGGAAATAGTGTGCGCGCTGGAAGCCGCAGCCTTGGCCGGGTCGCCGCGTAGGAACTGATAGTCAGGCAGCACCGTCTCACCCGTGGCGACTCCCTGCTCAACCGTGACAGCCGGCTGGGATGCCTCCACCTCGATAGAGGCAAGCCTCACGGCCCGCCGTGCCTGATCGCGTGTTTCGGCTGCTACCGCAAACACCACCTGGCCATGAAACTCGATTTCGCCGTCCGCCAGAATCGGATCGCCGCCAATCGACGGGCTGCAATCATTGACACCGGGTACATCACCGGCTGTGAACACCGCCACCACGCCGTCCGCAGCTCTGACAGCATCGAGGTCCACAGAGATGATCCGTCCACGGCTTTCCCTCGCGTATCCCGGTGCCAGATGCAGGCAACCGGCAGGTTCGCGCAGATCGTCGATATAGGGCGCCGAGCCTTGCACATGCCGCACGGCACTGTCATGCATCAGCGCCTGGCCGACGCTGGCGGTTTCAGATGCAACGCCGGCAAGGGCGGCATCTCTGTGGATCGCCTTAGACGGCATGGAGCGCTGCTCCTTCCCGTTCACCAATCACCCGCGTCTGCCTGCTCTTCTCGCCGCTGACTTCCCGCAGGGCCTTCAGCAGCAAGGCCTTTGCCGTCCTCATGCGGTAGTCGGCGCTGGCACGCATGTCGGTAATCGGTTGAAA
>JANQIR010000089.1 GCA_028282065.1 Aestuariivirgaceae bacterium
AAATAGAAGCCGTAGGGTGCGTAATACGGGCGGTATCTGCGGTAACGCCGATATCGGCGATGCCGGTGGCGGTAACGCCTGTAGTGAACCGGTTCGGCAGCGCTACCTGCCGCAATACCAGCCTGCTGCCCAAGCAAGGCACCTGCCTGGTTCACACCTGCGGCCTGTGCCGGCGCGGTAAGTCCAAGTGCCGCACAAACCGCCGTGAGAACGGCAGCCTTTTGAATTGTCCTGATCATGCTGACTCCTTTGCCGGTTGCATCCGGGGACAATAAGGTCCCTGTGAGCGCCGGTCCTGTCGCCACTCAAGCAGGCGTTCGATGAACGGGAGATGAACGAAGATGCAGCCATTGAAACGGAAAACACCCTGCCGGTTGGCAGGGTGCTGTTATTGTGCATCGCGTCGTTGCAGCGATTCGCGAATTTGTTGGGCCGGCGTCAGCCCAAACTTGAAAATCTCTAGCGCCGGCCTCCGTAGAAATTGTCGAATGCGGGCGATGTGTAGCGAACCGAACCACGTGTTGAGTAGCGGAACTTCGCACCGCCGTAATACGTCCGGCTGGCGGCCAGGCTGCGGCGCTCAGAGTGATTGAAACGGGTGGTGCGGTTCTGGCGTTTGGACGCCGTCTTGTGAATCAATGCCGATGAAGCCGTCGCGGTGGGCGCCTGTGAAATGGCAATCGCGCCAAACGTACCTGCACTTGCAGGTGCGCCGAGTGCGAAGACTGCAGCGACGGACAGAGCGGCGAGGGGGGCTTTGAAGTTGGTGCGCATTTGGATGGTCTCCTTTTTTGAGCGGTTGGGCCACGCAGATTGCAGTTGGCGTGGCGCGATGCCCAAAAGGTGGAGCTTGATATCCACACATGGAACGCACGTTCGTTCACAACGGCGCCAGCGGAATGTGTTCGCTGCGTCAGCGGCTATTCCCGCGTACCGGGCATCAGCAGGTCTTCAATCTCCCCGAAACCCGCCGCATCGGCTGCGAAACTGAATGTGCCCTCGTTGTTCACTTCACGAACCGCCCGCAGGAACGCACCGATCGCCGCCCTGGCCAGCGACGACCCCAGGCTGACCCGCCTGACACCGGATTCCTCCAGCTCTTGCAGCGAAAACGTCGTTCCCTTCAGCCCCATAACCACGTTGACCGGTTTCTGCAGAATGGTGCAGACCTCGCGGATCTGATCGATCGTGTTGAGCCCCGGTGCGTACAGGACATCGGCGCCCGCTGCCTCAAACGCGATGAGTCGCTGCAGGGTATCGTCCAGGTCGGGTTTTCCGTGCAGGAAATTCTCGGCCCTGGCCGTCAGGATAAAAGGCCTGGCCAGACGCCCGGCAGCTTCAGCCGCTGCCGAAATCCGTTCCAGCGCCTGGCTGAACGGGTAGATCGGACTGCCCGGATCGCCGGTGGTATCTTCGATCGAACAGCCGGCAAGCCCTGCGCGGGCGGCGAGCTGCACGGTCTTGACCATATCTTCCGGCGTATCGCCGTAACCGTTCTCAAGATCGGCAGATACCGGAAGCGCCGTTGAGCGCACAATCGTGCGGGCATGGCGCAGTGCCTCCTGGCGTGTGACTTCGCCGGGCCAGTCGCGCCGGCCGATAGAGAAGGCAAATCCGGCACTTGTGGTCGCTAACGCCTTGAAGCCGGAAGCCTCCAGCATTCGTACCGTACCCAGGTCCCATGGATTGGGCATGACAAACAGTCTGTCGCCGTCATGCAGTGCCTTGAATGCCTTGGATTTTCGGGCCGCATCGGTTGCCAATGGCGTCACTCCTTCGTTGGCCGTGCCTGACAATAAAATAGCCGGACCCCGTCTGCATCGCTACTGACAAAGCCCGGCCACGGTCAGATCGGGAAACCTCCACGTTAGAGCATGTTCCCGAAAAGTGTGTGCGGTTTTCGGATAAGAACATGTTCAATATCAAAGAGATAGAGGATTTTTAGTGACCAAGGTTTCACAAAAAATGCTCTAGGTACCGTGCCGGCGCAGGTGATCTACGAACTTGCTGTGAAACCGCACATAGCCACGCTCGGTCGATTTTAGATGCGGCTGGGTAAGTGCATGGAACGCCGGCAGTTTATGGAACGGCACGCTTGGATATGCATGATGCTCGGCGTGATAGGGCATGTTCCAGGCCACAAACCGCACCAGCCGGGTCGTGAACGTGGTTCGGCTGTTTTCCAGCATGTTGGCGACGTGTGGGCAGCGGGCGTGTTCGGCCAGAAGGTAGGCTCGCAAGAAAGGCTGGCCCAGCGCGACCGGTAGAACCCACACCCAGAACAGCAGCGCCGATCCGCTCCAGAAAGACAACGCGAGCAGCATGGCGTAGCCCAGCAGGTGAGCCTGCGCTTCCCGTCGCACGCGCCATCGGCCGCGCTCCGGCACGAAATCGTCAGTACGACGCCCCTTGGCATTTGCAAGGAGTGTGCGTGCCTGTGAGAGCCACACCGGGATGCCGGAGAGGTAGGCGAGATATTGCCGTGTCGTTTCGGGTTTTGGTACCGCCAATTCGGGGTCTTTGCCCGGTTCATTGGTGTAGCGATGATGCGCAAAGTGGAAGTACCGGAACCACCGGGCGGGCAGAAAGAGAATGAACCCGCAACAGGTCGCGACCGCATCATTCAGCCACTGCGACTGGAACGCGGTTCTGTGAATGCTCTCATGCAGGGCCGTGAACAGGAAAATCAGGAACACTCCCTGAATCACCACGGCCATCTGCCAAAGCGGTGCCCCCAACGCGATCCATGCGGTTGTGATGGCTATCACCCCGGCGTGCCCCGCCAGATGAACCAGTCCGGCCGCGTCGGACGTCTCCAGAAGCGTGGCCCGTTCGTCCGCATCGAGATTGGCAATGACCGTGCGGTGGTCCATCTGTTGCACATCGCAACTCCTGCCTGGTTCACGATCGCAGACCCGGAATCCAGGCTTTCAGGGCTTCGCCGATTTCGTGCGGGGAATCCTCCTGGATGAAATGGATACCCGCCACGGTCGTCTCTGTGACATTTGGCCATTTCCGGACCAAGCCGCGCATCTTGTCTTTCATCAACGCGCCCGGCTCGGCATTGATGAACAGTTTTGGCACATCGCTCGTGCTCAGCCATTTGCAGTAAGCATCGACGATTGCAACGACATCTTCAGGTTCGCCGGCAATCGGTATCTGCCTGGGCCAGGTCAGCGTTGGCCGGCGGTCTTCGCCTGGCTCCTGGAAGGGCCGGCGGTATACCCCCATTTCGGCCTCGCTCAGTTTGCGGATGATGGAACCGGGCAGGACACGTTCCACGAAGATGTTCTTTTGCAGGACCATGTCCTCGCCGGCTGGTGAGCGGAAACCTTGGAAAACCGGTCGGGCGTCCTGAGGGAAGTCTTCCCAAGCCGGGTAGGGTGCCGCGATCCCCTCCATGAAGCAGATACCGCGCACTCTGTCAGGGTTTTGTCGGGCCCAGTCGAAACCGAGCGCGGACCCCCAGTCGTGTATGACAAGGGTGAGCGGTCCGTCCGGGACAATTGCATCGAACCAGCCCTGCAGATATTCGCGATGTTCGACAAACCGGTATCGGTCCGGTCCGGACACATCAAGTTTTTCAGAGTCCCCCATGCCGATCAGGTCCGGCGCCAGCGCGCGCCCCAACCCTGTTACATGCGGCATGACATTGCGCCAAAGATAGGAAGATGTGGGGTTACCGTGCAAAAAGACGATCGGCTCGCCTTCACCCAGATCCACATATGTCATCTTCTTGCCCTTGACCGTGACATGGGACTTCGGGTGCTCGGCGGCGGATATCTCTGCCATTGCAATTGCCTTTCACGATGAGTGGGGCTGGCCCATAGCTCGTTAACCTGTCTCAGGTTCCATAGCCAAATTGCGCCACTCTTTCCAGTACCCGCCCGGGACCGGGTAGAAACTGTGGCCTGGTCTGCAGGGCCTGCCGATACTGACGGATCTGCGGGAAAACGGGTTAAATGGCTGGTGCCGGGACAGCTTCTCCGTTACCAATTGCGCGGCGCAAACTTGACGTATCGAAAGACCGGCTGATGAACCTTCCTCTTCAGATTTTGCACTTCGAAGACCTGCAGCTTGGCATGTCGGAAACACTGACCAAGGTGGTGTCCGCCGCAGATGTCGTGGGCTTTGCCGAGATCACCGGTGACCGCAATCCGATCCATCTGTCGGAGCACTTTGCCGCCCAGACGCCGTTCGGTACGCGCATCGCGCACGGGCTCTACACCGCGGGACTGATTTCCGCCCTGCTGGGCACCAGATTTCCCGGACCAGGCGCCATTTATATCTCGCAGTCACTGAATTTCCGGGCGCCCGTACGCATCGGCGATACGGTTGAGGTCAAAGCCACGATAACCGAACTGGTGCCGGAAAAAGCGCGCACGCGCCTGACCTGCCAATGCACCGTGGACGACACGGTCGTGCTGGATGGCGAGGCTCTGGTGAAGGTGCCGAGGAAGTCGGACGCCAGGCCCATGCGGGTCTGATCGGCGTTTGTCTGTCGGCGCGGCCGCGCAAGGCCCGCCGGTCTGAGCAACCCTAAATCGCGGATATCTCACTGGGCATCGCGCCTTGCGCGCAGATAGGCCCGTGTCATCTCCGGGGCTGCACCGACGTAGTTGGCCGGGTCGATTAACCGGCCGAGCTGCTCGCGGTCCATGATCGCGGCGATTTCGGCATGAGCGCAAAGCGCTTCGAGAAATGTGCCGTTTCCAGCGAGTGTTTCCCGACAGCACTCCTGCACGACATCATGCGCGCGCTGGCGTCCAAGCTCAGGCGCCAGCCCCATCATGACGGCCTCGGCAACTATGAGTCCACCGGTCCTGTCCAGATTAGCCCGCATGGCCTTAGGCCGCACATCCAATGCACCAAGAGTTTCGCGCGCCGCGCGCAAACCTCCCGAGGCGGCAATAAAGGCATGAGGCAGAGCCTGCCATTCCACATGCCACTGACCGGTCGCGCGCTCGTGATCTTGAACCATCGCATCGAGCATTGCAGAATGCTGTTCGCGCACGATCTTTGCCGCCGCCAGCATCAACTCGCTGGCAATCGGATTTCGCTTTTGCGGCATGGTGGAGCTTGAACCGCGGCCGGGAGCGAAAGGCTCAAAGACCTCGCCCACCTCGGTCTGCATCATCAGCATAATGTCATAACCGATTTTGCCGATCGAGCCGGCCACGAGCGCGAGAAAACCGGTCGCCTCGACAAAGCTGTCCCGGATCGTGTGCCAGGTCATATCGGGTGTGGCGAGACCAAGCTCCTCCATCAGTACATGCTGGACTTTCAGGCCGTCGGCACCGAGCGAGGCCAGCGTGCCGACAGCGCCGGCGAATTGTCCGGTAAGCACACGTGTGCGCAACTGATCAAGGCGTGTGCGATGGCGATCAATGGCCGACAGCCACCCTGCCGCCTTGTAGCCGAAGGTGACCGGCAGGGCATGTTGCAGATGGGTGCGCCCTGCCATGACCGTTTCGGCATGTCGCTCGCTGAGGTCAGCCAGGGCGGTGGCTATTTGGTCCAGGTCACTTTCAACGAGCGTTAGCCCATCGCGGATCTGCAGCACGTCGGCAGTGTCCATGATGTCCTGGGTGGTGGCGCCCCAATGGCAGTACTGGCCAAGGCCGTCATCGGCCCAGTCGGCAATCTGTTCCACCAGCGGCAGAATTGGATAACCAACCACCTGCGTCCGGTCGGCCAGTCTTGGCCAATCGACACGGCTTACGTCCGCCACCCGCGTAATCTCCCGGGCCGCCTCTTCCGGGATCATGCCAAGTCGCGCCTGAGACCGTGCCAACGCGGCTTCAACATCGAGGCAACGTTGGATATAGGCATGGTCGCTGAACAGATCTCGCATGTCCGAGCGACCGAACATGTCGCCGAACAATCCTGAGGTGATCACGATGGAAGGCATGGCGCGGTTCCTGACACTTTGGCATGATCAGCATTAACCATGCAGAATTCGCGTGACAAGTCGCTTGCCAGTTGGGGATAGTGACGGTTGCGGCAACAGGCCTTGGTCGAAACTCAGGTGCACATGGCGAAAGCGAGCAAACAACAGATATCCAGTCTGATCGAACGGCTCACCCGCATGATCCGGGCGGGCGAACATATGAGTGACCTGAACCCTGCCCAGTGGGAAGCGTTACGCTATCTGTCACGCTGCAACAAGTTGTCGAACTCGCCGGGCGCCGTGACGCGTTATCTGTCCGCGACCAAGGGAACGGTGTCGCAAACCCTAATCGCACTGGAGCGCAAGGGTTTGATCGACAAGACCGCACGTGCCGGCGATGCTCGCTCTGTGGAGCTGGCGCTGACCAAACAGGGCAGGGCGAAGCTGGCCGAGGATCCCTGGAAAGTGCTCGACGAAACCGCGGGAGAATTGGGTGACAAGACAACGAAACGCTTGTTGCGTGCATTGGATGATCTTGTTGCATTGGAGCTGACCAAGCGGGGTGGCCGCAGGTTCGGTACCTGCCGGTCGTGTCGGTTCTTTCGTGAAAAGGGTGCAGATTCCAAGCATGCCGGCCCGCATCTGTGCCTGTTGGCTGACGAGCCGTTGAGCAAATCGGACACCCGCAAGATCTGCGTCGAATTCGAGCCGGACTGAACGTTTACGATTTGGATGAAGGCCGTACGGTGATCCCCCGAACACTATTCGGCAGCCTGCCTTAAAGATGGCGCGGCCGCCATGATATCGGCATCGACATGCGGCTCGAATTTCTCGAAATTCTCTGAGAACATGGTGATCAGTTTCCTGGCCTGTTCGTCGTATGCTGCCGGATCATCCCAGGTGCTGCGTGGGTTGAGAATACTGCTGTCGATTCCCGGCACCTGCTCCGGCACTTCAAATCCGAACCACGGGTCCGTGCGCATGTTCACACTCTTCAGACTTCCGTCCAAAGCTGCCGATAAAAGTGCCCGTGTTACCTTGATCGGCATCCGGTGACCGGTGCCGTAGGCACCACCCGTCCAGCCCGTGTTGACCAGCCAGCAGGTGGCGCCGTGGCTGGCGATCCGATCTTTCAAAAGGTTTCCGTAAACGCTTGGATGACGCGGCATGAACGGTGCCCCGAAACAGGTTGAGAATGTTGCCTGCGTGCCGGCAACGCCCTTTTCGGTTCCTGCCACCTTTGCCGTATAGCCGGACAGGAAATGATACATGGCCTGCGCCGGTGTCAGCCGGGCAATGGGCGGCAGGACCCCGAAGGCATCTGCCGTCAGCATGATGATGTTTTGCGGATGCCCGGCCATGCCGGTTGGTGAAGCATTCGAAATGTAGTGTAGCGGATAGGCGACGCGGCCGTTTTCCGTCAGTGACCCATCGTCGAAATCGGGCTCTCGCGTGTCCGGATCGATCATCACGTTCTCAAGGACCGACCCCCAGCGATGTGTCGTCGCATAGATCTCAGGTTCGGCGTCTGCCGACAGTTTGATGGTCTTTGCGTAGCAGCCGCCTTCGATATTAAAGATGCCGTCGTCTGACCAGCCATGTTCGTCATCGCCGATCAGCTGGCGTGCCGCATCCGACGACAACGTCGTCTTGCCTGTTCCCGACAGACCGAAAAACAATGCGGACGAACCGTCCGACCCTGCGTTCGCCGAGCAGTGCATAGGCATGACGCCGCGCGGGGGCAGGTAGTAGTTCAACGTGCTGAAGACAGATTTCTTAGTTTCGCCCGCATACTCGCTGCCACCGATCAAGACCAGGTCCTCGGCAAAGTTAATCGCAATAACGGTCTGCGAACGCACCTCATGGCGTTCCGGGTTCGCACTGAAGCTTGGCAGGTTGACGATTGTCAGGCCGGGTTTGAACTTGTCGAGGTCTTGGATCTCGGGGCGCCGCAACATGTGCCGGATGAACAGTGCGTGCCAGGCGAATTCGGTGATCACCCGCACCTTGATGCGGTAGGTCTCGTCCGCCCCGCCGTAAAGGTCCTGAACGAACAGCTCCAGTCCTTCGGTATGCGCCATGAACTCCCGCTTCAGCGTAGCGAAGCTTGCTGGTGTCATGGCCTTGTTGTTGTCCCACCAAACCGAGTCCTCGGTCGTGCTGTCGCGTACGATGAATTTATCCTGGGCTGACCTTCCGGTATGTTTGCCGGTGGTAACGGCCAAGGGACCATCCTTTGCGACCTGGCCTTCCTGCCGGCGCAGCGCCATTTCGTAGAGTTGCGCCTCATTCAGATTGAAGTGAATCGTGGCGGCCCGGCTCAATCCAAGATCGGCCAGGTCAATATCCGCATTAAAGCGGCCCGTGCTTTTCAAAGGTCTACCCCTTCATCATCTCGCATTGAGTGCGAAACAGCGACTGTCCTGCCAAAAACCTGTCGTTCGCTCCCACGGCGCATCTGCCCTGCGCCGCGGTTCAATGACTGAAGAATATGCCAGTGAAGCAGAATATCGGCCATCCGGCCAGCTCCCGGACCGGATAAGCGCACCCGGTCGGTGGTCGACCCTAGAAAATTGAGATCGACAAAGCAAGCAGCGCGGGCGTCTTTTTCAGAGCTTTTTGCCAGCTTGTGTTTGCAGGTTGACGCGTGCCCGGCCTTGTGCCGCTCACGACAAATCACCATTTTTCTGCCATACTTCAAAGCAGCGCAATCGGAAGCCACGGTCGCGGCCCGTCCTTCTGTCATGGCGTCTGCCACAATTTACCCCAGTTCGGTGTTTAGAGCGCCAGAAGGTTTGGTTGAGAATGGGAAAAAAGATGCCGACAATTGCGCTGGTCGATGACGACCGTCATATCCTGACGTCCGTCAGCATGGCACTGGAGGCTGAGGGTTACCTCACGAATACCTACACGGACGGGGTTGCCGCGTTGAAGGGCCTCGAAGACAATCCGCCGGATATGGCGATTTTCGATATCAAGATGCCCCGCATGGATGGCATGGAGCTGTTGCGCCGGCTGCGGCAAAGGTCTGATTTGCCTGTGGTTTTCCTCACATCCAAGGACGATGAGATTGACGAGTTGTTCGGCCTCAAGATGGGCGCCGACGATTTCATTCGCAAACCGTTCTCACAGCGTTTGCTGGTTGAGCGTGTCAAGGCGGTCCTGCGCCGGGCACAGCCACGCGATACGGCGGTAACGCCGGCTGAAGCATCCCGTGCGATAGAGCGCGGCAAGCTGGTCATGGACCCGGATCGCCATTCGTGCACCTGGGACGGCAGGTCGGTGACGTTGACAGTGACCGAGTTTTTGATCCTGCAGGCCTTGGCGCAGCGGCCCGGAATCGTGAAAAGCCGCGATTCGCTCATGGATGCCGCCTATGACGATCAGGTTTATGTCGATGACCGGACCATCGACAGCCACATCAAGCGTTTACGAAAGAAGTTCAAGGTCGTCGACGACACATTTGATGCTATTGAAACGCTTTACGGGGTAGGATACCGCTTCAAGGAAACCTGAGAACCAACGGGTTCGGCCGGAATTTACCGCCTCTGCCGTACCTGTGGCGGTGCGTACTGCGCCTGCGGACAGCAGACGGGTTCATGGATTCGGGTCGGATACTGAATGGTAGCAAGCGCGGATATCGGCAAGAAGACGCAGTTGCAGCGCGGCGCTCAGGCCAGGGACACTCAGGCCAGGGACACTGGCCGGGACGGCGAAGGTGGTGCGTCCGGGTTGTTGCAGGCCATGGCGCCGGCGCGCCTGACCAGCCGCATCATAGTGATCAATCTGATCGGCCTGGCCATTTTGGTCGCCGGAATCCTGTATTTTAACCAGTCACGCGACAACCTCATCGACGCGCGTGTTGAAAGCCTCATGACGCAGGGCAGCATCATGGCGGCTGCGGTCGCCTCGTCCGCCACGGTCGATACCGGCACGATCGTGGTCGATTCGAACAAGTTGCCCGATCAGGACGGCAATACGCCCGACCTGTTCGACTTTGAGCGTTTTGAGGACCGAAAGTTCCTCATTCGCGCCGAACGCTCCGGCCCGGTGCTGCAGAAACTCGTACGGTCCACCGGCATTCGCGCCAGGATTTATGATCTTGAAGGCTTCCTGGTGGTTGACAGCAACTATTACGGAGCAATTCTCAGAGGCACGCTTCCCCCGATCGATGCGGCTGAGGAAAGTGTCTTCATGCGCTGGTGGCGCACCTTGGGTGGCTGGTTCTTCGTCAACGACTATCCGGTGCAAAAGGAGTTCGGGCTGGACAATGGCAAGGACTTCCCCGAGGTAACCGCAGCGTTGAACGGCGCTCAGGTTTCTGTCGTTCGCATGAACAAGAAGAATGAGATCATCGTGTCGGTCGCGGTGCCGGTGCAAAGGTTCAAGGCGGTGCTGGGTGCCCTTGTGCTGTCGACGAAGGGCGGAGAGATTGATGATGTCCTGCGCAAGGAACGTCGTATCGTGTTCTTCACGTTTCTCGTTGCACTGCTGGTGGCTGTTCTATTGTCGATCGCGCTGGCCGGACATATCGCAGAACCGATCAGACGGCTGGCCGCATCGGCAGAACGCGTACGCCGTGGTGTAAACAACCGTGTTGAAATCCCCGACTTCACGCAGCGCCGTGATGAAGTCGGCCACCTGTCCGGTGCACTGCGTGACATGACCGGCGCCTTGTACAATCGCATTGATGCCATCGAGGCGTTTGCCGCTGATGTCGCGCATGAATTGAAGAACCCGCTTACATCTTTGCGCAGCGCCGTGGAAACGCTGGAGTACGCCCGCACTGACGAACAGCGAAAACGCCTCGTGGAGATCGTCAATGACGATGTGAAGCGCCTGGATCGCCTGATCACCGATATTTCCGATGCCTCAAGGTTGGATGCTGAACTCGCCAAGGCGCAGGCCGCGCCCGTAGACATGGCGGAGTTGCTGGAGACTTTCGTCAACATGATGCGTCACGCCGGCAGGAAGGGCGCATGCCGGGTATCGTTGAAGGTGGCTCCGTCAGCCTCGCCAACCCAAACGCGGCGGCGTGCTTTCATGGTCATGGGGCATGACACCCGTCTCGGCCAGGTGGTGCGCAATCTGCTCGACAATGCCGTGTCGTTTTCTCCGGTGGATTCGGAAGTCACCGTCACGTTGAAGCGAAGCGGGCGTTTCGTGGAGTTCCGCGTGGAAGACCGGGGTCCGGGCGTCCCGGAGGGAAACACCGACAAGATATTTCAGCGTTTCTATACGGACCGGCCCGAAGGCTCTTTCGGTAAGAACTCCGGTCTGGGGTTGAGTATTTCAAAGCAGATCGTCGATGCGCATCGAGGCACGATCACCGCCGAGAACATCTATGGCAAGTCGGACGCATTGAGCGAACCGCCGGTCCTTGGCGCACGGTTTACCGTACGCCTGCCGGCGCTTCCGGAAGACTGGAAACCGTCCTAGGATCAGGACTGGCTAATATCATGCAGAATGGATGACATTGATGGGGCCGGATCCAGGAACGGCTGATCGGACCGGCAGCGGTTTGATACATGCAACCTGCGTTGAAATTGGTCGCTGCGGTGTCTTGCTTCAGGGCCCCCCGGGTGTGGGAAAGTCGGACCTTGCGCTGCGTTTGATTGATCAGCCCGGATTTGGCTTGTCCGGCATGCTTCTTCCTGCCCGGCTGGTGTCCGACGATCAGGTGTGCGTCACACGCTCAGACGACTGCCTGGTTGCAACGGCACCTGACACGATCGCCGGCCTGCTCGAGGTAAGGGGCCTCGGCATCGTCAAGGCACCGATCGCCGTCAGCGCGGTGTTGGCGCTCTCCGTCCGCCTGGAAAGCCCGTGCAGGCAGGAACGGTTTCCTGAGGCTGAAGAGACTTTCGAGCTGTTCGGTGTCACGCTGCCAGAAGTCCGGCTTGATCCGGCTTTTCCATCTGCACCCGCCCGGCTCCGTGCAGCTTTGGCCCATCTTTCACACAGGCTGATGGAATAGACATGCGGCCGCCCGCGAATTCAGTGCAAATGGACAATAACAGCTGATCGGCAGGCAGCTTTTTCAATTTGATCTACTCGCTGGCTTGCATGTGGCCGCCGCGTGTGCTTGTGAGTTGCCGGAGCGCAAGCGCTGGAAGGACCGGCTTGCCGTAGAGTTTAAAGTCTGCATTGAGTGCCGTTTCATGTTACGCGTCGCAGGGTGAGGCGTGCTGCTGCGATGGGACGATTGGGGAGAGTTTGCACACATGATAGGTCTTGTCCTGGTAACGCATGGCCGACTGGCGGAGGAGTTTCGCGGTGCGCTTGAGCACGTGGTCGGCGCACAAGACCAGTTTGAGACGATTTCCATTGGGCCCGACGATGACATGGAAGTTCGCCGCAGCGACATTCTAAAAGCCGTCGAACGGGTTGAAAGCGGGTCAGGCGTGGTCATCCTGACCGATATGTTCGGCGGCACGCCGTCCAACCTGGCGATTTCCACAATGGACACGGGCAGTGTGGAAGTCATTGCAGGCGTGAACCTGCCAATGCTGATCAAATTGGCAACCGTCCGCAAGGATGCCGATCTCAGCCATGCTGTCGCCGAGGCCCAGGAAGCCGGCCGTAAATATATTCACGTCGCGAGCCGGTTGCTCGGGGAATAGGACGTGGACGCTTCCAGTGAAAAGTCCGGCCTGCAGCGCACCTTGCAGATTAGGAATGCCCGCGGGCTGCATGCCCGGGCATCGGCCAAGTTTGTCAAATGTGCAGAGCAATTCGATGCTGCCGTCACCGTGAGCCACGATAGCCAGTCGGTGCCCGGCACGTCCATCATGGGGCTGCTGATGCTTGCCGCGCTGCCCGGTTCGAACATTAAGGTGAGCGCGTCAGGTCCCGACGCCGCCCAGGCTCTGGACGCGCTGGAAGCCCTGGTGAACTCAAGATTTGGCGAAGAATAGCTTCTATCGAAAAGTTGGCAGGTCGACGCGTTGCGCGTAATGCAATACCACTTTGTTGGGATTATATATAAAGAAATCTTTATATGTGCTTGCCGTGATGCAAATCCGTTGCTATAGACCTCGCCTGGGAAGGACGATAACCGGTCATGCGGCAGCTTGCCGGCGCCATGGCAATCTTCCAGGAACTTTCAGACTTTGAGGATCTAGCATGAGTAATACAAACGACTATGTTGTCGCCGACATTTCTTTGGCCGGTTGGGGCCGCAAGGAAATAGAGATGGCCGAGGTCGAAATGCCCGGCCTGATGGCGACCCGGGAGGAATATGGACCGCAGCAGCCGCTGAAGGGAGCACGGATTGCCGGCAGTCTTCATATGACAATCCAAACGGCGGTTCTCATAGAGACCCTGGTGGCGCTTGGAGCTGAGGTTCGCTGGGCGTCCTGCAACATCTTTTCGACACAAGACCATGCCGCGGCAGCCATCGCGGAACAGAATATTCCGGTCTTCGCCGTGAAAGGCGAGACGCTGGAGGAATATTGGGACTATTGCGACCGGATTCTTGACTGGGGCAATGGTGAAACTGCCAATATGATTCTCGATGACGGTGGCGACGCAACCATGCTGGTTCTGCTCGGCGCCAAGGCGGAAACCGATCCGTCAGTCCTGGAAAATCCTCAAAATGAGGAAGAAGAAGCGTTCTTTGCCACGATCAAGCGTCGGCTGGCTGAGTCCCCTGGTTGGTTCTCAAAGGTTCGTGACGCCATCAAAGGTGTTTCGGAAGAAACCACCACTGGGGTAAACCGGCTTTACCAGCTGCAAAAGAAGGGCGACCTGCCGTTTCCGGCCATCAACGTCAACGACAGCGTGACCAAGTCGAAATTCGACAACAAATATGGCTGCCGGGAATCGCTGGTCGATGCCATCCGCCGGGGAACCGACGTCATGATGGCGGGTAAGGTGGCCGTCGTTTGTGGCTATGGAGATGTCGGCAAGGGATCCGCACAGTCGCTCGCGGGCGCGGGCGCGCGTGTGCTTGTGACCGAAATCGATCCGATCTGTGCACTTCAGGCTGCGATGGACGGGTTTGAGGTCGTGACCTTGAAGGATGCGGCCCCTCGCGCCGATATCGTGGTGACCGCCACGGGCAACAAGGACATTGTGACCGTTGATGATATGCGTTCGCTCAAGGACATGGCGATTGTTTGCAATATTGGCCATTTCGACAATGAGATCGACATTCAGGGGCTTCGCAATTTCAAGTGGACCAATGTCAAACCGCAGGTCGATCTGGTCGAGTTTCCGGACGGCAAAAGGATGGTGCTCCTGTCCGAGGGTCGGCTGGTAAATCTCGGCAATGCCACCGGTCATCCGAGCTTTGTCATGTCGGCATCATTCTCCAATCAGACCCTGGCCCAGATTGAACTTTGGACCAAGGGCGATGAGTACTCGAACGAAGTGCATGTGCTGCCGAAACATCTGGATGAACGGGTTGCACAGCTTCATCTGGAAAAACTCGGCGCGAATCTCACCCAGTTGACCCCCGAACAGGCCGCCTACATCGGTGTTTCCACCGAAGGGCCGTACAAGCCCGAGCACTACCGCTACTGACGCGCTTGCCGTGTGACGTCCAGCCGCAAACTTGCACATATGCAATTTGCGGCTGGATTCTGTTCCGGTTCCGGCCTGTAAGTGTGGCCGCACCTTTTGTTTGCCTGTATATCTTTTACAGGGCGGTGCGGAGATGATTCGCGGGGCGCAGGCTTATGTGACGGGTCTGTCTCTCGCCATGGCCCGGATGGTGAGTGAAAGTACAGCACATTCGAGATTGTAATCTGCAACGCTTCGGCCAACCCTGCTGGACGGCCAAGGGGGAAGCGCTCTGAAGAACATGGATGCCGGGGCCCGACATGTTGAATTGACTGCTCGCTGCCTGGGCTGGCTGGTGTTGGCCTTGGCTGGTCTTACGCAACCGGCTGCCGCCGAGAACACCGGGCTGCCGGTATTGGGTGCGGCCAGCGTGAAGCCCTTTGCGCTGGCGGCTGTGTTTGTCGCCATTACCGTTTTTTGCTGGGCCTTTGTTGTTGTGCGACGCCTCAGCCGCGAGCAGACGCGTATGCACCGGCGGATTGTTGAACTCGAAACGCAACTCAATGAGGCAGAGGCTGCAATCGCCGCCGAACCCCATGTTCTGTTCATATGGCGGGGGCGCGAAAGTGATCCCGAACGCATCGCCGGAGACATGCGTGGTGCGGCAGATGTGCCTTCCGGCCGTGAGGACCTGGTGGCGTTTGAGGACTGGATGGAGCCTGAATCTGTCCAGGCCCTGAGCAACGCGTTGACACAGATGCGTCAGGCGGGAACTCCGTTCAACATTGGAATCAAGACCCAAAAGGGTGAATTACTTGAGGCGGACGGCCGGACTGCCGGCGGCCTTGCCACATTGCGGCTGAGGCCGCTCGCCGGTGAACGCCGTCACACCACCGAACTGACGCATGACACACGCAAGCTCGCAAAACAGGTTGAACGGCTCAGCGCTATTCTCGACCGTGCCCCTGTGCCGATCTGGCTGCGCAATGATGAAGACCGGATAAGCTGGGCGAACAGCGCCTATCTCGACTGTGTTGAATGCAAGAGCATTTCCGATGTGCTGAACCTTCAGGTCGAACTGGCTGATCCGAAGACCCTGTCGTTCGACGCCGGGGAGGGGGACGAACAATTGGTGCGGCAGTGCCGTTCCCACGCGGTGATCAAAGGTGCCAAGCGTGCCGTCAATATCTATCGGATTGAATTGGATGACAAAGGTTCGGCGCAATTTGCCATCGACATGACCCTGCTTGAGGAAGCGCAAAACGAGCTTAAGCGTCACATCAGGGCACATGCCAGCACGCTGGACAAGCTTGCCACGGCAATTGCGATATTTGGCCCCGACAAGCGATTGCGATTTTATAATTCCGCTTACAGCGAGCTTTGGTCGCTCGAGCCGTCCTGGCTCGACACACACCCTCACGATGGAGAAATTCTCGGTAAGCTGCGTGAAGCCAGGCAGTTGCCCGAACAGGCGAATTTCCGCGACTGGAAGGATCAGCAGCTTTCCGCCTATACGACACTGGACCCCCGTGAAAGCTGGTGGCATTTGCCGGATGGACGCTCGCTGCGTGTGGTTGCCGAGCAACACCCCTTTGGCGGCGTGACGTATCTGTATGAAAATATTACCGAAAAGGTCCTTCTGGAAAGCCGTTACAACGAGTTGATCGATGTGCAGCGCGAAACCCTCGACAACCTGCACGAGGGGGTTGCGCTGTTCGGTACGGATGGTTGCCTGAAGCTGTACAACCCTTCTTATGGCCGCTTCTGGAACCTGGATACGGACTTCCTTGACAGCAATCCGCACATCGACCAGGTGATATCGCGTTGCCAGGAATTGCTGGAACAGTCGTCCATCTGGGACGAACTGAAATATTGCGTCACCGACCTCAGCGAAAGCCGTCAGCCGCTGCAGGGCCGCATCGCCCGCCCGGACGGCATGGTGTTTGATTTTGCATCTGTCCCGCTGCCGGACGGCAATACGTTGCTGACCTACGTCGATATGACCGCCAGCGCAAATATCGAACGCGCTCTGCGCGAGAGCAACGAGGCACTTGAAGCTGCGGACCGGCTTAAGACCAACTTCCTGTCCAATGTGTCCTACGAATTGAGGACGCCTTTGACGAACATTATCGGCTTCGCCGAAGGCATGTCCTTGGGGATTGCCGGAGAGCTGCAATCGAAACAGCATGAATATCTTCGCCATATCGAAAGTTCGTCTGGCGATCTTCTGAAGATTATCGATGCGATCCTCGACTTGACCACCATTGATGCCGGTGCCATGGAGCTGAAGCTGGACCGTATCGACGTCGAGGAACTGCTGCAGGAAACGGCAACCGCGGTTGGTGAGAGGATCAAACGTAAGGACCTGACACTCAATGTAGAGCTTGCCGAAGATGCCGACGAATTCATTGGCGATCCAAAACGTGTCAGGCAAATCCTTAGCAACCTGCTATCCAATGCCATCGGATTTTCCGATAACGGTGCGACGGTCCGTATGGGGGCCCGCCGGGATGGTGGCGATGTATTGTTATGGGTTGCCGATACCGGCAAGGGCATGGATGCCGAGTTCCAGAAACATGCGTTCCAGCGCTTTCAGTCTCGTCCGATCGCCGGTGGTCACCGCGGCCCCGGACTGGGCCTTGCTATTGTGAAGAGCTTTGTCGAGCTGCACAGCGGCAAGGTCTCGCTGATCTCCAAGATCGACCAGGGTACAACTGTCATATGCCGCTTTCCGGTTGCCGGTCCGGAGGCCAGACCTCTTGAGCAGACCGGTGAACCGGCTGCCGCTGCCGCCCGCTCGGCCTCTACGGGTTAGAGCGCAATGCGTCCAGATTGAACCTTCTGACGGAGCGAGTTTGTGTCTAGGACCAGTCCCGGGGCCCGTTTGTGATGACAACGCGGCGCTTGACCAGCGAAGAAGATACCATCGCCCTGGCGCACGAACTCAGCCTGTTCGTGCGGCCCGGTGATTGCATCTGTCTTAGCGGTGATCTCGGCGCGGGCAAATCGGTGTTGGCCCGCGGTTTGATCCACGCCCTGGCCGGTCAGGGCGAAGGCCCGGAAGTGCCGAGCCCGACCTTTACCCTGGTACAGACCTACGATGATCTCAGGGTTCCGGTGGCGCACCTGGATTTCTACAGACTATCGGATGTCTCCGAGGCTGAGGAACTGGGCCTGGAGGATTTGTCAGCCAGCCATGTGCTGATCATGGAATGGCCTGAACGAGTTGCCGCGATCCTGCCTGCCGACCGTCTCGAAATCACCTTGCGCATTTCAGGAGACCGACGCGATGCGGAGCTTTGTGGCGCCGGTGACTGGGCGGGCAGGTTAGAGCGGGTCGTGGCATGTGCCGCCTTCATAAATGACAGCCTGGGCGCCGCCGTCGAACGACGCTTCCTGCAGGGGGACGCATCGACCAGGCGGTACGAACGCCTTTCGTTGCGGG
>JANQIR010000079.1 GCA_028282065.1 Aestuariivirgaceae bacterium
TTCCGGGTATGATGATGGCCATGGTGCGGCTGAACGTGCCGTCGATCTTCATATATGGCGGTTCAATCCTGCCGGGTTCGTTTCGTGGTAAGCCGGTCACGGTGCAGGATGTATTCGAGGCAGTGGGGCGCCATTCGGTCGGCGATATGTCCGATGAAGATCTCGATGCGTTGGAGCACGTTGCTTGCCCTTCGGCCGGGGCGTGCGGTGCGCAATTCACGGCCAACACGATGGCGACCGTTTCCGAAGCGATCGGACTTGCGTTGCCGTACTCCGCAGGTGCACCTGCGCCTTATGAGATCCGCGACAGTTTCTGCATGGCGGCCGGCGAGCAGATCATGGATTTGCTCGAACGCAATCTGCGGCCCCGTGATATCGTAACCCGCAAAGCGCTGGAAAACGCCGCGACTGTTGTTGCCGCATCTGGCGGTTCGACCAACGCCGGGTTGCATTTGCCGGCGATTGCACACGAGTGTGGCATCAAGTTTGACCTTTTCGACGTTGCGGAGATTTTCAAGCGCACACCGTATATCGCCGACCTGAAGCCGGGTGGCCGATACGTCGCCAAGGATATGTTTGAGGCAGGCGGTATCCCGCTTTTGATGAAAACCTTGCTGGACAACGGTTACTTGCACGGAGATTGCATAACCGTCACCGGCCGCACGATTGCCGAGAATCTCGCAAGCGTAAGCTGGAACGATGAACAGGACGTCGTGCGTCCGGCAAGCGATCCGATCACGCCCACAGGAGGCGTTGTTGGATTGAAGGGAAATCTCGCGCCGGAAGGTGCGATCGTCAAAGTCGCAGGGATGGAGAACCTGAAGTTCACCGGCCCTGCAAGGTGCTTTGAGTCTGAGGAACAGTGTTTTGAAGCCGTGCGCAAACGCGAATACAAGGAAGGCGAAGTCCTGGTGATCCGTTATGAGGGGCCAAAGGGCGGTCCGGGCATGCGCGAGATGCTGGCGACAACCGCCGCACTTTACGGCCAGGGCATGGGCGACAAGGTTGCCCTGATAACCGATGGCCGGTTTTCCGGCGCAACGCGTGGCTTCTGCGTCGGCCATGTTGGCCCGGAGGCAGCCGTTTGCGGGCCGATCGCGCTGTTGAAGGACGGTGATGTCATCTCCATTGATGCTGTTGTCGGCACACTGGACGTGAACGTGACGCAGGCGGAGATGGACGAACGGGCAAAGTCCTGGGTGGCACGTGAAACAGATTACAAGTCGGGTTGCATCTGGAAATACGCCCAGACAGTCGGTCCGGCGAGGGACGGCGCGGTGACCCATCCAGGCGGAGAGGCAGAAGTTGCATGCTACGCTGACATATGATCGCGTCTCTGTAGGACGCTGGGTGCAATTCACCCTGATTGTCGCGATGGCATTGTGCCTCGCACCGGTGGAGCGTGTGTTGGCGCAGACGACCGGCGAGGACGAGCCCTTCACGCTGCAGTTCCATTCATTCGTGCCGGCGCAGCCGAAAACGCAACTGCCGGCGATCGGAGACATTCTGCCGTGGCGCAGTGATATGCGCCGCGGACAGATCGCTTATGACAATGGAGATTATGGAACGGCGCGTCAGCATTTCGAGACGGCTCTAGACAAAGGAAATGCGCTGGCGGGCTGGTGGCTGGGCAACATATATCGCCTCGGCCTCTCGGTCCGGCGTAATGAGCGCATGGCATTCAAGTATTATCGCGAATTGGCGGTCACCTACGATGCCGAGGATCCGCGCCGTAAACGCCAGCAGTTCGTTATCGACTCTCTGATAAGGGTTGCCGACGTCTACCGGGATGGCTCACGGCAGGCCGGTATTCGGCCCGACCCGAGGCGCGCCTACGGAATTTACAACATTGCCGTGGAACACAAGCACCCCGCTGCAGAATATGGCCTCGGCGTCATGTTCGTGCGTGGACTTGGTGTCAAGCGGAACATAAACAGGGGTGCCGGCTGGCTGATGCAGGCCTGCAAACGCCGGTTCGCCTCAGCCCAGGCCCTGATGGGGGAACTGCGCTGGACCGGTGCCTATGGCAAGCAGAGTAGAATTGACGGCTTGAAGTGGTATCTGCTGGCGCAGCAGACCGCCCAGCCGCACCGTCAGCCAGAGATCCTCGACCGGCTCGACCAGATGCTGACTGAAGTGTCCGATGCGGAGCGTCTTGAAGCAGAGAAGAGAGCGGCCGCCTGGGCGAAGCGTTTCCCGATCCCAAGACCACTTCTGCCGGTCAGGCATTAAGAGAAATGACCACTGGCACATGATCTGACGGCTTCTCCCAGCCGCGAACATGCTTGTCTATCCGGCAACCCGACAGCATGTCTGCGGCTTGCGGGGACAGAAGCAGGTGGTCAATACGGATTCCGTTGTCTTTCTGCCAGGCTCCGGCCTGATAGTCCCAAAAGCTGTAGATCCCGGATGCTGCATCCGCAGCCCGCAGAGCGTCCGTAAAACCCAGATTGACGAGCTTTCGGAAGCGCTCACGTGTCGGTGGCAGGAACAGAGCGTCGTTGCGCCAGCTATCGGGCCGCTTTGCATCTGCCGCCGCCGGAATGACGTTGTAGTCACCGGCCAGTACAACGGGCTCTTCGTTTTTCAGAAGGTGCGCTGCATAGTCATACAGCCTGTCCATCCAAGCGAGCTTGTAGTCGTACTTGCCGGTGTCCGGTGGGTTTCCGTTGGGCAAATAGAGTGAGGCGACGCGAACCGTGCCGCTGTCCGTCGAGAAACTTGCTTGAATAAAACGGGCCTGAATATCGTCGTTGTCGCCTGGCAAGCCGACAACAACGTCCTCAATGGGGTGTTTGGACAAAATGGCCACGCCGTTGAAACCCTTCTGCCCATGCGTCCTTACATTGTAGCCAAGGTCCTCAAACGGTCCGGACGGAAAACTGGCATCTTCCGACTTGATCTCCTGGAAACAACATACATCCGGGCTCGCTTCTTTAAGCCACGCCAGGCAAGTCTCCAGGCGGGCTTTAACACCGTTAATGTTCCAGGTTGCGATATCCATGTGTGTGACTCCGGTGAATGGACGCTAAGCGATCAGCGTGGCCTTACTTCGCATTGTATTCGCCAGGGCCTCAGGTGACAGCCCTGTGGCCAAAAGAAAGTCGACTGTCCCGGCCTGTAGGTTCCGCAGTAATTCCGCCCCTCGCATCTGCAGCCATCCGCCCTGTGAACGCAGGCGGCTGGTCCGGAGCCATTTCGCCATTTTGATGCCCAGCCACGTCTGTCCTTACGCACCCAACGATACTCGAAAGTATCCGGCTCTGTGGTGTTTGGCCTCGTTCCTCCCTCGCTCCGGCAGCGCTGAAGTGCGGCGAGCCTGATGCCTCGCTCGTTCTGGAGCTGTTGTAGCGTTGCGGATCTGCACCAGCGTTCATGCACATCACGTCGGGTTGCCCAACGCCTGCCACGAAAGCCGCAGTCCAGCACAATGGCTTCCCGGGCATCGCGCACGGCCAGTTCGGCAAATTGCCGGCACTGCAGGGACGGGTTGGCTTGTGATGGCTGGCACCTTAGCAACATCCTGTCACGTTGCTCCAGCAGCATCTGAGCGGCCCGGGTCCCGTTTGCCAGGCAATAATCGGCATGCCACTGGAGTTGCCGCGCCCATTCCTGACCGACAAAACCGCACTGCATACGTTGATTGGCATCCGCCTGGGCGAGCGCACGTTCAGCATAGCTTCGGCAATCGTTCTGCCCGGTTGAGGGAAGACCGAACGCCGGTTCGTTTGGCTGCTGGGGTTGCCCGGTGGACTGCCGGCACAAATCAAGCGCACGATCACGCGCTGCTGTACTTGCAATCCTGCTTGCCGACGTAGTTTGCATGCACCATGCGAAGTAACTGTCATACGACACCGCCCATTGACCGCCTGATAGACCGCATCCAAGCGCCGCATTGACTTGGTTCTGCCGTTCCGCATTCTGCGCAAAGGCTTGGCATTCGGATCTTTTCGCTGAAATGACCTGTTGTGACGGAGCTGGGAGAATCACTTCCTGCTGGGTCGGCGGCAGCGGTTCGATCTGGGCGGGCCGGTTCGGCGAGGCCGGCGGTGTGGCCGGGATGGAAAGCTGATTTTGTTTCCCGCCGGACTTTTTAGCCGGGGCAGGAGCGGGCGTCTTTTTGATGCCAGAAATGCAGCAATTGTCCGATTTCTTGTCAGGCACGCCTTTTTTCAGAAAGCATGTCGCTTGTGGCGCCTTCTTGCCGGGCCAGGCGAATGTCCAGGCGCGGCATTCGTTTTCCTCGCTACATGCCTGTTCGCACTTTGCGGGTAAAGGCGGAATGGCCGGAAACTGCCGGTAGTCGAGGCCGGGCCGGTCGGTCTCCAGTTCCTGGGCGGCAAATGCTGGTGAGACACAGGCCGCGAGGAGGCAAAGCCGCAATATGTAAAGCATGACAACAGGACGCATCAGGGAATCACCAGACTGTTCCGCCTCTCAAGGCATCTACTCCCGGTTGAACATGGCTACCAGCGTAGAATGCACTGTTGCGTTGTTAGTCTGTCTTACCTCGCGCGGCAAGGCTACTGCATGTTCTTCAACCGTATCCCGGCCAACACAGTGGCGATAACCGCAATTGCCATGTTGAGAACAGCAATATCTGCTTTCGCACGGCCGCGACTCCGGCTATATCCAAAGACCCATGGCGCGGTATATCTTCATCACTGGCGGCGTGGTTTCCTCTCTCGGCAAAGGTCTGGCATCGGCGGCATTGGGTGCGCTGTTACAGGCTCGTGGTTACAAGGTCCGTTTGCGGAAACTCGACCCCTATCTTAACGTTGATCCGGGAACGATGAGCCCGTATCAGCATGGCGAGGTTTATGTCACCGACGACGGTGCCGAGACCGATCTGGATTTAGGTCACTATGAGCGGTTTACCGGCAGGTCGGCGAACAGGCAGGACAACGTCACGACCGGGCGATTGTATCAGCAGATCATCGCCAAAGAGCGCCGCGGAGATTATCTAGGCGCGACGGTACAGGTCATTCCGCATGTGACGGACGCCATCAAGCAGTTCGTGCTGGAGGGTAACGACGCGTACGACTTCGTCCTCTGCGAAATCGGCGGCACGGTTGGTGACATAGAAGGTTTGCCGTTTTTTGAGGCGATTCGGCAGCTCGGCAATGAACTGCCCCGCAACAACTGCATCTACGTGCATCTGACATTGCTGCCTTTCATACCGAGCGCTGGAGAACTTAAGACAAAGCCGACCCAGCACTCCGTGAAGGAACTGCGCTCTATCGGCATTCAGCCGGACTTGCTGCTGTGCCGTACGGATCGGCCGATACCGGAAAACGAACGGCGCAAGATTGCACTGTTCTGCAATGTCCGCCCCAGTGCTGTTATTCAGGCCCTGGACGTGGCAAGCATTTACGAAGTGCCGGAATCCTATCACGCAGAAGGTCTCGACGACGAGGTTCTGGCTGCCTTTGGGCTGGACGGTGTGCGCGAACCTGACCTGTTGGGATGGAACGACATATCCGATCGCATCTCCAACCCCGAAGGTGAGGTGACGATTGCTGTCGTCGGCAAATATACGGGACTTCTGGACGCATACAAATCTTTGAACGAAGCGTTGGTTCATGGCGGCATTGCCAACCGCGTGCGGGTGAACCTGCAGTGGATCGAATCGGAGGTCTTTGAACGGGAGGATCCCGCACCGTTTTTGGAAGGCGTACACGGCATACTTGTTCCTGGTGGTTTCGGCGAACGTGGTGCAGAAGGAAAGATCAAGGCGGCCCGGTTTGCCCGGGAGCGCCATGTTCCCTATTTCGGAATCTGTTTTGGCATGCAGATGGCGGTCATTGAGGCGGCGCGGTCCCTGGCCGGCATTGAGGGGGCCGGTTCCACGGAATTCGGCCCGGTGAACGAGCCCGTTGTCGGTTTGATGACCGAGTGGATGAAGGGCAATGAAATCGAACAACGAAATGCGGAAGGCGATCTTGGCGGAACCATGCGCCTGGGCGCCTACCGGGCCATATTGGGTGAAGGAACGAGAGTTTCGGAAATCTACGGCACAACCGAGATTTCCGAGCGTCATCGTCATCGTTACGAAGTCAACACGGCCTATCGCGACCGGCTCGAAAGGTCAGGTATGAAGTTTTCAGGCCTGTCCCCTGATGGCCTTTTGCCTGAGATCGTGGAGCTCAGCGACCACCCGTGGTTCATTGGGGTCCAGTATCACCCCGAACTAAAATCGAGGCCATTTGAACCGCATCCGCTCTTTGCCTCGTTTATAACTGCGGCAGTGGAGCAGAGCCGTCTGGTCTAATCCTGGCCGCCGGGCCGGGTGTGACCGGAAATGCGCCACATTTTGGGTTGAGATGATGCCGTCATGTACAGACTGATTGCAATCGCGCGAAATACAATCGCACCGGCAGTTCTGGCGCTGTCGGTCATATTGACGGCGGCGTCCTTCGCCCTGGCGCAAGAAGCCCCGCCTACCGAACAGAAGATACTGACGGGCAAGGAATCTGCTGCGGTGCCGGATCGCCGGGCAAACCAGCTCGCCCGGCAGTCCGCCATCACCCGGCGCGCCGAGCGTGCTTTGGCGTCGATAACCGAAGAACTTGAAAAGAACCGCGAACAACTTTCGGCGCCGGATGTATCCAATCAGGTTTTGAACAAGGAGCGCGCTGAACTGGAGGAGTTGCGTCAACAGGCGTTGACCGAGCAGAGCCAGCTGCGCGCGCCGATCGATGCGACCAAAGCCCGGCTGAAGAAGTTGGGAAAGGCCCCTGAAAACGGCAAGCGGGAAGAGCAGACCGTCACTGAAGAGCGCGAGCGGCTCACCAAGTTGCTTGTTTCCCTTGAGGGTGTCTACAAGCGCCTTGATCTTATCAGCCTGGAAATCCAGCAGTTGTCCGATCTCGCCGCCGACCGCGAGCGCGACAACTTCATTTTAAAGATATTCGAAACGCAGCGCTCGATTGTGAACCCGTTGCTCTGGGTCGATGGTCTGACGGTCACACCGATGTTCTTCACCCGGCTGGGCACGCTGATGAACAGGTGGTGGACCGGCGACGGCGCCCAGGCCGGGCCGCATCCGGGTTTTCTGGCCGTATTTGCGGTTTTTGCGCTTGGTGGTTTGGCAATCTGTGCCTTGTGGACGAGATGGGGCAGGGCGAAGTGGGTCGAGAAAGGGGCAACGGACGATTTGAAACGTCTCGCCCGGGCCTTCCGGGTTCCAACCATTGCAGCCTTGATCTTATTGGCCATGGTAGGCCTTCTCGAAGCGGCCCTCGTGACATTTGGGCCGGAAATACAGCGCGTTGAGCGTCTCGTCGAAACGCTTGTGTCCAGCCTGGTGTTGACCGCACTGACGATCGGGCTGGCCAGGGGCGTGCTGCGGCCGGTTCAGCCGGAACTCAGGTTGGTGGACCTGAACAACGCGAGCGCGATGGAAACATACCGTTTCGTTTCGCTGACGGCGATATTGTACGGGATCGATGAGTTTGTCAGCGGTCTTGGCGATCTAATGTTCCTGCCGCTGCAGTTCACCATCGCGTGGAGTGCATTGGCGTCCATAGCGCTTCTTCTGGGCGCGGCGTGCGTGGTCGTCGTCATTAAGCGTGGCAGCCCGCAAAATGGCGAGACTGAAGCGGAGTCCGAGGCGGACCGACGCTATTACTTTGGCTGGGTCCGGTTTCTGTTTCATGCAATCTGGCTGATTATCGTTGTAACGGCGCTGAGCCTTCTGCTTGGCTATATTGCGCTGTCGCACTACCTGATTTCCAATCTTATCCTGACAGCCGCTTCGGTTGCCGGCCTCTATTTAATCCACCACCTGGCGGATGCCATTGTTCGCAGTGCGATCCAGTCGAACACGTTCACCGGCACATTTCTGCGGCGCACACTGTCGTTCAGCGAGAACGCGATTTCTCGCTTGGGCATTTTGTTCTCCACCCTTGTGGATCTTGCAATTGTGCTCATTGGTGTGCCGCTGATTTTGTCCGAATGGGCGGTGACCTGGATCGATTTCCGCAGTTGGCTGACCACGGCGTTCTTCGGTTTCAAGGTTGGTGATATCACGATTGAGCCATCCAGCATCCTGCTGGCGCTGATGGTACTGACATTCGGGTTAGTGATCGCCCGGCTGTTCACCCGTTGGCTCGACACGCGTGTGTTGGCGCGCTCATCGGTTGACAGCGGCGTCCGCAATTCGATCAAGACAGGCGCAGGATACACCGGGATCATTCTGGCAGCCGGGCTTGCCCTGACGTCCGCCGGTGTCGATTTCTCCAATGTTGCCATTATGGCGGGTGCGCTTGGCGTTGGTATCGGTTTTGGCCTCCAGTCGATCGTCAACAACTTTGTGTCCGGTCTCATTCTTCTGGCAGAACGGCCTATCAAGGTTGGTGACTGGATAAAGGTGAGCGGCGGAGAGGGTATCGTCAAACAGATCAATGTGCGGGCAACGGAAATTGAGACGTTCGACCGGTGCTCGGTCATCATCCCGAACTCCAGCCTGATCTCCGAAGCGGTCGGAAACTGGTATCACAACGATCTTATGGGACGCGTGAAGGTACCGGTAGGCGTATCCTACGATGCTGATCCCGATGAGGTGCGTGATATCCTCTTACAGTGTGGCAAAGCCCATCCGCGCGCAATGGTTCAGCCGGAACCCTTTGTGCTCTTCATGGGCTTTGGCGACAGTTCGTTGGACTTCGAACTGCGCGTCTACATTGATGATGTCGGCTGGGTTGCCTTCGTCGGTAGTGATTTGCGTTTCACAATTTTCAAGGCGTTGAAGGAAGCAGGTATTGAAATCCCGTTCCCGCAACGCGATCTGCACCTGCGCTCGGTTTCGGACTCTGTTAATGTCCAGGCATTGACGCATGAAACGGCCAAGGGCGGGGCATGACCAAAGGCATCGATCATCTCGTAATTTGTTGCAACGACCTTGAAGCTGCAGCGCAACACTACCAGGCGTTGGGTTTCACCGTCACGCCATACGCCCGGCATCCGGTCGGGACGGCCAACCGGCTTGTGCAGCTCCAGGGTGTGTTTATCGAGCTGCTAACCGTTGCAGCTCCTGATGACATCCCTTCTGACACGCCCGGAAGTTTTAATTTCGCGGCGTTCAATCAGCGCTTCCTTGAAGCACGAGAGGGCTTCTCCATGCTGGTTCTGGACAGTGAGGATGCGCGGGCTGACCAAAGGGCATTCGAGAAAGCAGGCCTGGACACCTACGCTCCGTTTGATTTCTCCAGGGACGCAAGACTGCCCGACGGATCAACTGCGAGGGTTGGTTTCTCGCTGGCATTTGCAACGCATCAGGCTATGCCCGACGCTGCATTCTTCACGTGTCAGCAGCATGCGCCCGAACATTTCTGGAAACCCGACTATCAAGACCATGCGAACACGGCCCACACCGTGATCGAAGTTGCAATTGCTGCGGAACATCCGCTGGAACTGTCTGAATTCCTGATGGGGTACTCGGGGCGCGACGACGCGGTGGCCAGCGACGATGCACTAGTCGTGGAAACGGCGCGCGGCAGGATCGCGGTCTACCGTCCCGATGCGTATCGCGGACGCTATGGATATCCGGTGCCGGACCTGTCGAACGGCCCGAGACTTGCCGGATACACCATTGGTGTTGCAAGCATTGAGGAGGCAAAGCGGTGTTGCGATGTGGCGGCAGTTGATTTCACATCGCTGGACGATGGCGGATTGGCAATTGCGCCAGAAACGATGAATGCCACGGCAGTCGTCTTCGAACAGGTGAACACTTAAAAAGTGACATACGGGTTCGCGAGAAAATGACGGAACGCTCAGAACAAACCGGTTTGGAGTTCTTGCGTGGCCTCATGGCTGGATCCGGCTCTGCGCCGCTCGGCCTGCTGCTCGGGTTTTATCTCATCGAAGTGGAAGATGGCGTCGTAACTTTTGGTGGCATACCCTCAAACGACCACTACAACCCGGCAAATATAGTTCATGGCGGGTATGCAGCGACGATCCTGGACAGTGCGATGGGGTGCGCAGTGGAAACAAAGCTCGGCAAGGGGGTCGGCTACAGTACGGTGGAGCTGAAGATCAATTACATCCGGGCTATGAATGACCAGACGGGCAAAGTGCGCGCGACCGGCACGGTTGTGCATGTTGGCAAACGGATGGCAACGGCGGAGGGCAGGCTCACCTCTGCGGACGGTAAGCTGCTGGCGCATGGCTCCACCACCTGCATGATTCACGGCGGATGAACGCAATGTCTCCC
This sequence comes from Aestuariivirgaceae bacterium, assembly GCA_028282065.1. Classification (GTDB taxonomy): domain Bacteria; phylum Pseudomonadota; class Alphaproteobacteria; order Rhizobiales; family Aestuariivirgaceae; genus JANQIR01. The sequence goes on from JANQIR010000079.1 coordinate 10,214, forward strand.
AACAACATTGTGCAGGTGGGAAAGCTGAGTATAGCCAATCACCTGCCGTTGACATTGATAGCAGGGCCTTGCCAGCTGGAGTCCCGCGACCATGCCTTTGACATTGCCGGGCGCCTTGTTGAGCTGACAAGAACGCTGGGCCTGGGGTTCATCTACAAATCATCGTTTGACAAGGCCAATCGCACAAGTCTTTCAGGTGTGCGAGGCCTTGGTCTGGACAATTCCTTGGCCATATTCGCCGATATCCGCGAAGAGATGTCTTTGCCCGTGTTGACCGACGTGCATGAACCTGCCCAGTGCGCCGCGGTGGCGCAGGCAGTGGATGTTCTGCAGATTCCAGCTTTCCTTTGCCGCCAGACGGATCTGTTGGTGGCCGCTGCAGAAACGGGCAAGGTTGTGAATATCAAGAAGGGGCAATTTCTGGCTCCTTGGGACATGACGAATGCCCTTGCTAAGGTGACTGACAGCGGCAACCCGAGCGTTCTCTTGACGGAGCGCGGCGTGTCCTTTGGCTACAACACGCTGGTGTCCGACATGCGCTCTCTGCCATTGATGGCCGGGTTAGGGGCACCGGTTGTCTTTGACGCCACGCATTCCGTACAGCAACCTGGCGGGCAGGGGGGATCGAGCGGGGGGCAACGGGAGTTCGTTGAAACGTTGGCGCGCGCCGCCGTCGCCGTCGGTGTCGCCGCAGTGTTCATCGAAACGCATCAGGACCCGGACAATGCACCTTCAGACGGCCCCAACATGGTTCCGCTGGATCAGATGCAGCCGCTGCTTGAGCGTCTGATGGCGCTGGACGAGATAGCGAAACGATAGGTGAATTTGCGCGCTATCCGCGTCCGCGATAGGGCGGAACACCCTGGTCGGGAATCCAGACACCTTCCGGCACAGCGCCCGTTTGCCAGAAAACGTCGATCGGAATGCCGCCGCGCGGATACCAGTAACCTCCGATCCGCAGCCATTTCGGTGACAGCAACGCCGTCAAATCCTTGCCGATCCCGACCGTGCAGTCCTCATGAAAGGCGCCATGATTGCGGTAGCCGAACAGATAGAGCTTTAGTGACTTGGATTCGACGATCCAGTCGGAGGGAATGTAGTCGATGGAAAGATGCGCAAAGTCCGGTTGTCCTGTCACCGGGCAGATTGAGGTGAACTCAGGTGCGGTGAACCGGGCCACATAGTCCGTATCTTTGTGTGGGTTGGGGACGCGGTCGAGCACCGACGGCTCCGGTCTCTCAGGGATGGCGGCATCCTTGCCAAGCTTGGTGGTATCATTTGTCATGGGCGCATGCTCTAACGCACACTGCGCTGATTTGAAACCTTAGAAGAGTATTTCGAATTGCAGTGTTGCGCGCTATAGACACGCCGCACGCAACAGGTTCAACGCACAACTTGGGGACACATATGACCGCGATCATCGACATTGCCGGCCGTGAAATTCTTGACAGCCGGGGCAACCCGACAGTTGAGGTCGATGTGTTGTTGGAGGATGGCTCGCTTGGGCGTGCTGCCGTACCCTCCGGAGCATCGACCGGCGCACACGAGGCGGTCGAGCTAAGAGACGGCGACACCGGCCGGTTTCTCGGAAAAGGCGTTCTAAAAGCCGTGGAAGCGGTGAACAACGCGATCTTCGATCAACTGGCCGGGATGAGCGCGGAAAACCAGCCGGCAATCGACCATGCGATGATTGCCCTTGATGGCACGGAAAACAAATCGAACTTGGGCGCCAACGCTATTTTGGGTGTTTCTCTCGCCACCGCAAAAGCAGCAGCAGACGCGTGCGGCCTGCCGCTCTATCGCTATGTCGGCGGAACGTCTGCGCGCGTTCTTCCTGTGCCGATGATGAATATCATCAATGGTGGCGAGCACGCCGACAATCCTATCGATATCCAGGAATTCATGATCATGCCGGTGGCTGCGGAGTCTATCGCCCATGCGGTGCGGATGGGCTCAGAGGTCTTTCACACGCTGCGCAAGTCGTTGCATGAGGCAGGTCACAACACGAATGTCGGTGACGAGGGAGGATTTGCCCCCAATCTGTCATCAACGGAAGATGCGCTCGGCTTCATCATGAAATCAATCGAGAAGGCCGGCTATCGGCCGGGCGATGACATATTTCTGGCGCTCGACTGCGCTTCGACGGAGTATTTCGCCGATGGCAGATATGAGATGAAGGGCGAGGGCAAGTCTCTGACGCCGGATGAGAACGCCGCATATCTTGCCGATATCGTCTCGCGGTATCCGATAATCTCCATAGAGGACGGCATGTCGGAGGACGACTGGGACGGTTGGCGCATCTTGACGGAACAGATCGGCGGCAAATGCCAATTGGTTGGAGATGACCTCTTCGTGACCAATACCAAGCGTTTGGCCGATGGAATCTCCAGCCGAACCGGCAATTCGATTTTGGTGAAGGTCAATCAGATCGGCACGCTGACAGAAACACTTCAGGCCGTGGAGATGGCGCACAAGGCTGGATATACCGCCATCATGTCGCATCGCTCTGGCGAAACCGAAGACGCCACCATCGCCGACCTGGCGGTTGCTACCAACTGCGGCCAGATCAAGACAGGATCTCTGGCCCGTTCGGACAGGCTTGCAAAGTACAATCAGTTGATCCGTATTGAAGAACAGCTGGGAGAGCAGGCGATTTACGCCGGCAAGAGCATTTTGAAGTGACCTTCAATCGCGCCTAGCCGATCCGTACTGGTCAACAGCTTGTTAACCCGCCACGTACAATGTGGTTTGCGACGCGATACCGTGTGGGAGCCGTGATGCGAGGTAAACTGTTTGATCTATGTGTGATGACTGCGTGTATCGCGCTGCTCGGGTATTTCGCCTGGCACGGCGTTTATGGTAGCCGCAGTATCGATAACAAGAACCACGTGCTCGCCCGTGCCGAACTGCATCAAGAGCAGCTTGATGACATTAAGGCAAAGCGTATCGCCCTCGAAACACGAGTGAATCTCATGCGGCCGGACAGTATCGATCCGGATTTGTTGGACGAACTTGCCCGCTCCGCTTTGGGATACGTTCTTCCGAATGATTTGACCGTCACGCGCCAATGATCTGCGTTGTCCAGCCGGATCAGATTGTCGTGATCCTGTGATTGTGGCAGTGCAATCGCATCGGTTCGGGCGTAGGCAACTTATAGCCTTGGTCATGCACCGGTTGTATGATCGGGCAGACAAGCACGGCGGCACACAAGGCTCGCCGCATGAACAATAAACACGAAACTGTGGAGGAAGCCGTGGCAAAACGTGCCACTTCATCGGCGAAGAAGACCAACTCAAAGCCGAAGCCGGAAAGCGTTACAGAGTTCAGCGCGGAACAGGAGCTCCAGGCCTATCGCAGCATGCTTCTGATCAGACGGTTTGAGGAAAAGGCCGGTCAGTTGTACGGCATGGGCTTTATTGGCGGCTTCTGCCATCTCTATATTGGTCAGGAAGCTGTTGTCGTCGGTATGCAGATGGCTGTTGGGGACGGTGACCAGATCATCACATCGTATCGCGACCATGGCCATATGTTAGCCTGTGGCATGGATCCGAAGGGTGTCATGGCCGAACTGACCGGCAGGGCCGGCGGGTACTCCAAGGGCAAGGGCGGCTCCATGCATATGTTTTCGCGGGAGAAGAACTTCTTCGGCGGACACGGCATCGTGGGCGCGCAGGTGCCGATTGGCGCCGGATTGGCATTTTCCAACCGCTATCGTGGGACTAACAATGTCAGCTTGACATATTTTGGCGAGGGCGCGGCCAACCAGGGTCAGGTATATGAGAGTTTCAACATGGCGGCACTTTGGAAACTGCCGGTCATTTTCATCATCGAAAACAACCGCTACGCCATGGGTACGGCAGTGACCCGTTCAGCCGCCAACGCCGAGGAGTTGTTCAATCGCGGATCGGTCTATGGAATACCCGGCCGCCACGTCGATGGAATGGATGTTCGCGCGGTAAAAGCCGCCGGAGATGAGGCGGTCGCCTATTGCCGTGATGGTAAAGGTCCAGTGATCCTTGAGATGAAAACCTACCGCTATCGCGGACATTCCATGTCCGACCCTGCGAAATACCGAACGAAAGAAGAAGTCCAAAAGATGCGCCAGGAACATGACCCCATCGAGCAGGTCAAGGCACGTCTGCTTGCCGGCGGCACGGCGAGCGAACAGGAGTTGAAGACCATCGACGGGGAAATCCGCGCTGTTGTGGCCGAAGCGGCAGACTTCTCGCAAAATGATCCCGAGCCGGACGTATCGGAACTTTGGACCGATGTCTACGTGCAGGCGTAAAGGGAGGTCGGAACATGGCAACTGAAATTCTCATGCCTGCCCTTTCGCCCACAATGGAAGAGGGTAAGCTTACCAGGTGGCTGGTGAAAGAGGGGGACACGATCACTTCAGGTGATGTGATTGCCGAGATCGAAACCGACAAGGCGACCATGGAAGTCGAGGCGGTCGATGAAGGCAAACTGGCCCGCATTCTGGTCGATGAGGGGGTTGAGGGCGTAAAGGTAAACACACCGATCGCTCTGATTGCGGCGGACGGTGAAGATGCGTCCGCGCTCCCTCCGCCACCGCCTCCAGCACCAGAACCCACGCCTCCAGCGCCCGAACCAGTAGCCATGCCGGCCGTTCAGGCAACAACAGTCAGCGTGCCGGAACAGGCGGTCGCAAGCGGTGACGTGGTTGAACTGACGGTCCGCGAGGCGCTGCGCGATGCAATGGCAGAAGAAATGCGCCGCGATGAAAACGTCTATCTGATGGGTGAAGAGGTGGCGCAATACCAGGGTGCCTACAAGGTGTCGCAAGGCCTATTGGAGGAGTTCGGAGACCGCCGTGTGGTGGATACGCCGATCACCGAACATGGTTTCACCGGTCTTGCCGTTGGTGCCGCGTTTGGTGGTTTGCGTCCGATCGTCGAGTTCATGACGTTTAACTTTGCAATGCAAGCCATTGATCAAATTGTCAATTCCGCCGCCAAGACGCTGTATATGTCGGGCGGGCAGATGGGCTGCCCGATCGTCTTCCGGGGACCTAACGGTGCTGCTGCACGTGTTGCGGCACAACACAGTCAGGACTATGCCTCCTGGTACGCCCATATTCCCGGTCTGAAGGTGGTCCAGCCTTACACGGCCGCGGATGCAAAGGGCCTGCTGAAGTCCGCCATTCGCGATCCCAATCCGGTGATCTTCCTTGAGAACGAGATCCTC
>JANQIR010000108.1 GCA_028282065.1 Aestuariivirgaceae bacterium
TATGCAACGCCGCCGAGGTGCCTGACTTCGCGCAACTCGAAGCCCACCTCGAAGAAGCGCAGGAACAGGTGGCTGAGATATTCGACCGGTTGATCGGAGAGCCGGATAACGCTGACTGAGCGTTTTTGGCTATTCATCCACCGTCGTGACGACGACCGAACTTGCCTCCAGCGTCCTGTGAACCGGGCACTTTCCGGCAATCTCTATCAGCTTGTCATGTAACTCCGGCGGGGCACCGCCCTCCACGGATATGCGCCTCTCAAACCGGTCAACACGGCCTTCACGGCCCTCGGCACACTCCTCGCAGTCCTTGGCGTGGACCTTTTGATGTGAAATGTCGACCGTGAAGCGGCCGACATCCAGCCCTTTGCGGTCGGCATACATGCGCAAGGTCATGGATGTGCACGCACCCAACGCCACCGACAAAAAGTCATAGGGTCCGGGCCCTGTGTCGTGTCCGCCAAATTCGGCGGGCTCATCGGCCACCAGCTTGTGCCGGCCCGTCCATACGTCCTGTTGAAATTTGCCGAAGCCGGTTTCCGAAATACGTGCCTCGACACCGTCAGGCAGTTTTACGGACTGACCCGCGTCAGCCCCGCCATCGAGAAAGCGCTGCACCCAGCTCGACAGGACATCGGCGACATAGATGGCATCGCGCTTGCGCGACAGGAGATGGTCAGCATCGTCAAGGGAAATGAAGCTCTTGGGATGTTTCGCAGCGCTGAAAATCTCACCGGCGTTCTCGATCCCCACTGTCTTGTCCAGCGGCGCGTGGAACACCAGCAGCGCCCGCTTCAGTTTGGCGATCCTGTCATGCTGGACCTGTCCGGCAAGATCGTCGATGAACTGTTTCTTGATGTTGAACTTACGGCCTGCCAGCATCACCGTGGCTTCGCCATGTTCGGAAATCTCGTCGAGATGGGCGCCGAAATTATGCACCACGTGGCCGGCATCCGCCGGAGCGCCGATGGTCGCCACGGCCCGCACTTCAGGCACATCCCCTGCGGCGGCCAGAACCGCCGCTCCGCCCAGGCTATGGCCGATCATGATCTGCGGCGCCTGGTAGTTTGCGCGCAGAAAGTCGGCTGCCCGCAAGAGGTCCTGGACATTGGACGAGAAGTTGGTATTGGCAAATTCACCCTCGCTGGCACCCAGGCCAGTGAAGTCGAAACGCAGCACGGCGATGCCGTGTCCGGCAAGTTCGCCTGCGATACGCGAGGCGGCAAATATATCCTTCGAGCACGTGAAACAGTGAGCGAACAGAGCGAAGGCGCGCGGCGTGCCGGCCGGCAAATCAAGCCTTGCCGCCAGTTTGCCGCCCTGGCTGCCTTCGAATTCCACTTTCAGCGAATGCACTGCCATGATCATGTGCTCCCGTGTTGCGCGCAAAGTCCACGAACGGACACTTATCAACGGCTACTGATCTTTGGAATTCAAAAGTTGTTCAAGCTTGCGGGCTTCGTCGTCCGTCAGCTCAGCTTCAATCTTGGCATTCGCCGGATCCGCCCTGCGGCGGCGCTGATGCACCACGACGGCAATTCCGGCCAGCAAGATGAGAAACGGGCCGAGCCACAGGACCAGCGTGTGCGCGGCAAAGCGCGGCTTCAGCAGCACGAACTCGCCATAGCGATCGACGACGAAGGACATGACCTGGCTATCGCTATCGCCCTTTGTGAGGCGTTCACGGATCAGAACCCTCAGGTCCCTTGCCAGCGGCGCATCGGAATCATCGATCGACTGGTTCTGGCACACCAGACAGCGCAACTCGGCGGACAGCGCGCGCGCGCGGGACTCCAGCTTCGGGTCTTTCAGGACCTCGTCCGGCTGGACGGCATGGACTGTTGGCGATGCGAATACAACCAGCAAAGTCAGCGCCAACACCCCGAACACGTTCCGTAAACAGCGCATCCTCGCATTTCGCACTTCTGCCCCGTCACCCCGGTGAAGGCCGGGATCCAGATGGAACGCTCCGGCACATTGCTGGGTCTGACCTGGAGTCCGGCTTTCGCCGGAATGACGTAGACAAGATGAAACATACCTGGCGACTTTCAATACATGTCTCCCCTACTCCGCCGGCTGGGGCGCAGGCGCGCGTGTCCGCTTCGGCGCACCGACGCGGTAGCGCCGGTCGAACAGGGACACGATTGCACCGAACGACATGATGATCGCACCGAGCCAGATAAAGTGTACCAGCGGATTGAAGTATGCCCGCACGGTGCGCCCGCCCGAGGTGTCGGCATCGCCCATGACGACATAGAGATCGCCGGTCCAGAAGGCGTGCAGGCCAACCTCGGTGGTCGGCTGGCGGCTCGGCTGGAAGACCCGTTTCTCGGAGGTCAAAGTGGTGATTTTCGTACCGCCGATACTGACATCGAAGCGGCCGACCTCAGCCGTGTAGTTGGGCCCCGTCAAGGGTGTCTCACCCAGGAAGGTGACGGTCGTGCCGGCCATCTGGAGCGATTCATTCGGCTTCAGCACCGTGATGACTTCCTCGCGCCAGGCGGTGATGGCGACGATGCCGATCACCATAACGCCGACGCCGAGATGGGCCAGCATCATGCCGAACGCCTGTCCGGGCAGCCCCTTCAGCCTGCTCCAGGAAACGTTCAAAGGTTTGCGGAAGAGTTGGATGCGGTTGGCGGTGTCAACAAGCGCACCGACGACCATCCAAACACCCAGCGCAATGCCGAGCGGGGCGAGCCACGGCCCGCCGAACTGCCAGACCAAGGCAATCACGGCAAAGATCGCCGCAAGCAGCGCCGCAACCCACAGCCTTTGCAGGGCACCCCACAGATCGCCACGCTTCCATGACAGGAGCGGTCCGATGGGAACGAGCATGAGTAATGGCAGGATGATCGGCCCGAAGGTCAGGTTGAAATAGGGCGGGCCGACAGAAATCTTCTGGCTGGTGACCGCTTCCAGAGCCAGCGGATAGAGTGTTCCGATGAACACGGCGGCGCAGGACGCCGTCAGCAGCAGATTGTTCACGACCAATGCGCCTTCCCGACTGATCGGCGCGAACAGCCCACCGGTCTTCAGTGTTGGCGCGCGCCAGGCGTAGAGCGTCAGCGCGCCGCCGATAAAGACACACAAGATGGCCAGGATGAAGACGCCGCGTTCGGGGTCGACCGCGAAAGCATGCACCGAGGTCAACACGCCGGAGCGCACCAGGAATGTGCCGACCAGCGACAGGGAGAACGCCAGGATGGCCAGCAGGATCGTCCAGATCTTCAGTGCGTTGCGTTTCTCCACGACGATCGCCGAATGCAGCAGCGCGCCCGCTACCAGCCAGGGCATGAAGGATGCATTCTCGACCGGATCCCAGAACCACCAGCCGCCCCAGCCCAGTTCGTAATAGGCCCACCAGGAGCCCATGGCGATGCCGACGGTCAGGAACATCCAGGCTGCAAGCGTCCATGGCCGCACCCAGCGCGCCCAGGCCGCATCGACCCGGCCCTCGATCAAGGCGGCAATCGCGAAGGAAAAGGCAACCGACAGCCCGACATAGCCGGCATAGAGAAACGGTGGATGGAACGCCAGCGCCGGGTCCTGCAGGATCGGGTTCAGGCCATTGCCTTCGATCGGCGCGGGGTCGACCCGGTTGAACGGGTTGGACGAGAGAACCAGAAACAGCAGAAAAGCGGCGGAAATCGATGATTGCACCGCCAACACGCGTGCCTTGAGGCCGGGCGGCAGGTTGCCGCTGAACGCCGCGACGAGCGCGCCGAACAGGGCAAGGATCAGCACCCAAAGGAGCATCGAGCCCTCGTGATTGCCCCACACGCCGGAGATCTTGTAGATCATCGGCTTTGCCGAATGGGAATTCGCCCAGACATTGTGAACGGAAAAATCCGACGTCACGAACAGCCAGGTCAGGCAGGCAAAACTCAGGCACAGAAGAAGAAACTGCATCACCGCCGCCGGCACGGCCGTGGCCATCATGCCGTCATGGCGGATGTGTGCGCCATAGAGCGGGACGGCGAACTGATAGATGGCCACAGCAAAGGCCAACAGCAGGGCGAAATGTCCGGTTTCAGCTATCATCAGTAGGTGTTCCCGTCCTTGCTGTCTTTACCGTCTTTGCCCTCTTTCCACTGGCCCTTCTTCTTCAAGGCGTCGGCCACTTCCCTTGGCATGTAGTTTTCATCGTGCTTGGCGAGAATGGTGTCCGCCACGAAGGTTCCGGAACGTTCGATCTTGCCCTCTGCGACGACGCCCTGACCTTCGCGGAACAAATCTGGCAGCACACCCTTGTAGCTAACCTTCAGTGTCTTGTCGGTGTCGGTTACCACGAAATTGATGCGGCTGCCGGCCAGCTTTTCGATGGACCCTTCCTCAACCAGTCCGCCGAGGCGGAACCTGACGCCCGGCTGCACGGATTTTTCGGCAACCTCGCTCGGCGTGTAGAAGAACACGATGGTGTCGGACAGGGCGTAGAGAATGAGACCGGCGGCCGCCGCAAGGGCGGCGAGCCCGGCAAGAATCATCGATGTGCGTTTTTGTTTTCGGGTCATGGGCATGTCAGCGGCTACTCCTGCGAACTCTCCGGTAGCCCATGCTGGGTGCGGGCGTCCTTGATTCTTCTCAAGGCGCCGGCGTCGTCCCTGAACTGTTCGGCGGCGCTGTTGAGAGCGGCAACCGCCTTGTCTTTTTCGCCGAGCACCATGCGCGCATTGGCCAGCCGCAACCAGCCCTCCAGATCCTTGCCGTTTTCCGCCAGGCGTCCGGCAAGCTGGTCGACCATGCCGCGAATCATTTCCATGCGGTCACCAGTGGACATATCCTTGGCCGATTCCATCTGCTCCTTGCTCAAGGCCGGCGCCTTGGCGACCGGCTGGATCAAAGCGATCTGGCGCTCGATCGCATTGCGGTAAGCAGCGGTCTTAGGAGCCTTCTTCAGGATCGCCTTGAATTCGGCCAACGCGGCCTCGGTATCGCCTTCCTGCTTGACTGCCAGTGCGTGATAAAACTGCGCCTTCACATGGTTCTTGTCGAGTTTCAGCGCCTTTTCGAAGGCCGTGCGGGCATTGCTGGTGACGATCCCCTTGGCGGCCAGCACAAGGGCCTCGCCATAGTCGGTCCACAGCTGCGGCGTCGGCTCGCTTAACGCCACAGCTTTCGCCATAGCTTGAGCGGCTTCGGTAAACCGGCCGATCCTGCGATAGGCGGGCGCAAGCACCAGCCAGCCCTGAACATCTTGCGGATTCTTGGCCAGGTGGGCCTCGACCTGCGCGATCATGCCGGTGAAGTCATTGTTCTTGACCGCGTCGGCGATACGCTGCTGGCGCGGCACATCGGGCAGGTCCGGACGGCCGAGAATAGTGTATGCGGTAAGCGCCACGGCCGGTATTCCGACCAAAGCGGCCAGCATCACCACTTTTGCAGGTGCTGCCGAAGCAGATCCCGACTGCGGCGCGGCGCTCTCGCCGGCATCGGCGGCCAGCATGCGCCTGCCCAGTTCGTTGCGGGCGGCCTCAGCATCGTTTTGCAAGATCAGTCCGGCGGCCCGGTCGCGTTCCAGTTCGGCAAGCTGATCCCTGTAAACCGCCAGGTCGTAAGCCTTGCGGCCGGCCAAATCCGACTGGCGGCGGAACAGGGGCAAAAGAACAAACCCCAGGACGGCCGCCGTCAGGCACGCGAAGATAATCCATAAGCTCATCGGCGATTTACACTATGCCTTGTCTGGAACCAGCGCCTTTTTTGGGACCTGGACCCGTCAACCTCAATTCACGTCAGCGCGAACTTACCTGCTTTTATGCCTCGTACTGTCGCGGTGCGGTGTCGCACATCAGGTGCGTCACGTCGCAATTTGCTAGAGGCATACACTCACCGGTGTTAATTTGCGCGCGCTGTCCAAAGATACAAGCCCTGGACCGCCAGCGGTGGTTCACGGGGACCATTGCCGGATCATTGAAGAATTGCAAGGCCATGTCACGCTATTCCATATTTTCTCTGGCGCGCAACGCGCTTAACTATCACAAGGACTGGGAGCGCGTGTGGCGCAGTCCGGAGCCCAAGGACAGTTACGATGCCGTGATCATCGGGGCTGGAGGCCATGGGCTGGCGACCGCCTACTACCTCGCCAAGGAACACAAGCTCACCAACATCGCGGTCATCGACAAGGGCTGGCTGGGCGGCGGCAACACCGGCCGCAACACCACCATCATCCGGTCGAACTACCTGCAGGATCCCTCGATTGCGATCTACGAGTTGGCGCGGTCGCTCTACGAAACCCTGTCGCAGGAGCTCAACTTCAACCTGATGTTCTCGCCGCGCGGCGTGATGATGATGTGCCAGACGGAGCATGAGCTGCGGGCGTTCAAACGCACCGCACATGCCAACCGGCTGGCCGGGCTGGATTGCCGGATGATCACCCGCGAGGAAGTCAAGAAGATCTGTCCGATCATCAATGACGACCCGAGTGCGCGCTATCCGATCCTCGGCGCTTATTATCAGCCGCGTGGCGGCACCGGCCGGCACGATGCGCTTGCCTGGGGGTATGCGCGCGCATGCGATAGCATGGGCGTCGACGTCATCCAGAACTGCGAGGTGACGGGCCTGCAGCGCAAGGGCAACAAGATTGTCGGCGTCGAGACGGCAAAGGGAACGATCAAGACCAGCAAGGTGGCCTGCGTCACCGCCGGGCATACCTCGCTCATCATGCAGATGGCCGGCGTGCGCATGCCGATCGAGAGCGTGTGCCTGCAGGCAATGGTGTCCGAACCGATCAAGCCGGTGATCGACTGCGTCGTCATGGCCAACACGGTTCACGGCTACCTCAGCCAGTCCGACAAGGGTGAACTTGTCATCGGCGGCGGCGCGGATCCTTACAACAACTATTCACAACGCGGCTCTTTCACCGCGCTGGAACACACCGCGACGGCGCTGGTTGAGACGTTCCCGATCATCTCGCGCCTGAGGATGCTCCGGCAATGGGGCGGCATTGTTGACATGACGGGCGACCGCTCGCCGATCATTTCCAAGACCGATGTCGACGGGTTATATGTCAATTGCGGCTGGGGCACCGGCGGCTGGAAATCAATTCCAGGTTCCGGGTTCGTGTTTGCAGACACGATCGCCAATGACCGGCCGCATCCGATTGCCGAACCGTTCGGGCTGAACCGCTTCGCGGAAGGCCGGCTGATTGACGAAAGCGTCGCCGCCGCGGTGGCGCACTAGTGCTCTAGGGGGCTTTGAAGACATGCTACTGCTAACCTGCCCGGTGTGCGGTGTTGAAGGTGAGGAAAGCGAATTCCACTGCGGTGGTGAGGCGCATATCCGCCGTCCCGCGACGCACGACCCGGAAAACATCACCGATACCGAACAGCGCGACTATCTGTTCATGCGGCACAATCCGAGGGGTCTGCATTTCGAGCGCTGGCGCTGCGACCGCGGTTGCGGCAAGTGGTTTCACGCCGCACGCGATACGGCGACCATGGAGTTCAAGGCCTATTACGCCATCGATGCGCTGCCGCCGAAAGACCTCATGCAGCAAGCCACCGGCGAATGGGCGACGTTCTTTTCCGGCGTGCTGAACGCGTCGGCCAAGAAGGCGGCAAAGAAATCCGCAGCAAAAAAACCTGCCGCCAAAAAGTCCGCCGCCAAGGCGCCCAGAAAGGGGGCATGAGCGATGACCGGGAAACCCTACCGCATCCCTGAACGGGCCGGCGCAGGCCGGCTGATCGACCGGCAGAAAGCTGTGCGTTTCTTCTTTGACGGCAAGCCGATGACCGGATTTGCCGGCGACACGCTTGCCTCCGCCGTCATGGCCAACGGCCAGCGCGTGCTTGGCCGCAGCTTCAAATATCACCGGCCGCGCGGTCTTATCGGGCTGGGCTCGGAAGAACCGAATGCACTGGTCGGCGTCGGCGAGGGCCTGCGCCACGAACCGAACCTGCGGTCCACGCAGGTAGAGCTCTATGATGGCCTGGTGGCGGTCAGTCAGAACCGCTGGCCAAGCCTCAACTTCGATGTCGGAGCGATCAACAACCGTTTTTCGCGGTTTTTCCCGTCAGGCTTCTACTACAAGACGTTCATGTGGCCGCGCAGTTTCTGGGAGAAATTCTACGAGCCCTTCATCCGCAACGCCGCCGGTCTCGGCAAGGCGGCAACGGGACCGGACCCGGATACATACGAACAGTTTCACGTGCATTGCGACGTGCTGGTGGTCGGTGGCGGCGTGAGCGGCCTTGCGGCTGCGGAAGCGGCTGCGGCGACTGGCGCACGGGTGATCGTGGCCGATGAGAACCCCAGGCTCGGCGGGCTGGCCGATATCTCAGGCGGTACGATCGACGGGAAAGACCAACTGGAGTGGGTGCGCGAGCGGGCGGCAAAGCTCGCTTCGGCGGACAACGTACAGATCCTGACCCGCACCACGGCGGCCGGACACTACCATCACAACTATCTGCTGCTGTTCGAACGGGTCGCCGATCACGATCCGGAGCTGCTCGTCCAGGGGTCACCGCGGCACCGGCTTTGGAAGGTCCGGGCAAAGCATGTGGTTCTGGCCACAGGCGCACTGGAACGGCCGATCGCCTTTGCCCACAACGACCGGCCCGGTGTGCTCATGGCATCCGCGGCTCGTGGCCTTGTGGAACGGTATGGTGTCGCACCCGGCCTGATGGGGGTGGTTTTCACAAACAATGACGATGCCTACCTGACCGCTATCCGGCTGAAGCAATGCGGCGTCGGTATCGACAGGGTCATCGACAGCCGGCAGGCACCGGACAGCGAACTCGTGCAACGGGCGAAGGATGCCGGTGTCGACGTTCTGGCGGGCCACGCGATTGCCGGTGTGGCAACCGAATCCGGCGGCAAGACGATCACAGCCGTCAAAGTGGCGCCGTTCAGTTCAGACCGCGGCCGCGTTGTCAACGAAAGCAAGATCGCTTGCGACTTCGTGGCCATGTCGGGCGGCTGGAACCCGGCGGTACATGTGTGGTGCCACAATGGCGGCAAATTGCGTTTCGACGAAACGCTGCACAGTTTCCGCCCGGACCGGCATTTCGACGACCTGCACATTGCCGGTGCGGCAAACGGGTCTTTTGCCCTGCAGGACTGTCTCAATGAAGGTTACGCCGCCGGCGATACAGCCGCCCGGGCGAGTATCGCGAAACCGCGCGGTGCCAAGCCCAAGGCCGCCAAGGCAAGCCAGGACGCGCGGGGACCGCTGGAACCACTGTGGTTCGCGCCGGCCACGGGAAAATACAACGAAGGCAACAAGCACTTCATCGATTTCCAGAACGACGTGACCGCGGCCGATTTGGAGCTGGCTCAGCGTGAGGGTTACGAGTCCATCGAACATACCAAGCGTTACACGACGCTTGGCATGGCCACCGACCAGAGCAAGACATCGAACATCAACGCGCTCGGCGTTCTGTCGGAGGCAACCGGCCGGGCTATTCCCGATATCGGCACGACGACCTTCCGGCCGCCTTACACACCGATTTCGTTCGGCTCGATCGCCGGCACCGCGGCGCGGCACCTGTTCCTGCCGATCAGGCGCTCGCCGCCCTTCGACTGGCACGAGAAGAACAACGGCGATTTCGAACCGGTCGGCCAGTGGCGCAGGCCCTACTGTTTTCCGCGTGGCGGTGAAGACCGTCTGAAGGCGGTCTACCGGGAAATCGCCGCGGTGCGTGAGCATGTCGGATTGTTGGACGCCTCGACGCTCGGCAAGATCGAGATCAAGGGCCCGGATGCCGGCGAGTTTCTGAACCGGATTTACACCAACACGTTCTCCACCCTCAAGCCGGGCAAGTGCCGCTACGGCCTGATGATGAACGAGATGGGCTTCCTGATGGATGACGGTGTCACCGTCTGCCTGGGGCCGGATCACTATCTCATGCACACCACGTCGGGCGGTTCGGACCGCATCGCGCAGTGGTTGGAGGAATGGCTTCAGACCGAGTGGATGGATCTCAAAGTCTTCGTCACGCCGGTTACCGAACAATGGGCACAGTATGCCATTGCCGGGCCAAAGGCGCGGACGGTGCTGGAAGAATTGGGCACCGACATCGATCTGTCCGGAGAGGCGTTTGAGTTCATGTCCATGCGGACCGGCCAGATTGGCGGATATCCGGTGCGGATCTTCCGGATCAGCTTTTCCGGCGAGCTGTCCTATGAGATCGCCACACCGTCGAATTTCGGCCGCGGCCTGTGGGATGCCATCCTGGAAGCCGGTGCCGAGCACGACATCGAGGTTTATGGCACCGAGGCGCTGCATATCCTGCGTGCCGAGAAGGGTTTCATCGTCATCGGCGATGAGACGGACGGCACGGTCACGCCGCTCGATGTGGGCCTGAACTGGGCGGTCTCAAAGAAAAAGCCCGACTATATCGGCAAGCGGTCGCTGGAGCAGCCGCACCTGAAGGCAGCGGGCCGCAAGCAACTTGTCGGTTTGTTGACAGAAGACGATCAGCAGGTGCTGCCCGATGGGGCCTATGCGGTCGCCGTCGTAAAGGACAAACCGCCGATGGACATGATCGGCCAGGTGACGTCTTCTTACTGGAGCCCGACGCTGAAACGCTCGATCGCCATGGCACTGATCCAGGATGGTCAGAACCGTATGGGCGAAACCATCAGCTTTCCGCTGGAAGGCAAGGTGGTGAAGGCGAAGATCGTCGATCCGGTGTTCTATGACAAGGAAGGAGCCAGGCAGAATGTCTGATCCCGTTTTCATCTCCGCCCTGTCACATTTGGCGGACCATTCCGGGCCTGATGGGTTGTCCATCTCCATGGGCGAAATTACCGATCGCGGTATGATCGATCTGCGCGGCCCGGCGAATGATACAAAGTTCTTCGCGGCCGCCAAGAAGGCGCTCGGCGTGGATCTGCCAAAGGCGCCACGGTCATCTGCCTCCAAGGCGAAGATCACTGTCTTGTGGTTGTCGGTCGACCAGTGGCTCGTCCTGTGTCCGCGCGGCGAGACGGCAAAACTGCTGGCAAAGCTCAACGGTGCGCTCAAGGGCATCCATTCGCTGGCCGTCGATGTCAGCGATGCCCGCACGATCCTGCGGCTCGAAGGTGACGGCGTGCGCGAGGTGCTGATGAAGGGTACGCCTGTCGACCTGACCTTGCCGGAATATG
>JANQIR010000135.1 GCA_028282065.1 Aestuariivirgaceae bacterium
AAGGTACCCGTCATGATCAGACAGGGTCGGCATGTTGCCCGAGATGCCTTCGATGGGCTTGGTCAGCAGGTAAAAGTGCTCGCATGGCCACACCGGCGCGCCGGCGCCTGCCATTTGGGCTGCCTTGCGGCTCCACAGGCCGGTACAGATCGCCACGGCATCGCACCGCACCTGGCCGCGCGCCGTCTCGACGGCTTTCACGCGGCCGTTTTCGGTCACGATGCCCGTCACGCCGGTGTCTTCGAACAGCTTCGCGCCGCGCGATTTTGCGCCCTTGATCAGCGCCGCGCACAAATCGGACGGACTGACGCGGCCATCGTCCGGCGACCACACGGCGCCGAGCACGTCTTGCGCATTCATCAATGGCCAGATTTCCTTGGCCTCACCGGCTGAGATGCTGGTCGCGCGAACCCCAAACAGTTCCGCCAGCGACTGCTGACGCTTGATATGCACCAGCCGGTTTTCGTTTGTGGCAATGGACAGGGAGCCCTTGTTGATCCAGCCGGTCGCCTGGCCGGTTTCCTGTTCAAGCCCCGAATAGAGCTGGACGGAATAGCGGATAAGCTCAGTGAGGTTACGGGACGATCGCAAGGCACGCACCTGGGCGGCGGAATGCCAGGTCGTACCCGATGTCAGCTTGTTGCGCTCGATCAGGATGGCATCGCCGATGCCCTGCTTTGCCAGGTGGTACAACGTTGAACAGCCCATGACGCCGCCACCGATCACGACGACGGAGGCCCGGTCAGGAAGAGTTTCGGTCATTGGCACTTGGACCTTTCGCAACTAGAGCGCTGACCCTAACTCAGACAGCGGGTCACGATTTCCCTGGTGTCGCGGGAGAGGTTCTCGACCACCTCGATACGGCGCAGTTCGCCTTCCGCGGCAGCGCGGCGGCGGCGCTCCAGCACCCGCCAGCTCTTGAAACCGGCAGCGGTGCGGGCCGCAACCTGCGGGTTGACCGGATCCAGTTCGATGATGAGGTCCGCAACCAGCCTGTAACCCGATCCGTCCGGCGCATTGAAGCGCACCGGGTTGGCCGCCGCAAACGTTCCCACCAGCGCCCTCACCCGGTTCGGCTGGGTGAGCTTGAAGGCCGGATGCTTCATCAGTCCGCGCACGCGATCCGCACAGTCTTCCAGTGGCCGCATGGCGTGGAAGGCGAACCACTTATCGACCACCAGATGATCGTCTTCGTAGTCGGCATAAAAGCGTTCGAGCGCCTCGTCACGCTCGGGGCGGTCATAGGCCGACAGAACGGCAAGGGCGGCGGCCTTCTCCGTCATGTTTCCGGCCGAGGAAAACAGATCAAACGCCATCTTCGCGCCGGTCTCGAGATCTGCCGCAGCCATCAGGGAAAGAGCGGCGAACCTGAGCGCACGACAACCGGCACTCGCTGCATCCGGGCTATAGTCGCCGGTTACCTCGTTCACCGACCAGGCATGTGCAAGCTGGTCCTTCAGCCCCGTGCCAAGCGCAGAACGGACCTGCTCGCGGGCTTCATGCACCAGACCAGGGTCGACATTCTTACCGATGTGGCTGGCCAGGTCGGTCTCCCCGGGCAATGTCAGCATGGCCGACATGAAGGCCGGTTCGAGCGACTGGTCCTGCAGCACCTGGCGCAAGGCCTCAATCAGCGGTTCGGCCGAAGGCAAAGCCTCATTGGCGGCAAGCGCCGGCATGGTGTCGAGGATCAGGTTGCGCGCGGCCGTCTGGCCGGCTTCCCAGCGATTGAAGCCGTCGCTGTCATGGGCCATCAGGAACAGCGTGTCCCTGGCATCATTGCCGGTGCTGAGACGTACAGGCGCCGAGAAGCCACGGTTCAGCGACAGGACCGGGCGCTCGCCGACGCCGTCAAAGACGAACGACTGAGTGGCTTTCGTCAACTCAATGAGGCCGCGTGCATCCCAGCCGGGCGACGAAGACCGCAACGCAATATCCTCACCACCGACGCCGACAAGACCGATCCCAAGCGGAATGAGATGCGGTCCCTTTTGCGTCTGACCGGGCGTGTCCGGCACCTCTTGCTGCACAGTCAGGCTGTAGGTGCCGTCGGCTTCGTTCCACTCTCCAGCGGCGGTTACCGCGGGCGTGCCGGCCTGCTCGTACCAGCGGAAGAACTGGCTCATGTCACGGCCGGAGACATCGGCCATACATTGCACGAAATCCTCCACGGTCGCCGCCTCGCCGTCGTGGCGGTCGAAGTAGAGATCCAAGGCCTTGCGGAAGGCCTCCGGCCCGAGCAGCGTCTTCATCATGCGGACGACTTCGGCGCCCTTTTCATAGACCGTGGCGGTGTAGAAGTTGTTGATCTCGATATAGGAGCCGGGCCTGACCGGATGGGCCAGGGGACCGGCGTCTTCGGGAAACTGATGGCTCCTGAGCAGGCGGACGTCGGTAATCCGTTTCACCGGCCTGGAGCGCAGGTCGCAGGTGAACTCCTGATCGCGGAAAACCGTCAGGCCCTCCTTGAGGCAGAGTTGGAACCAGTCCCGGCAGGTGATGCGGTTGCCGGTCCAGTTGTGGAAATACTCATGCGCGATGATTGCCTCGATATTGGCGTAGTCCTGATCGGTCGCCGTATCGGGCCGGGCCAGAATGTACTTGTCGTTAAAGACATTCAGGCCCTTGTTCTCCATGGCGCCCATGTTGAAGTCGGACACCGCGACGATCATGAAGATGTCGAGATCGTATTCCCGGCCGAAGGCCTCCTCGTCCCACCTCATCGAGGCCTTCAGCGACTGCATCGCCCAGTCGCAGCGGTCCTCCTTGCCATGCTCGACGTAGATCTTCAGCGCCACGTCCCGGCCGCTCATCGTTGTGAAACTGTCCTCGACGCAGGCAAGGTCTCCCGCGACAAGAGCAAACAGGTAAGACGGCTTCGGAAACGGGTCTTCCCAGACGGCAAAGTGCCGGTCTGATCCTGCCATGTCTGCGTGGTCGACCAGGTTTCCGTTGGCCAGCAAGACGGGCACATCCGCCTTTCCCGCTTCGATGCGCACCCGGTAGACGGCCAGATTGTCAGGCCGGTCGATGGAATAACAGATGCGCCGGAACCCTTCGGCTTCGCATTGTGTGCAGTAGACGCCACTAGACCGGTAAAGTCCGGACAGCGCGGTATTGGCGTCCGGGTTGCAGGTGGTCTCCATGACAAGCGTGAAATCACCGGCCGGAGGATGGTGGATGGTCAGCGTGTCGTCGTCCACGCAATAGTGCGTTTCATCGAGGGTCCGATCATCGATGGAGATCGACACGAGTTCGATGGCTTCACCGTCCAGCACCAGCGGCCCGCCCGGTTGTTCAGACGCAGGATTGGGTGCCATGGTCAGGCTGGTGTACACCTGCGTGCGCTGCGGATCGAGCCGGACATCCAGCGCGACGTGCCGCATGACATAAGGATGTGGTTTATAGTCCTTGAGGCGAATGGTCTGGGGTGTATCTGTGCGCATGGTGTAGCCTCAGAATAACAGGCTGACTTGATGAGTTAGTGCCAGTTGTGACGGCATCCGGGCCTCTCCGTCAACCGGACAACGCAATCGTTCATCAGAATCTATCAATCCTGTACGCATCAAGCTCAATGTTGGATGGCCGCCCGGCCATCATCTCGGCAATCAGCCGGCCCGTCGTCGGGCCCCAGGTTAGCCCCCAATGACTGTGGCCAAAGGCATACCAGACATTGTGCAGTTTCGAAGCAGGAGAAATAACCGGCAGGGAGTCCGGCGTGCCCGGCCTGCGCCCCATCCAGCGCGAGACATTGTCGTCCAGGTCCCGCAAGCCCGGAACGATCTTCTTCGCGATCCCCCACAGATGATCTGCCCGCCGCCAGTCAGGCGACGCATCAAGGCCGGCGAATTCGTCCGTCCCTCCGATCCGCAAGCCGACATCCATCGGCGTCAATAACCCGGGATAGGTCGCGTAATAGACGCTGCGGCCCAAGGAAACACCGGGATCGGGAATCGTCAGGTGATAACCGCGTTCGGCTTCCAGCAGCACCTTGTCTCCCAGCATCCCAGCCAACTCGCCTGAATAGGCGCCCGCTGCAATCACAAGACGGTCGACTGTGCGCACACCATCCGTCTTCAGGGTCACCTCAAGTGCCTTATTGCCGTCGTGAGCGATGGACACGACCTCGTCGGTCAACACTTCCCCGCCCCGCGAACGTACGTGATCCGCGATGCGTTCCACCACGGTTGCCGGGTTCACGACCCGGTACATGCCGCCGCTTGTCGACCCGCAAACGATGTCCCGTGTGATATCGGGTTCGAGTTCATGAACCTCGCCGGGACTGAGGCGCCGGCATTGGTATCCATACTGTTCCCTGACATCGCGAACATGCGCATCGGCCCTGTAACTTGCCTCACTGGGATAGATCGTGATGCCGTCGGTCTTGATCAGCAGATCGGATGCGCCGGCATCGGCCAACAGCTGCTCATGATCGGCCAGCGTGCGAAGGCACAAGGCGGCGCGGGCTTCGGTGATGGCACGAACCCGGTCAGGCAGAGCATTTCGCGCCATGTGCATAAACCATGGCAAGGCCTTGGGAAGATGTCCCAGGCGGATCTTCAAAGGCCCTGTCGGATCGAAAAGCCATTTGGGCAGGTTGAAGACTATGCCAGAGTGCACCGTTGGCATCACGCTGGAGGCCCCCACCGCTCCGGCATTGCCAAACGAACAGCCCTGACCCGGCGGCACCCGGTCGACCACCGTCACCCGAAAGCCTTCGGCCTGCAGGTGCGCGGCGCAACTGACACCGACAATCCCGGCACCAATGACAATGGCGTGGGGTGAGGTCTCGGACGTCATGGGACCTACTGTTCAAGGTCCATGCGCGGCAGGTCGGTAACGCCGATATCGTGACCCATCTGGGTCAGCAGCGTTGAGAGCTGGCCTCGATGATGGGTTTGATGGTTAAAGACGTGAGAGGCCAGAAGCCATCGCGGCTGAGACCTGTCGCGTTTGTCCAGGCCGCTTGTCCAGGTCTCGATCGCGTCGAGCCATTGCGCTGTGAGGCCCCCGGTCCAGTCGACAATGTCCTGATCGAGTTTGCGGCGCGCAGCATGCAGTTGTTCGAAGTCGTCGAACGTCTCCTGTCCGATGGGCGCGAACGCGGCATCAAAACCACCGAGCCGGCCCATCCAGATGGCATCTCCGAAATAGAGATGGTTGAGCATACCGTGGATCGACTTGAAATAGGCACCACGGTCAGCGCGTCGGTCTTTGTCGGGAATGGTGCTGCAGACCTTGTAGACCTTGCCGTTCATCCACTGATTGTAACGGGCGAGAAACTGATAGAGCTCCGGATTTGACATCAGGCTGGCACCTTGGTTGGTTCATTGCCGGGCGGGTGCGCCATCGTGTGCCGTTCCGGCAAAAAAGCCAACACAAAATTCCTCAAATGCCGTCATCAGCCGTGTGGGCCGGAGTTGGCGGGATGCCGCGAGCGCAATGCGGCCCGGTTCGGTCCGGTCGATAATCGGCCGGATAGCCAGCGCTTCACCGTCATAGGTCATGTCACCAGCCGGCCGGGTCACCAAGATCGAATAACCCAACCCCTGCCCGACCAATCCGCGCACAAGTTCCAGGGACGGCGACGAAAAAGCTATTTCCGGAGATATCCCGGCCGCGTCCAGCAAGCCCAGAAAGTAACTGCGGCTCGGCGGCACATCGAGCAGGATCATCGGCTCGCCGCGGAGCCACTCAAGCCTGATTGCGTCGTGGCAGGCCAGCGGGTGCCCGGCCGGCAAGAGAACATGCGGTTCGGTCTCTATCAGTGCACGGACCCTCACATCCTCCGGCAGGTCGACGTCATAGAGCAGTGCAAGTTCGAACCGGCCAAATGCCAGACCGTCAAGCAGGTCATCTTGTGTTCCCTCCCCGATGCTCAGGCGCACATCCAGATAGCGCGCCCGGAACGCCGTCATCAGACGAGGCAGAAAGGCCGGCGCCAGGGTTACGAAACTGCCCAGGCGCAGCTCACCCGATATTTCACCACCTGCCACGGCCGCCTGGCGTTGCAATTCATCGGCGTGCTGCAACAGGCTTCGGGCGTCCTGCAACAGCCGCTGGCCGTTGGGTGTCGGCGAAACGCCTTGCGCGTGCTGGCGGAACAACAGTTGCACGCCGAGCTGGGCCTCGAGCTTGGCAATGGCGGTTGAGATGGATGGCTGGGAGACATTGAGCGCCTTGGCCGCAGCGGCGACGGAGCCAAGCTCAGAGGCGGCCTTGAAATATTCAAGCTGGCGGAGCGAATAGCGGAGCATGATTGTTGTGCCTTTCACTATCAGGCGGGCATCTGCACACTTGCTATATAACTAAAATCTATCCAATGCTGAATTACAATGTATTTTATTTAATCCATAGCTTCCGGTTAAGGATCATTCCAGACCAAATCGGGAGGACGCGATGGAATCCGTTGAACGCTTTGTCGACGCCATGGGCCACGCTGCAACGGCCGTTTCCGTGGTTACCACCAACGGCGTTGCCGGCAAGTTCGGCATGACCGTCAGCGCGTTTTCCTCCGTTTCCGCCACCCCGCCCCTGGTGCTTGCCTGCGTCAACCGCAAGAGCCCGGTTGCCGATGCAATCAGCCGGAACACGAACTTCTGCATCAACGCGCTCGCCGATCATCAATCGATGATCTCCGACACATTCGCCGGACGGCCGCCAAGCGGCGCACCATACGATTTCGACTGCGCCGACTGGGACGTCGCACGATCCGGGTCACCGGTGCTGGCCGATGCTCTTGCCGCCTTCGACTGTGCGCTGGATAGCGCAAGCGATGCCGGCACCCACCGCATCTTTATCGGCCGGGTGCTCGAAGCCCGTCATCAATCCATGAGCCCGCTGGTTTACGCCCAGCGGCAATACCGCCAAGTCACCGAACTCAAGACTGCTGCCTGAGGGACAAGACATGATCAGAACCGGCGACGAATACCGCGAAGGCCTGCGCGACGACCGCGAGGTGTGGATCAACGGCGAACGGGTGCGCGATGTCACGACCCATCCGGCCTTCAAGCCGGTGGTGGATATTCGTGCGCGCATCTACGACATGCAGCACGACCCCGCCACGCGCGATAAGATGGTCTATTCGGAAGACGGCGAGGACTTCGCCATCGGCCTGAAGCTGCCCTACGAGGAAGCCGACTGGCATGCAAAGCGTAAATCCGTAGATGCGGTGATGTTCGACATCGGTGGTGTCGTCACCCGCGTGGGCGATGAAACCATCGGCGAGATGTGGTCGCTGTGGGATGGCAAGGACATTCTGAACGAGATCGACTCACGCTTTGCAGAGAACATCGAACGTCACATCCACCGGGCCATCAAGCTTGACCCGTTTCATGTCTCGGCAAACACCGATCCCAAGGGCGACCGGTCCAAGCGTCCCCAGGACCAGGATCCCGACATGCTGGTGCATGTCGTCAAGGAAACCGACGCGGGTATCGTCATCCGTGGCGCCAAATACGAGACCGCCGCGGCCTACGCGGACCAGGCGTTCCTTAAGCCCACCATTGCCAACTGGGGCGATGCCAAGCTGTCCGACTATGCACTCGGCTGCATCGTCAAGATGAACGCGCCGGGCGTGCGGCATATCTGCCGGACCGGGTTCACAGGCCGTGCACCGGAGCGCGACTATCCGCTCTCCAACAAGTTCGACGAGGTCGACACCTTGATGGTGCTCGACGACGTTCTGATCCCCTGGGAAGACGTGCTGTTCTATCAGCACACCCGCGCGGCAGCCTTTATCCGCACCACGCTGCACCGGTATTCAGCTTTCCCGTTCATCCAGCGCACATTGTCCTATGCCGATCTGATCATCGGTGCTGCTCTGTGGAACGTGAAGCAAACCGGCCTCGACAAGCAGCAGGCGGTGCAGGAAAAGCTTGCGGAACTGGCGATCTGGCGTGAAGGCATCAATGCCCATCTTACAGCCGCAATCGCCACCGCCGAAAAGAGCCCGAACGGGTTGCTGATGCCGAACCAGTCCATGCTGTTCACCGGCCGGGTTCACGCCATGTCCAACCTGCCGCGCGTCATGCACCTGGCAAGGGAACTGTGCGGCGGCCAGATCTGCGTCACCCCCGATGCGGCAGCGTTCGAGCACCCCGAAACGTCGAAATGGCTGAACAAGTTCTACACCATCAATGACAACTGGATGGCGGACGACCGGCGCAAGCTGCTGGCGTTCGCCCGCGATCTGCTGAACTCGGATTATGCCGGCCACCGGCTGACCTTCCAGTTGTTCGCGCAGTCACCACCCTTTGCCCATCTGGCAGCGGTCTATCGCAACTTCGACTGGTCGGGACCGCTGGAGTTTGCCCAGAAATCGGCCGGGCTGTCGGACCGGATCTGGGGTGATACAAAGCAGGCTGCGGAATAATTGCGGATATTTCAGGAGGCGTTATGGCCCACACCCGGCTGCGCAAGTTCAACACGCGCGACACTTACCCTGAACAAAAGCTCGACAACGACTTGTGTCAAGCCGTTGTCGCGCGCGGCACCATGGTGTTCCTGCGCGGTCAGGTGTCCCAGGATCTGGAAACACGCGAAAGCCTGCACACCGGCGATGCCGGCAAGCAGACCGAAAAGACCATGCAGAACATCAAGATGCTGCTTGAGGAAGCCGGCTCCTCAATGGATCACATCTGCAGGATCGTGGTCTACCTGACGGACATCCGCTACCGCGATGCGGTCTATCAGGAAATGGGCAAATGGCTGAAAGGCGTGCATCCCTGTTCGACCGGGGTCGTCGTGGATGCACTGGCGCGGCCGGAATGGGTTGTTGAAGTCGAGGCTACTGCGGTGATACCGGAGTGAGGGTATTGGACTATTAGTCCTGGTTGTGAGACTGGATCCGGCATCCAGTGCAAAGTGTACAACAGTTCGCTGACTCACATCTGGACCCCGGTCCGCGCCGGGGTGACGAGATCTGAGATCGATGGCGTCCAATTGTTTGGGATTCGAAATGCCGAACATCTCCCCTGAAACCTCCCGAATTCTGGACGATGTCGCCCGGCAGGCAGCGGCGCCGCTTCCGTCGGCACACGGGTTGCCGCCTGAAGCCTACCGCTCCGAGGAGTTGCTGGCACTGGAACAGGAGCGAGTATTTGCACGCGACTGGATCTGCCCGGGGCTGGCGGCGGAAATTCCCAATGCAGGAGACTACCTGACCTACTCGATCGGCGATCAGCCGGTATTCTGCATCCGCGACCGGTCTGGAGACATCCGCACATTCTCCAATGTCTGCCTGCATCGCATGACGCAACTGCTGGAAGGTCGGGGACGGGCCGGCCGGGTCGTGTGCCCCTACCATGCGTGGACCTACGACCATTCGGGCCAGCTCATCAGCGCCAAATACATGGGCCACACCGAGGGTTTCGACAAGCAAGCCTATTGCCTGCCGGAGATCCGCACCGAAATCTGGCAGGGCTGGATTTACATCACGCTGAACGAGGATGCGCCGCCCATCGCCGAAGTCCTGGCGCCACTGGCTGAGGACACCTCGCGCTACCGGATGGAAGGATATGTGCCTGCCGTGCAGCAGGATCATGTCTGGGACACAAACTGGAAGCTTTTGACCGAGAACTTCATGGAAGGCTATCACCTGCCCGTGGCGCACAAGAACACGGTCGGTGCGTGGTTCCCGGCCAAAGACACGCGGTTCTTCGATGAGACCTATGACGGCTTCACCTGCCAGAGCTTCGTCAAATCCGGTGACGCGAAATACGGCGTGGCGCATCCTGACAATCGGGCGCTCGAAGGCCACTGGCGCAACACATCGCTCCTGCCGACGATCTATCCGGCGCACATGTATGTGCTGGCACCGGACCATCTGTGGTATCTGTCGCTGAGGCCGAAGGGTGTCGGCCAGGTCATGGTCCGGTTCGGCGTGGCACTGGCACCGGAGGTGGACGCCGCTCTGGACGACCGCGCCGCATTCATCGACAAACTCGCGGTGTTCTTCGACACGGTGAATGCGGAGGACCGCGGCGTGGTCGAGGGCCTGTACCGCGGTATTCAGGCACCACTGGCCCGGTCAGGTCCGTTGAGCTGGCTGGAGCGCGAGATCCATGATTTCACAAAGTACCTGAACGCCCGGCTCAGACCTGACACCAACAGCAAACTGGAGGCCGCCCAATGACGTTTTCCATCGCAGGGCGTTGTGCCCGGACCGGCATGTTCGGCGTAGCCATCACGACGTCGTCGATCTGTGTCGGGGCGCGCTGTCCGCATGCCCGTGCCGGTGCCGGGGCGGTGGCGACCCAGAACGTGACCGATCCGACCTTCGGTCCCCGGATCCTTGATCTGCTGGAGGACGGTCACGACTGCGACGACGCTCTTGCCATGGCCTTGGAGGGACAGCAGAACCTAGCCTGGCGGCAAATCACCGTCGTCGACAAGGCTGGTGCGGCGGCAAGCTATACCGGAGACAACATTCTTGGAACGCATAGCGTGTCATCGGACCACGACTGTATCGCCGCGGGAAATCTGCTGAAGACCGTCACCGTGCCGGCCGCCATGAGCGATGCGTTCACCGCCGGTGCGGATCTACATCTGGCGGAGCGGCTGTTGCGGGCCCTTGAGGCAGGCGTGGCAGAAGGCGGTGAGGAAGGCCCCACCCACTCGGCAGGCTTGCTTGTGCACCATGAGCAACCCTTTGCCCTGGTGGATCTCAGGTGCGACTGGGACGATGAAGATCCGGTCGCGAAGCTGCGCGCGCTTTGGACGGCCTACGAACCGCAGATGAACGACTACCTGGCCCGCGCGGTCAACCCGTCGGCCGCACCAAGCTACGGGGTCGCAGGCGATCCTTGAGCCGGCAGGTCTTTCACTCGCCGGCAAATTCCCGCTTCACCCAATCATCGGCGGCGATGTCGCGGTAGTCGCGGGGCTCATAGGGCGCAAAGACTTCCGCGAGCGGTGCAAAAATCCCTGTCTTACGCAAGGGATTGGCGCCAATGTCGCCCATTAGTTCGTCGAGATAGTGCTGCAGGTGGACGATCAGGCGGGCGGCTCGGGCGTGGCTGAAAGGGATCCATCTGCGCTTCCACTCCCGCAAGTTGGCGATCTCGGCCATCTGTGCGTCCCTGCCCGGCAGATGATGGCGGCCGGTGATCAGTTCGGCGAGCCAGCGCGACTGCATGTTGTAGGCAAGGATGTTGGCGACAGTCGAGGCATAACCGATGAACACCAGACCCGGTGCATCGGGATGGACCATCTGCCGGTACAGATAGAAGCCGTCGTCCTCCAGGCCGAGCCTGTCCTGCAGTTCGTCGGACAGGAAGCCATAGTCACTGCGCCAGCCGGTCGCCAGCACGACGGTATCGGCTTCAATCCTGCTGCCATTGTCCAGTTCCACGCCATCGGGCACGAAACGCTCGATCCTGCCCCTGTGCAGATTGATTTCACCGCTTCGAACCGATTTGTAGAATTCCGGGCGCGGCACCATGGTCGCTTCGCTGAAGGCGCCGATCTCCACCGGTTCGTCCGGGATAAGGCTCTGGCGTGCCCCGAATCTGGTCCACAACTGACACTGCACGATGAGCAGGAGCTCCACGACCCGCCAGAACAGCCAGACGAGCGGTTTGCCGATGAAGTGAACCTGGCGTTCCAGCGCCGTCATGGTCTTGTAAGGAGGGATCACCGTGACAGTCAGCCGGTTCAACAGGCCCCATTTGAACGGGATCAGACCGGCGAGATTGCGCGGCACAGGCCAGTGCAATGTCCGGACGATGATGTTGGAGGCCTTCCCGTGCTTTCTGGCGAGCAGTGCCGCGTCGGTGGCACTCTTGCCGAAACCCACGACAGCCACCTTCCTGCCCGCCAACACATCCGGCGACTTCAGCCCGGAGATATGATGCACCTGCCCTGAGAACTCCGCCTGGCCTGGAATTTCCGGCATATGCGGGATGTTCGAGTACAGGCCGACGCCGACGACGACCATGTCGAAATGCTGCTGCGCCTCACCGCCGGGCAATGAGGTGGAAACCAGCCAGCCCTGGCCGTCCGGCGCCTGTTCGACATTTGTGACTGTCACGCCGAGCCTTATGCAATCGCGAATGCCAAAGTGGTCCGCATAGTCCTCAAGATACTGCTGCAACATCGGCCCTGGCGTGAATTGCGGTGTGTCTTCAGGCAGGGGAAAATCCGGGAACTCATAGAGCTCCTTCGGCACCTGCACGCCGTACTCGAGGTAACCGTCGGTCCAGACCCCGCCGATCGCGTCGTTGCGCTCGAAGACCGTACATGCAACTCCTGCGGCCTGCAGTGTCTTGGCCGCGGCCAGTCCGGCCACGCCAGCACCGATGATGCCGGCTGTTTTCACGTTCGTATAATCCACCGGCGATGCCTCCCCGCTCATGGCTTTGCCAGATCGGCGGAATTCCCGCGATCGGCAAACACGGCCCGGAAGAGCAGGCCGATGACCCACATGGAGAACAGGTATCCGCCGAACAGGGTCCACAAAACGATAGCCCAGGCGGCACGATAGAACGCCTGGCCGGACGCATTGGGACCGGGCAGAGAGGATTGGGTTGCAATGATGTGAACGGCGTGAACGATGCCCGTCACTAACCCAAGCAGTGTGCCCAAGGTGTAGAACATTGCCTTTCCATGCACCCTTTCTCCCCCACTGCGGCGCCTTGCGCCTCACCGCACATAGTGCGGCAAACGTCCATCACAGACAATGACCTAACGTAAGGTTGGTTTTCGGACGTGTGAATTGCGCATGAACACCCGCCTCAGAAAAGGTTCACGAGCCCGGCGGCATTTTCCTGCGACCTTTTCAAACCGACCGAAAGAGGCATTTCTCATGAAAAACGACAATCAGAATACCGGTAAGGCCGTTTCGCGCCGCGCCATGCTGTCACAATTCGTCATGCCGGCGCTCGCCGCGGCCGCCGTCGCAGGCACAGCCGGCATTGCAGCCACGACCCCGGCCTCGGCCACATCGCCTGCCAATCCCGTATCTCCGTATCACCGCGGTTACCGGGACGGCAAGCGCACCGGCCAGAAGCATGGCTATCAGGACGGCTACAAGGATGCCTACAAGGCGTCCTACCGCGACACGCTGATTGGCAATGGCGGCTTTCACACATTTTCCACCAAGTCATCCAACAGCACGGCCGACTACAACCGCGGTTACCGCGACGGATATAAATCCGGCTATCAGGTCGGTTTCGTCAGCGGCCAGCGCGACGGCAATCATGACGGCAGCAAGGATGCTTCCGATTGGAAAGATCAGATGAGAGAAGACATGCGCCGGTGCATGCGCCAGGGCATCTGTTCTTAATCCACAAGCAATCCGCCCCGGCCACCCGTTGCAGCTGCTTCGGGTCGCCGGAGCGGCCCCAGTTATCTGACATTGCGTGACTGTCAGACCACACCTGGCAAAAATTCCGCCCAGACGCCTCCACAATTGGTCCAAACGGCCCTTGCACAAGCGTGTGCCCTGCCATAGGTGTGTGCTTTAGGCAGGGAGACATTCGATGGTGCCGGTTCGAACGAGCCTTTGCTGCGCAGTTGCGGCGGCGATGATTGCCGTGACGTCTCCGGCTATGGCAAGCGGCAAGTCAATCGCGGGATCCTGGCAGGGCAACGGCAACGTCACCAACAAGGACGGCGGCAAGTACAAGGTAACCTGCAAGGTTTCGATCAAGCCGGAGGCCAGTAAGAAGCACTTTGTCAGCGGCAGTTGCTCGAACTCGGAAGGAACGGCCGCCGCCCAGGGTTACGTGACCCGCTCGAAGCCCGGGCGTTACTACGGACAGCTCAATGGCATGGTCGCAAGCGTGATCGGCAAGGTTTCGATCCGGTCCTGGGGCAACCGAATGTCCGTCGTCATCCGCAGCGCCACCGGCCGCGCCGTGGTTTCGTTACGCCGCACCGGCAATTAGCAACACGCTGAGACGTGACATCTAGGGACACTCAGAGTCCCGGACAAACCGGGCTTTGACGTAGCCATGGGTGGTGCGATCACCATTGTAGTGGGTGATCGGGCACCAGCGGCTCGGCCACGGACGCGAGAGTGGCCGGCACTGACCCCGCAAGCTGATGATGCCATGCCGCCCAGGCGGAAGGCGGTCGACAATCGGTGCTCTGGCCGAAGGGTTGGCGCGCATGTTCAGCGTGTCCCAGCTTTCGACATTGACGACCGTCAGGCAACCGGGTCCGGTCGTCGCGCCGGCATTTTGCACTGCAGCGCCCGCAGTGAAACCAACCAGCGCCAATACGCTCAAGGCCGTTCCTAACTTTGCCATATCTCACCGTGCTCCATTCAGACTGTTACAGTAAATTATGTGCGATGGCCTTGTGACGGTACAATGGCCAAGTGACGGGGTTTCAGACTGCGGGACACACCTGCAGCTTCACCGCCGGCCGATAAAACCGGCAATCGCGCGCCACATCAATACCGGGTTGGAATACATCGGGAAATGTCCACACTGAGGAATTTCGCAAAGCCGTACGCCATTTGCCGCTATGTGTTCCAGATAGCTCAACGATGCATTCTGCTCGCCATACATGTACATCTTCGGACAGGGCAGCCGGAGAAACTTTTCCATCAGGCCGCCATGGTCCGACAAATGCACCATGGATGAGAATATCCCGCCGACGGCGCCGGCGCGCACCTTGTGGCGCAGGCTTGCGGCATAGAGCGCCGAGGAATAGGCAGGCAGGTTGCGGGTCCGCTCGATGAAGGCATCGAAGAACGTGTCGGGATCACGGCCCGGGTGCTCGATAATCTGCCGGCTCAAGAAGCAGTCCTCGGGCGCAATATTACCTTCAATATCGATGAAGCTCAGCACCCGTTCGGGAGCCACATCCGCAAGCATCAAACCCGTCAGGCCGCCCATCGAATGGCCGGCAAGGTGAAATCGCTCAAAACCCGTGCGATCGAGCATTGCCATGGCGGTTTCAACCAGAAAGGGAATGGAGATCCTGGAAAGATCCGCACAATGGGTTTCGCCGCAACCGGGCGCGTCGTACGCCAGGAAAGGCCGTCCGTCGAACTCAGCATGGCGAACGATGTCGGCATAGTCTTCCTTGGTGGAACCGAAGCCATGCAGAAACACGATTGGCGTGCGCGAACCGCCCCGCCGGATTGACGCTATGTTGACTGCCGTCCCGGCCACTTCGAACGCATGTACGTCCGTCTCAAACTCCAGCGGCATGGATCGTTCTTCCCATTCAAGGCTCAGGCGGCACCGGCGCCGCTATTACCGCGGCCGTCACACACACGTCACTTCGGGGACACCGTAGATATCCGCCAGCGTTCCGCCACGTTCCAGCGCGGCGAGCGCTTTGGTCTCCTTTTCCTGCAGTTGCCTGAAGGCCTTGAGCGTTTCATCGATCCGGTCCACAGGGACGACCGTGACGCCGTCGCCGTCGGCCACGACAAGATCGCCGGGTTGGACCGCAACGCCGCCGCAGCTGACAGGACAGTCAATAGCACCGCCAAAGCCCTTGTGCGGGCCGGCCGGCACGCAACCTCGCGCATAACAGGCAAAGCCGAGGCTGCAAATATCCTCGCGGTCCCTGACAGCTCCGTCTATCACCAGTCCGGCGATTTCGCGTTTGACGGCGGCGTGTGTCATCAGGCCTCCCCATACGGCATTGCCAAGATGACCAGCGGCATCCACCACCAGAACCTCGCCGTGGCGGGCAAGATTGATCGCCGCGTGCAGCGCCGAGTTGTCCGCCGTCATGCACCGCACCGTGCGTGCCTGGCCGATCATCCGCATGGCCGGATCGAGCGGCGAAATCCCGCCATCCATGGCCATGGAACGCTCAAGACAATCTGATACGCCGGCGGCTTCCGCGCCTGCCCAGCCGTCCAGGTCATCCTTCGTCAACTGCCGGAAGGCGGCATCGTGCAGACGAACACTCATTTGACCGCAGCGGCAAAGCCGCTTCCCCCGGTCTTGTAGGATCCTCGTGGCGGCGCAAAAACGTCGACAACCACCATGCCGTCTTGGCCGGCTTCCATGCCGTGTGGCGTATTGCCGGGGGTCAGCCAGAAATCACCGGCGCTCACCGGGACGCGCTCGCCGTCCTGAATGCGTATCCCGTGGCCCGACTGGCAAATACCCCACTGTTCTTCCGGGTGATAGTGGATCTGGCCCCGCGCTCCCGGTTCGAAGCGCACGACGGATATCATTGCCTGGTCGCCGGCAAAGATCGTCGTGTCCACACCCGGCGCAAGGTTCCGGTCGATGCCGCCTTCCAGCGCATTCAGATTGAAAAAGACCTTCCTGCTCACGTATCCCTCCTGTGGCAATGGCCCGACTGCACCGGACCGGGGCTCGCCAACATTAGAGCATCATCCGCCCAGATCGAATCAACTCTGTTTGCAAAGACTTCGCAACCAGGCGCTCGGTCAGGCAAAATTGATTTTGCAACCGCACCATCCTGTGGCACCACTATGCGTCCCATCAACTAACGAAAGGAGGTGATCCAATGTCGAGTGAGAAACTGAGGGTGCGTACCCGTCTTTACGGTCTTGCAGGTGCATCGGAGCAGCCTCTGGTGGCCACCGCAAGCTGACGGTTCGGTTATCTGAATCAGAGATTGGTACACCCCGATCTCACGAGGGGCCGCAAAACTGCGGCCCCTTTCGCTTGCCCTCCCGAGCCTCTTGGTTGGCTTCCCTGTCGCGGCTTCGCCGCTCCACGCCTCTTTGTTGACTTCCCTGTCGCGACCTAAGCCGCTCCACGCCTCTTTGTTGACTTCCCTGTCGCGGCTTCGCCGCTCCACGCCTCTTTGTTTTCTTCCCTGTCGGCGGATTCTTATCGCTCACGCCAGTTGGGCTATCGCCCAACGGCTCCGCGGGGGCGGCTGATCTAAGCGCCCTGTCGGGCCTTACGGCCCTCCACGCCACTTGCTGGCCGGCGCGCGGTCGCGCTTGCCTCGCTGCGCCCGGAGCCTCTCTGTTTTCTTCCCTGTCGGGCCTTCGGCCCTCCACGCCTCTTTGTTGTATCCCGGTCGGCTCCTACGGAGCCTCCTCGCCTCTTTGTTGGTTTCCCGGTCAGGCCTCCTGAACCGTCATGCCGGGCTTGACCCGGCATCCAGTTGAGCCGTTGCGCCAGGCGATTAGCTCACATCTGGACCCCGGCCTGCGCCGGGGTGACGGTTATGTGTGTCCCGGTCAGGCCTGCGGCCTTCCGCGCCTCTTTGTTGGTTTCCCGGTCGGTTCCTCACCCGTCATACCGGGCTTGACCCGGTATCCAGTTGGGCGATTGCGCCAAGACGGATAAGCCGGCGCACCTCAACCCAGAAGTCCGCGCCGTCCGGTGCGCCCCAGTGCTCCGCAAGGTAGGCGCGCAGCAGGCTTTCGGCTGCGGCCTCCGGCCCAAAATCAATCAGCAGGCTTTGCGCCGTCTTAACCGGATCGACCC
>JANQIR010000231.1 GCA_028282065.1 Aestuariivirgaceae bacterium
ATCGCCCTTTGTTAAGCCTCAAGTGATTCGCAGTGTAACCACTCCAGTGCATAATGCACCATAGGTGCAAAAGTTTCGTGATGTGGAGCAACTTTTGCACCTATGGTGCATTATGCACTGGAGTGGTTACACTGCGAATCACTTGAGGCTTAACAAAGGGCGATGGACCTCTCCATGTCCGACGGGATGGAAACAACGGTGCTCGACCGGCCCCGGATCTATCTGATCCGCATGATGGTCTTCACGATATTGGTCGCCATCGTCGCGGCCGTTCTTTATCCGCAGATCAAAACGGCATTCATGGCCAATCCGGGATTGAACGGATTGATCCTGTTCACATTGTTTCTCGGCATCATCTACGCCTTCAGAATGGTGTGGCGGCTGTTCCCTGAAGTGAACTGGGTGAATAATTTCCGCATCGCCGATCCAGGCCTGGAAAATCCGTTCACGCCGCATTTGCTGGCCCCGATGGCCACGTTGCTGCGGGATCGCCAGGGTACGGCCATACTGACCCCGCAGTCTTTGCGGTCGCTTTTGGATTCATTGGCTTCAAGACTCGATGAGTCGCGCGACATTTCACGTTATTTGATAGGCCTTCTGGTTTTCCTTGGCTTGTTGGGAACCTTCTGGGGCCTGCTGCAAACCGTGTCATCGGTCGGCACGGCCATCAAGCAGCTGGATGTCACGACGGCAGAGTCGGCAACCATCTTCGAAGAGCTCAAGGCAGGGCTGGAAGCGCCGCTGGCCGGAATGGGCACGTCGTTTTCATCCTCCCTGTTCGGGCTGGCCGGGTCGCTGGTGCTGGGATTTCTGGACCTTCAGGCAAGCCAGGCGCAAAACCGTTTCTATAACGATCTGGAAGACTGGCTGGCATCGATCACCGATATCGAAGCCGGCGAAGGAGGCGGCGTCACCGTCCCCAATTATCTCAGGCTCGACCTCAGCGATCTGCAAAATGGTATCGAACGGGTCAACCAGACCCTCGACGAGGCGCTGAACGATGCCGGCACCGCCCCGGCGGCAGAGGCCGGTGACCGCGAATCCCTCGACCGGCTCGCCGATGCCGTCGGCGGACTTGTGCACCAGATGCGTGAAGAGCAGAAAATCGTGCGGCAATGGGCACAGGAGCAATCTGAACAGCAGGCCGACATGCGCCGCATGCTGGCCCGCACGCTGCAAGGCCAGACAGATCAAGGCCCGGCCGGCAAAGTGCGCAGCGCCTTCAAGTCCGGCCGCGAGAAGAAGTAATGGCAGGCGTTGTCAGCCGCAGGCAAAGGCAGAATGAAACCGGCTACTATTGGCCGGGTTTTGTCGACGCCATGGCGCAGCTGCTGCTCGTCATCACATTCCTCTTATCGGTCTTCATGATCGCGCAGTTCCTGCTGGCGCGCGAAATCACCGGCCGTGACACGGTCCTGCAATCCCTTCGCTCGCAAATCGCCGAACTGACCCAGCTCCTGGCGCTGGAAAAGTCATCCAAGGCGGAAATCGAAACCACACTGCTGGCCTTGACGGACGATTTGAAGGCAGCCCGCGATGAGACAGCCCGTCTGCAGGGACTTCTGGATACGTCCAACGAGCAGGGCCAGACAGCCGGTACCGTGATGACCGAACTGCGTGCAGCTTTGGACAAGGAGAAGTCGCTGTCGGCGGAAGCTCTTGCCAGGGTTGAGCTTCTCAATCAGCAGATCGCGGCACTGCGCCGTCAGATCAACGTTTTGAACGAAGCACTCGATGCGTCCGAGGCCCGTGACAAGGAATCACGCGCGCGCATTGCCGATCTCGGGCGCCGGCTGAACTCTGCGCTGGCGCAAAGGGTGCAGGAGCTGGCCCGCTACCGATCTGAGTTTTTTGGACGGTTACGCCGTATTCTGTCCAGGCGCTCCGACATTCGCGTCGTCGGCGACCGCTTTGTGTTCCAGTCCGAGGTGCTGTTTTCCAAGGGCGCCGCCGTCATCAATCCGGTCGGTGTCGTGGAGTTGGAAAAACTTGCGACTGCCATACTCGAGCTTGAAAAGCAGATCCCGGAGGACATTAACTGGGTTCTCAGGGTCGATGGCCACACCGACACAGATCCCATCAGCACTCAGCAGTTCCAATCGAACTGGGAGCTGTCCTCGGCCCGCGCCATTGCAGTCGTCAAGCAGCTGATTGAGCTCGGAATTGCACCTAAGAGGCTGGTGGCAGCTGGTTTCGGCGAATTTCAGCCGATCGACCCGGCCGATACCGAAGACGCCAAATCCAAGAACCGCCGCATTGAACTCAAGCTGACGGAACGGTAGCCGATCCCACACGCTGTCTTTCTTTAATACCCTCGCGGGAAAAGATGGTGAGCGCCGCGAACCGGGTGAGGGGTGTTATCAATCCAGTTAACGTCATGCTGGGCAATAAGAGGCGAGGAGGCTCCGCAGGAGCCGACCGGGAAATCAACAAAGAGGCTCCGAGCGCAGCGAGGCAAGCGCGACCGCGCGCCGGCCAGCAAGTGGCGTGGAGGGCCGTAAGGCCCAACAGGGCGCTTAGATTGGCCGCCCCCGCGGAGCCGTCCGGCGCACGCCGGACTGGCGTGAGCGAAAAGGATCGCCGCGACAGGGACTAAACCAAGAGGCAAGAGGCGAGAAGGGCGGAACGCCCGACAGGGACTAAAGATCTTCCGGTATCCAGTTGGACGATCGCGCCAAACCGCTGGCTCACATCTGGTTCCCGGATCACGCGTCTCGCCTTCGGCACTCGCTGTCCGGGATGA
This sequence comes from Aestuariivirgaceae bacterium, assembly GCA_028282065.1. Lineage (GTDB taxonomy): Bacteria > Pseudomonadota > Alphaproteobacteria > Rhizobiales > Aestuariivirgaceae > JANQIR01. The sequence continues at coordinate 2,744 of JANQIR010000231.1, forward strand.
CGTGCGTCTCATCCCCGTCGCGGCTACGCTGCTCATCGCCGAAACGGATCCGCTGGAACACATCCAGCCAGAAGTCCGCACCGTCCGGCACGTCCCATTGTTCGGCCAGATAAGCCCGCAGCAGGCACTCGGATGCAGCCTGCGACCTAAATTCAACCATCAGGCTCTGCGCCATTCTATTCGGCTCGACACCAACCCATTTTTCCTTGATCAGTTCTTCGTAAGCCAGTTTAGGTAACATGTCATATCTCCCCGGATTATTGCCGTTCCAAAGTAAACAGCGAGTACCAACCGCTTCGTGAGGGGGTCTAACGCCCCAGAATCAGCCTTGCGCTGATCCCACAGGCACACTACCCGGTCAGGTTGCAAATGCAAGGGAAGGATGAAGTTGTGGCTGGCACTTTGACGCCCCCTTCATCCTCGCGGGGTGGGAAGGTCTCGATGGGCAATACCCGGAGCAAAGATCCATCCTGTTGCTTGACATTTCGATAAAACTAGTTATTTAGAAATAATAGGGATGGAGGTTTCCATGCATGAACAGCAGGCTGCCGGTGCTTTGGCGGCATTGGGCAACAGGACCAGGCTCCGCCTGTTCCGGCTCCTGGTCAAGGCAGGTGACGACGGGTTGATCGTCGGCGACGTACAGAAACATATGTCTATCCCGGCATCCACGTTATCCCATCACCTGACGGTGCTGGCCCGGGCCGGTCTGGTAAATCAGGAAAAGCAGGGCCGCGAGATCGTTTCAACCGCGGCGTTCACTGAGGTTCACGCACTGGTCAACTACCTGACCGAGGAATGCTGTGCCGGTGTCGGACACGGCAGCATTTCATCTGTCGCCTGAAGGAACGCACAAGCACAAGACGTGACAGGATCGTAGAGATGAGCACACTGCAGATCGCCATTCGCGACATCACACGCAATGTCGGATCCATAGACCGGGCATGGCTTGCCATCGCGATCATACTCGCGCTTATCGCACTGCTGGTCCCGGTGCAGTTCATCCCGTCGATTGAGTTTACGCTCAAGCAGTTGCTCTCTACTGCACCGTTCATGATCTTCGCGATTGTGTCGGTCTCTTACCTGAAAGCCTCGGGAGCAGAGGCGATCATCGCCAAGGCCTTCGAAGGTCGTGAAAGCCGCATGATCGTGCTCGCCGCGCTGGTCGGCGGGCTGGCGCCATTCTGCTCCTGCGAAGTCATCCCGTTCATCGCCGGCCTTTTGGCACTTGGCACACCCTTGTCCGCCGTCATGGCCTTCTGGCTCGCCTCACCACTGATAGACCCGCCTGCCCTGTTCATTACCGCCGGTGCGCTTGGCTGGTCCTTCGCAATCGGCAAGGCCATCGCAGCCGTTGGCATCGGGCTGTTGGGCGGCTTTGCCATCAAGGCCGCTCAATCAGCGGGGTGGTTCGCCGATCCCCTGCGCCCGGTTCAGCAGTCCGGTTGCGGCTGTGGCTCCTCGCCGTTTACCGGCAAGCCCGTCTGGACGTTCTGGCAGGAAGAAAAGCGCCGCTCGGTCTTTGCCGCAGAAGCCCTGAGCAACGGTCATTTCCTGCTCAAGTGGCTGACGCTGGCCTATCTGCTGGAAGGCCTGATGATCACCTTCATTCCAGCCGAAACCATCGCACAGCTTGTCGGCGGCAACGGCCTGATCCCTATCGTCATCGGCGCCATTGTCGGCGCTCCGGCATACCTTAACTCCTATGCCGCCCCGGCGCTGGTCTCCGGACTGATGGAACAGGGCATGAGCGCGGGCGCAGGCATGTCCTTCATGGTCGCTGGGGCGGTAAGCTCCATTCCGGCAATGACCGCTGTGTTCGCCCTGGTGCGCAAGCAGGTCTTTGCCGCCTATGTCCTGCTCGGCTTCACAGGCGCGGTGCTCTCCGGTGTCCTGTTCCAGACGTGGATGTCACTATAACAGTACCGGCGGGTTCGCTTACGCGGCCCGTTCGGCATCGGTAAACTGCAGCTTCGCCAGCCTCTGGTAGAGCCCACCCTTGCGCAACAATTCGTCATGGCACCCCTGGTCGGCAACCTGCCCCCGATCGAGCACGATGATCCGATCCGCGTTGCGAACAGTCGCCAGCCGGTGGGCAATCGCAATGGTGGTACGCCGCGACATCAGCCGGTCGAGCGCTTCCTGCACCAGCGTTTCGCTCTCCGCATCCAGCGAACTGGTCGCCTCGTCGAGCAGCAGGATTGGTGCATCCCGCAACACGGCCCGTGCGATAGCAATGCGTTGCCGCTGACCGCCGGACAACGTAACACCGCGCTCGCCGACACGTGTTTCGTAGCCTTGAGGCAGTCCGCTCACGAACTCGTCCACCCGGGCCGCCTGCGCGGCTGCCAGCACTTCGCCTTCCGTCGCATCCGGCCGGCCAAACCGGATATTCTCAGCAACCGAGCCTGAGAAGATTACCGGGTCCTGCGGAACGATGGCAATCCGCTCGCGCACCTTTTCAGGGTCCGCCTCGGCAACATCCACACCGTCCACCAGAATTCGACCGGTCTGCGGATCGTAGAACCGGGAAATAAGACTGAAGATAGTGCTCTTGCCGGCACCGGATGGCCCGACGATTGCGACCGTCTGCCCGGCGGAAATATCAATGCTGACACCGTTCAGCGCCTTATCGTCCGGACGCGTCGGGTAGCAGAAGTGCACACCTTCGAATTTCACCGTTCCCTCCGGCGTCTCCGGAAGGGCCTTTGGCGATGCGACAGCAACAATCTGCGGCCTGGTGTTCAACAGCTCCGACAACCGTTCGGCCGCACCGGCAGCAAGCTGTATCTCGCCCCAAACTTCTGAAAGCGATCCCATGGCACCAGCCGCAAAGGCCGCATAGAGCACAAATTGCCCAAGCGTTCCGCCGCTCATGCGCCCTGCCAGGATCTCCTGTGCGCCATACCACAGAACACCAACAATCGAACCGAATGCCAGAAAGATAATCAAGGCGGTGAGGATCGAACGCGAGAACGTCCGCGACCTTGCCGCATCGAACGCCTCTTCGGTTGCCGTGGCAAACCGTGCTCTGGTACGCTCTTGCTGACCGAAGGACTGGACCGTTTGAACCGAGCTCAGGGTTTCCTGTGCAAATGCCGCCGAGTTGGCAAGGGTATCCTGGGCGCGTCTCGACAATGCGCGCACCTGGCGGCCGAACAAGACCAACGGAATAACGATGAGTGGCAGCGCAAGCAGCGTCAGGCCGGACAGTTTCGGACTGGTCACCACCATCATCGCGACGGCCCCTGCCAACAACACGAGGTTGCGCAAGGCCACCGACAGCGTAGACCCGAACGTAGATTTGATCTGTGTCGTGTCCGCCGTAAGCCGCGACAATACCTCTCCGGTCCGCGTTGTCTCGAAAAACGACGGCGATAGTGTCAAAACATGACGGAAGACCGCATCACGCACATCGGCGACAACCCGTTCTCCGATCCACGTGACAAAATAGAACCGCGCCGAACTTGCAACCGCAAGCACGGCCACGACCACCAGCATCATTCCGAAATACTGATCGATGAAGCCGGCGTTCTCGCCGGTAAACCCGTTGTCGATCACCCGGCGCACCGCTAGGGGCACCGCAAGCGTCGCACCTGCGGCCACCAGCAGGGTCACCAGGGCAAGAACCACACGGGCCCGGTGGCGCAGCACAAATGGCAACAACCGCGCCAAAGGCTTGAGGTCACTGCTGTGCGGCCGGCGCTTCGGGTCTTCCTCGACGAAATGCTCGGCATTGCCTGCCGGGCTTGCACCACGTGAACTCATAATCCTCCCGGACGCTGAACTGCCTAACCAACCGGCCACGTAGCAATATGCGATTACCTACCGCCGGGTCCAGCCTTTGTAATGCCGGCGAGCCCGATTGCAAGCTTGCCTCCGCACATCAGCTGCGATATAGAACGCCTCCGATATTCAATACATGACGTTTATTGCCTGCGCCCGGGACCACGGCCGGCCGCCACGGCAGCCTGGAAAACACAATGAAAGACGAAATTCATCCCAACTATCACACCATCAAAGTGGTGATGACCGACGGAACCACTTTCGAGACCCGCTCGACCTGGGGCTCGGAGGGCGACGAACTGCGCCTCGACATCGATCCGAAGTCGCACCCGGCCTGGACAGGCGGCAACCAGCAACTTGTCGACCGCGGCGGCCGTGTCAGCCGGTTCAACAAGAAGTTCGGTTTCCTGAACAAATAGGCTGGCTCGCCAGTCACAAGCGATAGAATTGAAAAGCTGAATGGCCGGCCGGCTGTTGATCAGTCGCCGGCTGCGCGTGCACCGAATGCCGTAGCCAGCTGATGCACCTGTGTGCCGACAGGATTGGCAGTCTCACCACCCCAGTCGCACCGGTCGCTGATCATCTTGTCCAGCACCAGAATGCGGTCATGCAGCCTGAGGCTGCGCTTCACCAAATCGTTCAGCCCGGCTGGAAGCTGATCCTGGCCCGGCATCGGCGTACCCGGGCCGATCTCCGACAGGTTGATACGGTGTTTTTCAGCAAGAGCTGCGTCTTCGGTCAATTCGCCGGCGCTAACGGCGCGCTGCAACAGCAGCCAGGATGCAAGCTGCATGAGGCGCGTGGTCAACCGCATACTTTCCGTTGCATAGGCGATGGAACCATGGCGGTCGAGCGCCTTGGCGTCCTGCCGTCCAGGTCCATCCAGATAGTTGGCGGTTTCCTCGACCAGCCCCATACCCTCCTGAAACACCCGATTGAAGTGTTCAGATCCCGCAAACCGCGCCATGAAGTCAACAAGGGTCTCCTGTCCGGAGGAGGATTTCGTGGAGCCGGTTTCCGTCATATCATTCACCTTCTTGATCGCTAGCACCTCAAGCGGCGACGCGATGATGCCGCCGCAAACGCCTGCGGTCAATATGAAGCAGGCGGTCTTGTCGAATTACATATTAAGCAATTCCGGTGCCAATCTCATGCAAGCAGGACCCTGTGTAGCGGATTCGCCCCGCTACGAAACAAAAAAAGAGCCGCTAAAAGCGGCTCTGAAGTCTAACAGGGAGGCGTCAAACAGAGTGGACAGGAGCCACTCAATGAATCCAGATCACTGGATTACGTTAATGAATATACACTTAAGGCCGTTACCAAATGGTTAACAAATTGTCGGATTTCGCCGGCATCGTTGGTAATTTGCTCACCAAATTCAAATTTTAGAGCAGAATCAAGCTGCTACGCGCCGGCAGATTTCCACCGGTTATTTGAAGAATTCGTCTGCCGCCGCCCGGCTCGAATGCTTAATGTCTATTTCCGCGCGAATTCTGGCAATCTCGCTTTCGAGTAAAGCGATTCGTTTTTCCAGTTCCTCGATCGAGATCATCGCCAGGTCTTCGCCGATCACGATGCCGGCCTGGATCTTTACACCGTCTTCTTCTATGTCCATGTCTCGTCTCCCGCGGCTATCACAATACTCTCAGGGCGCGTTGCCAGTTTGCCGTCGGCGCGATAAAGCATCAAGCTTGAACAATGCCTGCCCCAAACGAGAGACCGCACCATGACCGCCTTGCCAGACACAATGACCGCAATCGAAATTGCCGAACCTGGAGGCCCCGACGTGCTCAAACCGGTCACGCAGGCCGTTCCGGCACCTGGCGAAGGAGAAGTCCTCGTCCAGGTTGCAGCGGCCGGTGTCAACCGGCCTGACGTCCTTCAGCGCCAGGGAGGATATCCGCCACCGCCCGGGGCCCCGGAAACGCCCGGGCTCGAAATTGCCGGTACGGTTGTTGCGTCAGGTCCCGGTGCAGCCCGCTTCATGCCGGGGGACAGGATCTGCGCCCTGGTCCCGGGCGGCGGATATGCCGAGTACTGCACCGTGCACGAAAGCAACGCCCTGCCTGTTCCGGTAAATCTCACAATGGAACAGGCCGCGGGAATCCCGGAAACATTCTTCACTGTATGGACCAACGTGTTCGAGCGCGGCGCCCTAAAGGCTGGCGAGGTTTTTCTGGTCCACGGCGGATCGTCGGGCATCGGCACCACGGCCATCATGATGGCAAAGGAACTGGGCGCACGTGTGTTCGCCACCGCCGGATCTGCAGAAAAATGCCAGGCCTGTGAAGAGCTGGGGGCGGAGAAGTGCTTCAACTACCGCGAGGAAGACTTCGTCGACGGCATCAAGCAGGCAACAGGTAAACACGGCGCGGATGTCATTTTGGATATGGTGGGGGGCGACTATATCGCGCGCAATCTGCAGGCAGCCGCACGCGATGGCCGGATCGTCAGCATCGCCTTTCTGCAGGGATCAAAAGCAGAAGTGAATTTCCTGCCGGTCATGCTCAAACGCCTTACCCTGACCGGGTCGACCCTACGCATCAGGCCGGTCTTGGAAAAAGCCAGCATCGCCGAAGCACTGCACAAGACGGTCTGGCCGCTGATTGAAGCCGGCAAGATCACACCGATCGTGCATGCCACATTTCCATTGGCACAGGCCGCCAAGGCACACGCTCTCATGGAATCCAGCACCCACATCGGCAAGATTGTGCTGACGGCCTGAGCCGGGACAATTCCCGCCTTCAGCGCTCAGCGCAAGGCGGGACCATTTGCCTGGCCGCGATGGCTCAACATCGCCAGAAGGGCAGTCGAAACGCAGGACCGGTCATGAACCGCGCCTTTCAGGGCAACTTTGGCGAACGGGTGTGCACGCTGCATGGACAACGCCCCCATCTCGTGCACCGCAGCCAATCCCTGCATTGCCCTGGCGAACGATCGTTCTCCGCTGCTGCCGGGCAAGATCCTTAAGTTACCCTTCTTGATCTCGCCAGCTGACAGCTCGAAGACCGTTTTGCCCTCCTTGATCGTCTGAACGACTATCAGGCTGTCCAGCGTTTCTGGATCAACCGCTGTCGGGTCTTTCGACAGGATCACGAAATCGGCCAGCTTTCCCGGCTTGATGGATCCTTTCGAGTCCTCTTCGAAATGCTGGTAGGCAGGCCAGATAGTCATCGCCTTCAAGGCGGTGATCACATCGACGCGCTGCGCCGGTCCGAGAATATCGCCGGAACGGGACCGCCGCGTCACCGTGGCATCCAGTACTCGCATCGAATCCGGGAAAGCAACCGGCGCATCGTGCTGGGTGCCGAAGCGCATGCCCCGGGTGACCATCCAGCCGGTCGGTGAAATATTGTCTGCCAGCACGGGACCAACCGTGTGATCGCGATGCCAGTCGCCCCAATAGAACGTATGCATGGGAAACAGCGACGGAAACACGCCAAGACGCTTGTAACTGTCGGCTTGATCCTCGCGCATGAACTGTCCGTGGATCAGGACCGGCCGGCGATCGGATGGCCCATACTTCTTGGTCGCGGCGGCGATCGCGGCAATCAGGTGATCGGCCGCACGCTCGCCATTTGCATGCGATATGATTTGAACGTTGTTTTTGAACGCCCAATCCACAGCATCGTTGATTTCTTCAACAGTCTGATAGGAGTAGCCAGAATAGCCCGCTGGATAAGAACCCACGGGGTCGTAATACGGCCTGTCTCTCCAGGCTGTGAAGCCCTGAGGCGAACCATCGATCGTCAGCTTTCCGCCGCCGACCCGCATCCGGTTTCTGTAATCGCGTGACAGGTTTTCAAGGATGACATTCCGGTCCACCATGACATCGGGATAGGCAACAACATCGATCTGGTACTCTCCAGCCTCCGCAACGCTCTTCATGGTTGCGACAGTAGCGGGTGTCGCGCGGCCCTCCTGTGCGGTCGTATAGCCGTACCGCGCCCAGAGCTTTGCGCCTGCACGTGCGAAAGCCTTGAACCCGTCTTCACCCAGATTGCCCATAAGCTTCCCCAGTGCGGGGAAATGCGCATTCGCCTCAAGCACACCGCTGGGCTCCTTGCCACCTTCCTGCCGTTGGATGACGCCGCCAGGCGGGTTCTTCGTTTCAGCCGTTATTCCCGCGATCTCAAGGGCTTTGGAATTTCCAACCCCGATATGGCCGGATTGATGCACGATGTAGATCGGAACGTCCGACGAAACGGCATCAAGATCCTGACGCGTCGGATGCCGGCTTTCGGCAAGCTGCGAGTGGTCATAGCCGAACCCGACAATCAGATTCACGGCGGCAACGGCTGTCTCGTTCTCCTTGATCCAGCCGCGCAATGCCTCTTGCAAGCTGGCAATGTCCGTCACCTGACCGTCCGGCGGTGCGAGAAGGTTTGCGGACAGCGCCTGCACACCTCCAAGCACCACATGGCCGTGACTGTCGACAAATCCGGGAATCAGCGCACGGCCCTCAAGATCGATCACTTCCGTCTTGTCGCCCTTCAGCGCCAGGATCTCGCTTTGCGACCCGACCGCGACGATTCGGCCATCCTTTACCGCCACGGCTTCAGCGCGCATCGCCGTGTCTTCCATAGTGAGCACGGCGCCGCCGGTCCAGATCTTGTCTGCGGTGTCCTGTGCACGCGCATGACTTGATGTGAAAATTACAATCAGCAAAACGGCAAGAAGATATCTGTACGACATGCCTGCCCTCCTCGATAGCCCCTCACGGATATGTATATTCCAATATGATGGCAGCGCAATGTCGCGCGGGTGGGCAGCTGCAAAATCACAAGCCCCCCACAACCTCGTTGCATGACGCGCGCCGTAAGCTTATATAGCGGTCTATCTTCCATACATTTGATCGTCATGGACGAACAGAACCAAAAGGTTCTGAAGGAGAAACCCCATGTCTCGCGCACCATTGATGCCAAAAGCCACCGCCGTCTGGCTGGTCGACAATACCAGCCTGACATTCCGGCAGATCGCTGATTTTTGCCAGCTTCACGAACTGGAAGTGAAAGGCATCGCCGATGGCGATGTCGCACAGGGCATCAAGGGTATGGATCCGATCACATCGGGTCAGCTAACCCGTGAGGAGCTGGAAAAAGGTCAGGCCGATTCAGGCTACCGCCTGAAGATCGCCGAGCCCAAGGTCGATATTCCCATTACCAAGGCTCCCAAGGGCCCGCGCTATACGCCCGTTTCACGCCGTCAGGACCGCCCGGACGCCATCGCCTGGCTGCTGCGGTACCATCCGGAGCTGCCGGATTCCCAGATCATGAAACTGGTTGGCACCACCAAGCCGACCATTCAGGCTATTCGCGAGCGCACACACTGGAATTCGGCCAACATCAAGCCGGTCGATCCGGTGTCCCTTGGCCTGTGTTCCCAGCTAGATCTCGACCTGGCGGTGCAGAAAGCGGCAAAACGAGCCGCAAAGCTCAAACAGGAGGGAGCGCCCGAACCAGCCGGCGCCACATTGCTTCCGGCAAGCGAAACACTGGCGCCGGAAGATGCCATACAGCCGCAGGCAGAGATCGTGGAACAGTCAGAGCCGGAGGAAGCGCTGGAGCCCTTCGCCAATCTCAATGCCGAACCGGAACGCACTGAAGAAGACGAGGAATACGATCCCGATTCCGTCTTCGCCAAACTGAAAGCCCTGAAGCCCGAAGATGCTCCGGCTGAAGACGACCAGCAGGAGAGCTGAGCGTCGCGCAGGTTCCGTTTCGATCGCAGCGCAAGCCGCGTTCAGTCCTTCGGCGGCATCGTATAGTTGAGCGGTAACCGGCCACCGTCGGGATAGATGGTCTGGCCGGTGATGTAGCTCGCGTCCGGTGACGCAAGGAATGCGGCAACCGATGCGACTTCGGAAGGCTCACCGATCCGGCCCAGCGGCGTGCGCATCAATACCTTTTTCATCGCCTCCTCGTCGTTCACAACGGTCTTGAGGATATCGGTCATGATACTTCCCGGACCGATAGCATTGACCCGAATACCGTAAGGCGCGAGCGAAATCGCCATAACCTTGGTGAGCTGGTTCACGCCGCCCTTGGCCATCGTATAGGGAACCTGGTTCGGGATTGCGAACACGGCATTGACCGACGACATGTTGATGATCGTACCGGGCTTGCCACCTGCTTCGATCTGATCGACCATCTGCCGGGCCACCGCCTGCCCCATCAAAAACACGCCCTTGAGATTGATCTTCAGGACGCGGTCGAAATCCGCCTCCTTCAGATCCAGAAAATCTGCACCATGGACGATCCCCGCATTGTTGACCAGAATGTCGATGGACCCGAACAGATCGAGCGTCCCGGTGACCAGATTGCGCACATCGAGCCGCTCACCGACATCGCAGTGCAGAAAACGCGCCTCCACGCCTGACGCTCTCAAGGCCTCGGCGCAGGCCTGCCCTTCGTCCTCGTCCACATCCGCAACGACGATCCTCTCGCCATCTGCCGCGAACCGCTCCGCACAGGCGCGCCCTATGCCACGTGCCCCGCCGGTGATAATTGCAACTCTGCCTGGCACCAACTTGCCTCCTGTTTGTCGATTCGATGCCGAATCCCGAAGGAAGGATATCCTATGGCTGCGTCAAATTCGAAGCCGCGTTGCCGCAGTCCGAACTCACGTGGCCCAAACCTGAAAGCCCGACCCTATGCCCTGAAGGACCCGACGGAGCGGTCTTTCATCACATCGGTCAACTCGTCGAGGATTGCAGGGTCATCGATTGTCGCCGGCATCTTCCACTCTTCTCCATCTGCAATCTTGCGAATTGTGCCGCGCAGGATCTTGCCGGAACGGGTTTTCGGCAGCCGGATGACATTCATGACGGTACGCAGCGCGGCAACCGCACCGATCTTCTGACGTACAAGCTGAACGCACTCCTTCTCAATCTCGCCGGGATCGCGGTTGACACCCGCCTTTAGGACGATGAAGCCGACCGGCGCCTGCCCCTTGAGCTGATCGGCAATACCGACAACGGCACATTCAGCGACATCCTCGTGCGAGGCCAGAACCTCTTCCATGCCACCTGTCGACAACCTGTGCCCCGCGACGTTGATGATGTCGTCGGTCCGCGCCATGATGTAAAGGTAGCCCTCATCATCCATATAGCCCGCATCCGCCGTTTCGTAGTATCCGGGAAACGCCGACATGTAGCTTTCCTTGAACCGCTCATCATTACCCCACAGCGTCGGCAGGCAAGACGGCGGCAACGGCCGCTTCACGCAAATCGCACCGAGGTCTCCTGCCTTGACGGGATGGCCGTCATCGCCGAGCACCTGAATATCGTATCCCGGCATGGCGACCGTGGGCGAACCGTATTTGACGGGCAGCATGCCCAAACCCATTGGGTTGCCGGCAATGGTCCATCCGGTTTCGGTCTGCCACCAGTGGTCGATGACCGGCACCTTCAGCATGTCTTCGGCCCAGTGAATGGTGTCGGGATCGGCCCGCTCGCCGGCCAGAAACAAGGTGCGGAATTTGGACAGATCATACTGGCCGATGAACGTGCCTTCCGGATCCTCCTTGCGGATTGCCCTGAACGCCGTGGGCGCGGTGAACAATGACACCACATCGTGTTCGCTGATAACCCGCCAGAAAACCCCGGCATCCGGCGTTCCCACCGGCTTTCCTTCGAAGATGATCGATGTGCAGCCGTGCAGAAGCGGTGCATAGACAATGTAGGAATGCCCAACAACCCAGCCAACGTCCGACGCAGCCCAGAACGCTTCGCCCGGGTTGATGTCATAAATATTCTTCATCGACCATTTCAGCGCCACCATGTGACCGCCATTGTCACGCACCACGCCTTTGGGCTGTCCGGTCGTACCCGATGTGTAGAGAATATAGAGTGGATCAGTCGCCTTCACGGTCACGCAATCGGCCTGTCGGCCTTCCGCCCGCATCGCGGCCATCAGTTCCTGCCAGTCGTGATCGCGCCCCTCCTGCATCTGCGCAACCGCCTGTTCACGTTGCAGAACGATGCAATGATCCGGTTTTGACAACGACAACTCAATCGCTTCGTCCAAAAGCGGTTTGTAGGCAATGACACGGCCGGGTTCGATGCCACAGGAGGCCGACACCATGACTTTCGGCCGGGCGTCGTCGATGCGTGTCGCCAGCTCCTTGGGAGCGAAACCGCCAAACACAACGGAATGAATGGCCCCGATGCGTGCGCATGCCAGCATGGCGATCGCCGCTTCCGGGATCATCGGCATGTAGACAATGACCCGGTCGCCCTTGGTAACGCCGAGATCTTCCAGCGCGGCGGCAAATGTCGCCACCTCATCGCGCAGTTCTGCATATGTGATCTTGCGCTGTGTGCCGCCGGTGATCGGACTGTCGTAAATATAGGCGAGTTGATCACCGCGTCCTGCTTCGACATGCCGGTCAATACAGTTGTAGCACGTATTGCATTGCGCCCCGACAAACCAGCGGTCCAGCCCATCCACTGTGTCAAACACCTTGTCCCAGGGCCTGATCCAGTCGATTTCCTCCGCCGCTCCCGCCCAAAACCCCTCTGGGTCGCGTTTCCAGGATTCGTAGATTTCGTGATAGCGGCTCATGGCACTTGCCTTTCGACTGGTCAGACCGCAACGGCCTGCAAGAGAGCTTCGTCTCCGGCATTTTCTCGATTGCCGGGGCATATGCAACACGGCATTGGTCTAAGGCGCACACAAACGCCGCAAGATCCGGCGCAAATCCGGATATCGGACAATTGCATGCCCCGATCATTTCTGCTTGTGTGCACCAAATACAAAGGCGGGAGTAATCGACATATGCCCAACCCCTATCTGACCGGCCTGGACAAGAACGCAGCCAATTATCAGCCGCTGACGCCGCTGACATTTCTGGAACGGTCCGCACTGGTTTACCCCGACCGTACGGCCATCGTGCACGGCAATCAGCGGTTTTCCTACACGCAGTTTTATGCCCGGTGCCGGAAACTGGCCTCCGCCCTCGCCGCAAGAGGCATCGGCAAGGGCGATACGGTTTCCGCCATGCTGGCCAACACCCCGCCAATGCTGGAATGCCACTACGCGGTCCCGATGACAGGCGGCGTTCTCAACACGCTGAATACCCGCCTGGATGCCCAGATCATCGCCTTTTCTCTCGATCATGCGGAAACCAAGGTTCTGATCGCCGACAAGGAATTTTCCGCCACGGTGAAGGAAGCGCTGACGCTCACCAAGGTCGCCAAGCCGCTGGTCATTGACTACGACGATCCGCAGTTCGACGTGCCCGGCGAACTGATCGGTGAAATCGAATACGAAGACTTCATTGCCGATGGTGATCCGAATTTCGCCTGGCAGATGCCGGATGACGAATGGGACGCCATCACCTTGAACTACACCTCTGGCACCACCGGCAATCCCAAGGGTGTCGTCTATCATCATCGCGGCGCCGCTCTACTGGCGCAGGGCAACATCATCACCGCCTCCATGCGCAAGCATCCCGTCTACCTGTGGACCCTGCCCATGTTCCACTGCAACGGCTGGTGCTTTACCTGGACGCTTTCTGTGATCGGTGGCACCCATATCTGCCTCAGATGGGTGCGGGCCAAGGCCATCTGGGATGCCCTGGCCGACCACGAGGTGACGCACCTTTGCGGCGCACCGATCGTTATGTCCACCATTCTCAATGCACCCGATGAGGAAAAGCGTGATCTTGATCACACGGTGGAGTTCTTTACCGCCGCCGCCCCGCCGCCTGAGGCCGTGCTCGCCGCCATGGCCGATGCGGGATTTAACGTTACGCATCTTTACGGACTGACGGAGTGCTACGGTCCAGCCGTCGTCAACGACTGGAACGTCGGGTGGGATGAGTTGCCGGGACCTGAGCGCGCCGCCAAGAAGGCCCGGCAGGGTGTACGCTACGCCGCATTGGAAGGCCTCACCATAATGGACCCGCAGACCATGCAGCAGGTTCCCGCCGATGGTGAGACCATGGGCGAGGTCATGATGCGTGGCAACGTGGTCATGAAAGGCTATCTGAAGAACCCGAAGGCTACTGACGATGCCTTTGCCGGCGGCTGGTTTCACACCGGCGACCTGGGCGTCATGCACGCAGACGGCTATATCCAGCTCAAGGACAGGTCCAAGGACATCATCATATCGGGCGGCGAGAACATCTCCTCCATCGAGGTCGAAGACACGCTGTATAAGCACCCGTCAATTCAGGCCGCTGCGGTGGTCGCCAAACCGGATGATAGATGGGGAGAAACACCTTGTGCTTTTGTAGAAATCAAACCCGGCAAGGCCTTGAGCGAACAGGACGTGATCGACTATTGCCGCGAGCACCTGGCACGCTTCAAGTGCCCGAAACATGTCGTGTTCACCGAACTCCCCAAAACCTCGACCGGTAAGATCCAGAAGTTCAAACTGCGTGAAATGGCAAAGGCCGGGTAGAGTTTTTTAGCTCCATATATCACTGCATTTGCTGAGGCAGCCAGGTGACGATGTCCGGGAACAGGTAGATCACGACGACGTTTATCAAAATCACACCGACAAACGGAAGGACACCGTAGACGATTTTCTGCATCGCAACGTCGCCGCTGATACCGCGCAACACGAACAATATGATTCCGACGGGAGGAGTGATCATGCCCACTTCGATCATCAGCACCAGGGCAATGCCGAACCAAACCGGCTCAAGCCCTAACGCCGTGACGATCGGATAGGCAACGGGCAAGGTCATAAGCATCATCGAGATCGGGTCGATAAACATGCCAAGCAGGATGTAGATGCAAGCGATGACCGCCATGATGATCCACGGGGCAAAATCGGCCGCCTGAACCTCTGCAACGAGACTGACCGGCAGACGCAGTACATCGAAAACCCAGCTCAAAATAGACGCGCCGACAACAATCAACAGCAGGAACGAAGTAACTTTGACGGTCTCAAGGGACGTCTCGATCAGCATTTTCCACGAGAACTTTCCCCGCCATATGCACAGTGCAATGGCGATGATTGCCCCGATCCCACCGGCTTCCGTCGGCGTGGCAACCCCCAGATACAACGACCCCAGCACGGCGCCGATAAGTAACAAAAACGGCAGAACACCCCACAGGGCGTGCAGCTTTTCCCGTATGCTATAGGCTTGGCCCTTGGGTGCGGCCCCCGAGATGAAGGTTGCCCACAGCAGCACGATGGCCATGAAAGAGACCATCATCAAAATGCCCGGCAGGATCCCGGCGATGAACAGTTCGGTAATCGGAGCGCCGACGGTCGTACCGTAAATGATCATGGCAATGCTGGGCGGAATGAGAATACCAAGCGTTCCACCCGCGGCAATGACGCCATAGGCCAGCTGCGGGCTGTATCCGCGCTTGATCATTTCCGGACAGGCAACCGAACCCATCGTCGCCGCCGTTGCGAGACTAGAGCCGGAAACGGCCGCAAAGATGCCGCAGGCGCCGACACTGGCATGGGCTATCCCGCCAGGCGTCTGGCCGAACCAGCGCAACAGCGCATCGAACATCTGCGTCGTCACACCACTGCGCAGCAGCAATCCGCCCATCAGCACAAACATGGGGATGGCCGTCAATGTGAATGAATTGAGACTGTTCCAGGAACGCTCCGCCAGCAATGACAGTTGTGGCTGTGGCAGCATGAAAACGAGCGCCACCATTCCAACGAGGCCCAGAGCCAGCGATATCTTCACGCCGATCAGCAGAAAAAACAGCATCGCCACCACAAGACCTATGCCGACCAAGGGCAGCGCGCCACCCTGTAATGCGAAGAAGATCAACGCCGTCGCAACAATGGTCGCACCGAAGTGGACAAGCGCCCAAACACCGCTCCACAGCCAGACAGATAAGAGAAAACCAACGAAAATCGCCGCACTTCCCCAGTCGACAGCCGACGCGCTCACAGCAACCGGGTAAGGCCCGAGGAAAATAAGGAACACTGCAAGCACGGCCATGAGCGCCGGGACCAGCACAGTGCGAACTCCTGTCTGCGGTCGGCTCAACCGTTGCAGGTCCGCCAATATCGCAAGGGCAAAGACGATCAGTCCGAAAGAGACAGACAGCTCCGGCACCCATTGCGGAGTGGCCAGCAGTCCCCAGTTTCGCGTGTCGTTGACATACTCCTGATAGTTGAATGAAACCATTTGCCAGGCGGTGAAACACACGAAGAACAGGCCGATCCAATGGCTCACGATTTCGAGCATCTTGCGTGTGCTCGGCGACAGATACCCCAATAACAGCTCGACCTGGATGTGCGCCTTCTCTTTTTGTGCGTATGCCAGACCGACAAACGAAATACCGATCAGCAGATAGGTCGCATACTCGTTCACCCATACCGTCGGTTCGTTGAAGACGGCACGGGAGATCACCTCGAAACATACGAACGACACGATGAGCAGGAGCGCCACTGCACCCGACAGTCCGGCCAGCATTGACAGGCGGTCGATCGCGTCGGCAAACCGCAAGCCGCTTGGCTTTGGAGCAACTGGCATATTCATCTTTCAGACGTCGGGTCCTGCAGCATATCAGGGATATTCACGATTGCCGATATTGCCAAAAGCGTTCCACCCACGCTGCCAAACGTTAATCGTATAATATAAGATTGTCATACGATATCTTTGCCGGTAGAGTCGGCTTGCCATGCACAGGGGTGATTGCTGCGTGACGGCCTTGACGCACTTGCTTGTCGCTTAAGGTGATCAATCAGGACTATGAGTCAAACACGTATCGACAATATGCCGGACGGGCTTGATCACGCGCCTTTGCTGATCAAGCGCGAGTCCATGACCCTTCGGCAAAAAGCCTGTGAAGCTCTGCGCAAGGCAATTTCAGAGCGCAGGTTTCCGCCCGGCACCCGCCTGATAGAGCGCGACCTTTGTGAGCAGCTGGGCGTGAGCAGGACGTCAGTGCGCGAAGCGCTGCGGCATCTGGAATCCGAGCATCTCATTGAGATGGTGCCACACAAGGGACCGGTCGTTGCAAAGCTGACGCGCCAGGAAATCATCGAAATTTACAATGTGCGGTGTCTGCTGGAAGGCCATGCCTGCGAGATGTTCGCGCAGACGGCGAGCGAAGATCACATCCGGGAGCTTGAGACCGTATTTTCTGACTTGAAGCTCGCCGCCCGCCAAAATGACGACCCCGCAGTTCTGCGGATAAAGATCGAGTTCTATCGCGTCATATTCGACGGGGCGAAGAGCACGATTTGCAGAAAGCTGGTGGAAAGCCTGGTGTCACGCATTGGCGCACTCAGGCAACTGTCGCTGACCAGTCCCGGACGCGACAAAATCATGATCGAGGAAATCGGCCGTGTCGTGACCGCAGCCCGGCGCCGCGATGCCGCAGCCATGAAGGAGGCGTGCGTGGCGCACGTAAGAAGCGCCATGGACGCGGTCATCTCGCAACTTTCCGAGGAGGACAATAACAACAAGAGCGTCTAGCGCCCTCAAATAACACTGTTGTTGAGAAAAGGAGACGGACAATGAAGATGCTGAGTGCATTGTTTGCCGGCGTTTTGATGTGCCTGTCGGCCTCTGCGCCGGCAAAGGCTGCGGAGGTTGACCTGACCATGGTCATGATCCCGGGTCCCGGCTCAATCTACCAGGAAACGGTCCTGAAAGTGCCTGATGTCGTCAGCAAGGCGACCAATGGCCGGGTGATGATTACAATCAACAACTCCCTGGTAAAGGGTACCCAGCTTGCCCCGTCCGTACGCGATGGCCGCGCCCAGATGTCCGCTGTTCTGCATCCTTACCTCAGCTCCGGCGATCCCCGGATGGGTCTGCCGCATCTGCCGGGCCTGATCGAAAACATCGAAGAATACAAGTTCGTCTGGGACGCATTCTACGGCAAGATGCTCGCCGACATTTGGCTGGAGAAATGGAACAGCGTGGTTCTGGCCGAAGGTGCCTTTTGTACGCAGAATCTGTGGTCGACCTCGCCAATTCAGTCAATCGAGGACTTCAAGGGCAAGAAGATCCGGGTGAACAACACCGAGTCGGCGCATCTGCTGAACGCACTTGGCGCCAAGCCAACGCCAATTGCCTGGGGTGAAATCCCCTCGGCGCTGCAACGCGGCCTGATTGACGGCATCATGTCGGCAAGCTGCGCAGGCCATCAGCATGGCTTCGGCAAGATCACCAAGCATCTGCAGAATTGGAAAACCGGCCCGATCGTCGGTTGGGCGGTTCTGATCAACAAGGACGTCTGGGCGAAGATCCCTGCAGACCTGCAGGCGCAGATGAAACAGGCTCTGTGGGACCTGCAGGAAGAGGCCTTCCACACCTACTACGCCTACCAGGCTTCGGTTGAGAAGAAAATCGAGGCGGATGGAGCCAAATTCTGGGTGGCCCCGGACAGCAAGCTGAATGAGCTTTTCGTGCCGAAATATACCGACGCCGTATACAAGGCCTGGTACGATCGCGCCGAAAAACTCGGCATTGACGGCAAGGCCATTGTTCAGCGGGTAAGAACAACGCTGGGCAAATGAGCCCTTGCGTGTCGCCGCACGAACAGCGGCACGAACGACACAAAACCCACCTTTGATGGCGCCATGCCCTTCCCATGGCGCCATCTCTACATTGGAGCAAATCGCAGCCAGGGCGCTTTCCTGTCGACTTTGGGCGGCTGGCCAATCCGGCCGGTTTGTGTAAACATCCCGGTGGGGAAGTGCTCAAAGGGCCAAATCATCGTGACAAAGCACAAGCGCGGATCAATCCGGCTTGGCCGCGATTGCCTGTTTCGTAAAGATCCGAAGGATGGTCGAGGCTAACGAGATCAAGATATTCTTCACGCACGTGCCGAGGACCTCGCGGCCTTGGAGCGTGAGGACGCCGAACTTGCCGCACTCGCCCACCGCCTGCTGGCCAGCAACCTGTCTGAAAAGCTATCAGTGGCAAACCGGATGATCCAGCTCACGCAAGGCTGAGGCTACGCAGGGATGAGGCAACGCGGGGCCGCCGGCAGGTCTCAGCCCGTCCCCCACCGCCAGAAATCGTTGCCCAGTTTGCCATAATGGCGGGCGAGTACCATCTTGTGCACCTCCGATGCGCCGTCGACCAGCTTGGCGCAGCGGGCGTAGCGGTAGATCCATTCCAGCAGGGTGTCGTTCGAATACCCCTTGGCGCCACACAGCTGAATACCGGTATCGGCCGCCTTGTGAAGGACATCGGCAACGTGGATCTTGGCCATGGAGACTTCCTTTTGCGCCCGGTCGCCCTGATCGATCAGCCAGGCGGCATGCATGGTCAGCAACCGGCCGGTCTGGATTTCCTTGGCAACATCGCCGAGCATCATCTGGATGGATTCGCGCTCGACGAGCTTTGAGCCAAAGGCCTCACGCTCATTGATATATGCGCCGGCAATTTCCATGCATCGCTTGGCGTATCCAAGCCAGCGCATGCAGTGAGTGAGCCTTGCGGGCCCCAGCCGGATCTGGGTAATGCGCAGGCCGTCGCCTTCTTCCATCAGGCGGTTTTCCATCGGGATCTCCAGCCCGTCGAACTCCAGTTCGCACACGCCACCATGCTCGTCCGGCCCCATGTTTTCGATGCGCCGCACGATACGCCAGCCGGGATCGTCACGGTGATAAACGAAGGCCGTCAGCCCGCGGCGCGGATCGTTTGAGGTGCGGGCCATCAAGATAAAATGGGTTGCAACGTCGGCACCGGAAATGAACCACTTGCGGCCGGAAACGATGTAGCGGTCGTTCTTGCGCTCGGCCTTGGTGAGCATCATGCCGCCGGGATCCGAACCCGAGCCAGGGTGCGGCTCGGTCATGACAAAGGACGAACGCACGTCGCCGTCGATGATCGGCTGCAGCCACGTGTCCTTGTGTTCTTCGCTCGCCAGCACCTTGTTGAGCACGGACATGTTGCCGTCATCCGGTGCCTGGCAGTTCAAGATCACCGGCCCGAAGATCGATCTGGCGGCTTCCTCGTAGAACGCCGCCCAGCCGGCGACCGGCAATCCCAACCCACCGCGCGACTTCGGCATTTGCGGTGCCCAAAGACCAGCCGCCTTGGCTTTGTCGCGCATCTTGGCGGTCAAGGAGAGCGTGATGTTCTCATACTCATTGTAGCTCGCTGGGTCGGACTCGAGCGGTATCACTTCTTCGGCGATGAACTCGCGGACCTTCAAACGCAGAGATTCGATTTCAGGCGAGAGGGAGAAGTCCATAGGGGCAGTCTTCCGTAACTGTGAGTGGTCAGGGAACCTTTTCGATAGCCAGATAGCAATGCACATAATCCATGGCGTGACCGTCGGGGGCGTCGGCAACCATGTCTTCGTATCTTTGGTAGAATTCATCGACCAGTTCAGCGCGTTCGGCCGCGTCACGGCCTTGATCAAGCGCATTGGCAAAGACGGTTTCGCTCCACGACCGCAATGTCGGGACGTATGAGACGGCGAACTCCCGTGCCGTCATGGACGGGTCGTTCTCGAAGGCCACCTGATAGGGACATCTGACAACGCCGGTATGGGCCGAGACAAGCCGCAGGCCGGCCTCATATACGGGCGAGGTCTCGTCCAGCAACGGGGCGCAAAACTCTTCCTTGGTGCGATAGAACTGCGGGAAGGTGGCACGGGTGTATTCCTGCCCGGTTATCCGCCCTTCATCCGCCATGGCCTTCCAGTGAAGATGGAAGGTGTCGAACATGTTGACGCCCCCGGTATGCCCCAGATACCGGCCTTCCTCGTCCTTGCCGAAATTCATGATGACAAGACGTCCGCCTGGCCTCAACTCGCGGGCCCGCGCCAGCAGGATGTTCTGCCAGTCGTCCGCCGCACGTTGCGAAAAGGCTTTCAGCGCGGCACCGCTAGCACCGACCATGTGAACGTGATCTTCGATGTCGCATGGCTTTTCGCTGACATAGTGCATGGCAGTTGCGGAAAACCCGATATCCAGGCTGCTATCGGGCAGCAATTGCCGGTGAAATCCGATGCCGCAAGCCTGGACAAACACCCCGTCGAAATCGTTGAGGTACAGGTTGCCCTGATCTTCCGTCAGTCCGAGCATGTTCTTAAACAGCCGGGAATAGTCGTTGCTCGGCAAGTCCGTGTAGGTGACGACGATCTGGTCATCGGGAAACCGGACCCTGAGTGCCGCGACGGTCTTATAGATAGCGGCTTTCGACGTGCCACCGTCCGCCGTGCCGAAATCGGCAATGCGGACTGGCTGGCCGTCCTGTGGCGCGGGGATCGCAGCAACGGCATCCAACAACATACCGGATGCGTTGTCGATGACGTCCTTAGCGCCGCGCGTGCGCTGGCTGTAGTAACCACCGGACTTCATGGAAACCGTAGCACCGGTTCGCGTAACGGTTGGTTGCGTCATGGTGTTCGTCCCTTCTTGATTTAGCCGCCGAGGGTCAGAGCCTGGCCGCCATCAATCAAAATCGTGCTGCCGGTCATGAAGGACGATGCGTTTGACGCCAGCAGGAGCAGTGTACCGTCGAGATCGCTGGGTTCGGCAATCCGGCGTTGCGGGATCGAACCGATCATGGCGTTTCCGGCTTCGGACTCGAAGAACTCGCGGTTGATTTCGGTAAGGACGTAACCCGGCGCAATGGCATTGACCCGGATGTTGTAGCGGGCCCACTCAAGCGCCAGCGCTTCGGTAAGCTGTTTCACAGCCGCTTTGGTCACGGCATAGGCGCTGAGCGACTTGGCAACGCGGGTGGCAAGGAGCGAGGCGATGTTGATGATGCTGCCGCCTGCTCCGGCAGTTGACATGCGTCTTGCCGCTTCCTGAGCGGTGAACCAGACCCCGTCGAGATTGACATCCATAATCTTGCGCCAGTCCTGCGGCGACATGTCAATCGCCGGTTTGCTGACGGCCATGCCGGCATTGTTGACCAGTATGGTAACAGTGCCGAATTCACGTTCTGCAGCATCGAAAGCCTGACCAATTTGGCCGTAATCGGCCACATCCAGTTGGACCGTCAAAGCCTCGCCGCCGTCCGCCTCGATTGCCGATTTGAGCGCCTCAAGCTTGTCGGTGCGGCGGGCCGCGAGGACAACGCTGGCACCGTGCGCGGCCAACGTTTGTGCAAAACGCCAGCCCAGCCCGCTCGATGCGCCTGTGACAAGGGCCACTTCGCCCGTCAAATCGAATAACTGCTGCGCTTTCAAACCTGCCTCCCTCTCCTGCGGGGAGCATTTCAGCAGAATTCAAAAGCCAAAGCGAGCCTGCACGAAGCAACGCGTGCCGATTTCGCCTGATGGATGACGCACCGCCCGATCAGAAGTTCAGCGAGATGTCACGATGGCCTGCATTACAGCCGGCGATATAGAGTGCCTGTTCTTCCGGCAATCGTGATAGCTGCCGCAGACCGATCGTATCACGAATGACGACATCGTAACGCGCGATTGCCGGTTTTAGTGCGGCTTCAGCCTTCTTACGCCACTCAAGTTCGGCGGTAAATGCGGCAATGGCCTTGTCTATTGCCTCTGCAGCCTTGGCCGGATCCGGTGTCTTGGCGCGCATCGCTCGGCGGACCTTGCTCAGCTCTGACCTGACGGCGCCAGCACCCTCGACGGTCCTGATCTGTCTGGACAACTGCTGGACCTCTTCTGCAACGGCCTTCGGCTCACCCGATGAAATCCTCGATTTCATGGCGTTCAGCGGTTCTAGAAAACCAGCCAGCTTGTCCGTATCTGCCAGCACCGCAGTCAGTTCCTTGATCGGGGCATATGCCTGGTCGACATTCCGCTGATAGGCGGTGCGCGCCTTCTTGTAATCGTCAAGAAGCTTGGTAAAGGCCTTACGCGCATCGGCCCAGTTTGCCGGCATCTGGGTCTTGAGCTGTTCGATCTCGCCTTTGTCTTTTTCGATGCGGGCCTGCAGGCGTTCCTTCTCGGCGTCATCGCGGCTGCGGCGCTTCTGTGTCTCAAGCTCTTCTATCTCCGCCTCGTGTCGGCGGATATCGCGCTCGATCCCACGCACCTGGCGATGTAGCGGCCGGTAGGCAATAGCACCTTGGTTCATGGCCGCTTCGGTTGCGAACACGTTATCCAGCAATTCAAAGGCCTCGCCGGCCTTGGCAAAGCTCTGCGTCACTGACCGCTGCAGCTTCTTCGGCAGATAACTCACATCCTGCGTGCTGGCATCGGCGATAGCAGTCCTGATTGCATCGCCGTCTGCCTGGAAGCGCTCATGGACATACTGCTCGACGCAGTATTGCAGACGCGGATTGAGCGGCGGCGGTGCTGTTTCGGACGTAAGTGACAGGCGGTTCGGCAGATAGTTGACCATGCCGGGCGACAGACCGACGATCACCAGCGCGATAAGCTGAAGCGAAATAAAGGCCACCACGCCCTTGTACATGGAGATGGTGCGCACCACCGATGGCGCCACACCGCGCAGGTAGAACAAGGCAAACCCGAACGGCGGTGTGAGGAAGGACGTCTGGATATTGAGGCCGATCATCACGCCAAGCCAGACCGCCGTAATGTTGGCGGACGGGTCTGCCAGAAGGATGGGTGCCACAATCGGCACCACCACCACAGCGATCTCGATGAAGTCGAGGAAGAAGCCGAGGATGAAGATCACCAGCATGACGATGAAGAACTGCCCCCAGAACCCGCCCGGCAGGCCGGTCAGGAACTCCTTGACCAGTTCCTCGCCGCCGAACGCCCTGAAAGCAGCCGTCAGCATGGCTGCGCCCAATAGGATGATAAACACCAGTGAGGTTGTCTTGGCGGTATCGACCATGACGCCGCGCAGCGTGTCCTCGATCTTGTAGGCACGCCAGCCGCTCCAGACGAGCGAGAAGGACAGGATGCCCACGGCGATCGCAGCCAATGTGACGCCCATTACGTCGCTTGCACTGTCGATACTGCGAATGTTCGTATCGAATGTCCTGATGATGACAACGATGGCCACAATCGACAATACGGCCAAAATGGTCGGTGTGTAGGCGCCCTTCTCACCTTCCTTCAGCCGGTAGCCGGCCATGATCAGGGCACCAGCCGCGCCGATGGCGCCGGCTTGGTTGACGGTTGCGATGCCGGTGATGATCGAGCCGAGAACCAGGAAGATGAGGGCGAGCGGCGGGACCAGTATCAGCAGCACGCGGCCTGCGAACTTGCGGTCGAATGTTCCCTCGAAGGCAACC
This sequence comes from Aestuariivirgaceae bacterium, assembly GCA_028282065.1. GTDB lineage: Bacteria > Pseudomonadota > Alphaproteobacteria > Rhizobiales > Aestuariivirgaceae > JANQIR01. Next base: position 26,612 of record JANQIR010000231.1, read on the forward strand.
GCAGGGGCCATCTTCGGCCGGATCAGCGACAGGGTCAGAATATAGACCATGTAGATCCCGACAAGGACGAGACCCGGTATGAAAGCACCCAGGAACATTTCACCGGCGCTGGTGGAACTTACGTCAAATTCGGACGGCAGGGCAAAGTCGCCGGTGGCAGCCTTGTAGTCGGTCTTTCGCAGTGTACTGGCCTGGTCGACGGCACTGGCCAACTGGTCGGCCAGAATGATCAGCACGATGGACGGCGGGATGATCTGCCCCAGCGTCCCGGAGGCAGCGATGGTGCCGGTCGCAAGCGAATGAGAGTAGTTGTTACGCAGCATGGCCGGCAGTGAGATCAGGCCCATGGCGACCACAGTGGCCCCGACGATACCGGTTGTGGCGGCCAGCAGCGCGCCGACGAATACCACCGAAATACCCAAACCGCCGGGGATCGGGCCGAACAACTGGGCCATGGTCACCAGAAGATCCTCGGCAATCTTGGAGCGCTGCAGCATGATCCCCATGAAGACGAACAGCGGGATGGCTATCAGAGTGTCCCGTTCGACCTCCCAATAGACGCCTCGCAAATTCGTCACGCCGGCACTCAGCCACTCGACCGGCCCTCCTTGCGCGAAATAGGCGCCGGCATCCCCGGCAAAGAGCCAGCCGCAAAGCGTTGCAGCGCCGATTGTTAGGATTGCAGATCCAGGCAGGGCGAAGGCGACGGGATAGCCCGATGCCAGGGCTGCGGACATCAAGATCACAAGGAGCAGGAGAAAGTAGATTTCCATCGGTCGGTTGCCGTT
>JANQIR010000259.1 GCA_028282065.1 Aestuariivirgaceae bacterium
AGGGTACGACGTGGGTTCTGCCAGACAACTGCCCTGCCAAATCCTCCAGGATGTTTGCCCGGGTTCCAGACAAAGCGACGGTCGCTCCTTGTGCGTGAAGCTGTCTGGCAATCGCCGCCCCGATACCACCCGTTGCGCCGGTCACCAGCGCGGTCTTCCCCGACAGATCAAACATATTCCTGTGCTCCTGGTTCATGAAAGGGTTTGAGCGGCGTTCGCAATATCATCCGGCGTGCCAATGGTCAGCGCGGTGGCCTCAGGGGCATTGCGGCGGACCATGCCGGACAGCACCTTGCCGGCGCCCAACTCGCACATCAGATCTACGCCATTGGCCGCCATGAAGCCGGTGCATTCGCGCCATCTCACCGTTCCGGTGACCTGCTTCACCAGGTGATCGCGAATTTCCCGGGGATCGGTAAGCGCGGACGCACTGACATTTGCTACAACGGGCACAACAGGTTGCTTCATGTCGACGCTGGCAAGTGCCTCAGCCATCACGTCAGCCGCAGGCGACATCAAAGAGCAATGGAACGGAGCGCTGACCGGCAGCAGGACCGCCCGTCGCGCGCCGCGTTCCTTGGCTATGTTCACGGCCCTCTCAACCGCCGATTTGTGCCCTGACACAACGACCTGTCCGGGCGCATTGTCATTGGCGGCTTCGCAGACTTCGTCTTGCGCGGCGTCGGCGGCGACGGCAGCTGCAGCATCGAAATCGAGCCCGAGCAGCGCGGCCATGGCGCCGGTGCCGACCGGCGTTGCTTCCTGCATGGCCTGCCCGCGGGTCTTCAACAGGCGCGCAGCATCGGCAACACTGAAGGTTCCGGCCGCGGCAAGGGCGGAGTATTCGCCAAGAGAATGGCCCGCGACGAAGGCGGCCGCGCCATCAACCGTGATGCCGTGTTCTGCCTCCAGTACCCTGACGACGGCCATCGACACGGCCATCAAGGCCGGTTGCGCGTTGGCCGTAAGTGTCAGTTCGTCCTGTGGCCCATCGAACATCAGCCCGGAGAGCTTCTGGCCCAGTGCGTCGTCAACCTCTTCAAATACGGCGCGGGCGGCGGCGAAGTGATCAGACAATTCCTTGCCCATGCCGACCTGCTGGCTTCCCTGCCCTGGAAATGTGAAAGCAATGCTCATGTGTGCTGAACCTGTAGATAGCGGATTGCGGGGAGATACATGGCATAGCCGCGATGTCAAGCACGACCAGCGAACCAAACCCGCGGCCCAATCGGTGAGATCTATCGTCAGGTGCGTGATGTCGCTATTTGAACCGGCTGGAGCAGCCCACTACATTGGCGTATCTTGTCATCCAACAGATACCTGAAACGGAGAAGGTCATGCCAGGACCTCTGGACGGCATCAAAGTCATCGATCTGACCGCCATGGTGTCGGGTCCGCTCGGCACCATGATTCTCGCCGACCAGGGTGCGGACGTCATCAAAGTCGAGACCCCAAACGGCGGCGATCACACACGACATGTAGCAACGCGGCGCGGCGGGTTCTCGGCATCGTTCTTGAACAACAACCGCAACAAGCGATCCATTGCCCTTGACCTGAAGACACCCGATGGCCTTTGCGCGTTGAAACGCCTGCTGGCGGGCGCCGATGTCGTCGTGCAGAACTTTCGTCCAGGGGTTATGGAGCGGATGGGCCTGAGCGAAGAAGCCGTACGGGACGTTGCACCAGATATTATCTATGTCTCGATCAGCGGCTTTGGCGACACCGGGCCCTATGCCGCCAAACCGGTTTTCGACCCGCTCATTCAGTCGGTTTCGGGCCTGACCACCGTCCAGGCGGGATCCGACGAAGAGCGGCCAAGACTCGTTCGCACCATCCTGCCCGACAAGCTGACCGGTTTTACGGCCGCCCAGGCAATCTGCGCGGCATTGCTGGCACGCGAACGCACCGGCGTGGCGCAGCATGTCCGTTTGTCCATGCTCGACGCAGTGATCGCGTTTTTGTGGAGTTCCGACATGGGCGGCCACACCTTCGTTGACGACGAACTCAAGCGCGAAACCGCGCAGAGCTTTATTGACCTGATTTATGAAACGGCAGACGGCTATATCTCCGTGGCAGTCATGCGGCACAAGGAATGGCTTGGCCTTGCACGGGCCTGCGAGCGGCCCGAATGGATGGAGGACCCTCGTTTTCAGGACTCCGAGGGCCTGGACAAATACCGCGACGAGCGGCTGCATATGACCCAGGAGGCGCTCAAGACACGAACCACCGCAGAGTGGCTCGAACGGCTCGAAGCAGAAGATGTGCCCTGTGTGCCGGTTCTGTCGCGCCGTGAAATGATACGCCATCCACAGGTCGCATCGACCGGCATTGTGCAGGAATACGATCATCCCACCGCGGGGCGACTGCGTCAGGCGCGCACCCCGGCACAGTTTTCCGGGACCGATCCCGAATACCGGCATCCGGCACCGGTGCATGGCGAACATACGCTGGACATTCTCGCGGAGGCAGGATTCAGCCGCGACGAGATCGAGGATTTGCTGAGAGGCGGTGCGGCTATCGCCAGCCGGCCGGACACTACAGGATCAGAGGCAGCCGAGTGATCGATTTCTACTACTGGCCGACTCCCAATGGCTGGAAGGTCGGCATCCTGCTTGAAGAGCTGGGAACGCCCTACAACCTGATACCGGTAAACATCGGCAAGGGAGACCAGTTCACGCCGGAGTTTCTGCAGATATCTCCCAATCACCGCATGCCGGCAATTGTCGACCACGACGTTGAGGGCGAGCCGGTCAGCGTGTTCGAGTCTGGGGCCATCATGTTCTATCTGGCCGACAAGTTCGGCCGGTTCGTGCCAACCGACCCATTGGGCCGGAAACAGACCATGGAGTGGCTGTTCTGGCAAGTCGGCAACCTTGGGCCGATGGCCGGCCAGCTCAGCCATTTCGTGAACTATGCGCCGGAAGAAGACACCGGCTACGGGCTGAAACGCTATGCGCGCGAGTATGACCGCTGTCTTGGCGTCCTGGATCGTTGGCTGGATGGCAGGGACTACATTCTCGATGACTATTCCATAGCCGACATGATCTGCTGGCCGTGGATCCTGATCGCCAGACCGCTGGGTACCTCACTGGAACCATTTCCCCACCTGGCGCGCTGGCGGCAACGGGTCAAGGAACGTCCCGCTGTGCAACGCGCCGTCGATCTTGGAAAGGAATTGCGGAGGTCGAAGGGGCCCGATGATGCGGAACGTAAAATTCTGTTTGAGCAAACATCGCGGACGATTACCGAGCAGCAGGCGTAGCGCGGCAATCGCAAGTTCAATCGACACATTACTGTCACCTGAGATAAGCACACTGCATTCCACAAGCACCTATAGGAGCGCAAGAGCCATGGCAGATACCGGAGATTTGTTGCAACAACTTCGTCAGATGGTCGCCGCCAAGGGCGCCGGACTGTATGGCGGCGAACCGATCACGCAGGAACAGCATGCCCTGCAATGCGCCCAGCTTGCCGAAGACGAAGGGGCACCTCAGCATCTCGTGGTCGCGGCGTTGCTGCATGACATCGGCCACCTGCTGGAGAGAGATTTCGAAGCCGCGATGGATCGTGGGGAAGATCGTTTCCACGAAAACCTTGGCGATACATTCCTGAAGCAATGGTTCGGCCCGGAGGTCACAGAGCCCGTCCGGCTGCATGTGGCGGCCAAGCGCTATCTGTGCGCGACCGACCCGGACTATTTCGCCAAGCTGTCGCCTGCCTCCGTGCACACGTTGAAGATCCAGGGCGGCCCGATGTCTCAGGACGAAGTGCGCGACTTCGAGAGCAATCCCTCCTATGCGGACGCGGTCCGGTTGCGGATATGGGATGATAAGGGCAAGGATCCGGAGATGAAGACAGCGGATCTGGAGCACTTCCTCACCCACGTGAAGGCGTGCGCGGCCTAACCGATCCAGCTTGACGCGGCACCGTGACGGCGATAGTGCAAGATCGAGTTTTTCAAGTGCCCACTTTCCACAGCCGTTGAGCGCCCGTGTTCACAACAGCGCAGTTCGAAAAAGCACAATCTATCGTCTACGAGACGCTGCAGCCGACGCTGCAGCATGCCTGGCCGCTTCTGGCGAAGGAGGTCGGCTGTGAGGTATGGGTCAAGCATGAGAACCATACGCCAACGGGCGCATTCAAGGTGCGCGGCGGGCTGGTGCACATGCGCCTCAGAAAGGAGCGCGGCGAAACCAACGGCGTAATAACCGCTTCAACGGGCAACCATGGGCAGTCCATTCCCTTTGCCGGCACACGGGAGGGAATCGCGGTTGTTGTCGTCGTTCCGGTGGGAAATTCGAAAGAGAAGAATGCGGCGATGCGGGCGCTGGGCGCCGAACTCATCGAAACCGGTCACGACTTCAATGCCTCCAGGGACGCGGCCGAACAAATGGTCGCCGAGCGCGGGCTGTCGATGGTTCCGTCGTTTCACGAAGACCTGGCGCTTGGGGTTTCGACCTATGCGCACGAGTTGTTCACGGCAGCCGGCGAGCTTGATGCGGTTTTCGTACCGATCGGCCTGGGATCGGGCATCTGTGGTGTTTTGGCGATCCGCGACATGCTGGGCCTCAAGACAAAGGTGATTGGCGTGTGCGCGGAACGGGCAAATTGCTACTCGCTGTCACTTGCGGCGGGCAAGCCGACCGCAACCAATTCCGCACGCAGCTTCGCCGAAGGCATGGCTGTACGCGTGCCAAGCGAACAGGCGTTCGAGTACATCCAAAAGGGTGTCGAAGAGATCATCGAAGTGAGCGAGGACGAAATCGCCGATGCGATGCGCCTGTACTACCGCACGACGCATAATCTGGCAGAAGGCGCCGGCGCGGCAGCGCTTGCAGCACTTGCCGGAGACAGGGCACGGTGGGCGGGCAAACGGACTGGCGTAATCCTGTCTGGTGGCAACATAGATGCCGATCGTTTTGCAACGGTCTTGAGCGGCGGCACTCCGACGGCTTAGCCCGGCGTAACCCCTGGCCTTTCATGCTTGCGTAAACATACAAATTCGCTATAACGCCACGCTTTGGCGGCTTCCGGCTGGAGGCTGAATGGGAGGTCATGGTTCCTCGCGGGTCGTGGCAGGGTCGTTGGCCCGTCTCCCGGTGTCTCCGCTCGTTCCAGAAACCACACCTCCGGGCCTTTCTCATTTACGGGTTCGGAAAGAGGCTTGGCGCCGGGACCGTCTTGAGAATTGAGAGTTCGAAACGATAGAGAAAGGCCAACAGCCCATGGCGCTGTACGAGCACATATTCATGGTGCGGCAGGACGCTTCCACAACACAGGTCGAAGCCCTTACGCAGCAATTCAAGACCGTTCTGGAAGAGAACGGTGCTTCCATCAGCAAGACGGAATATTGGGGCGTAAAGACCCTGCAGTTCCGCATCAAGAAGAACCGCAAGGCGCATTTCACGCTGATGAACATCGATGGCGCAGCGGTCGCAGTCGATGAAATGGAACGGCAGATGTCGATCAACGACGATGTCATTCGTTTTCTCAAGATTCGTGTCGATGAACACGAAGAAGGCCCGTCGGTGATGATGCGTGCAGGTCGTGGCCGCGACGAACGCGGACCGCGTGGCGGCGGCGGGTTCCGGGATCGCGATGACAGGCCGCGCCGCGATGGCGATCGGCCACGCCGTGATCAGGACGCCGCCCCGTCCGGTGACTCCAATGCGCCGGCGGCAGATGCACAAAAGCAAAGCAAGGGAGACGAGTGATGGCTATGGGACCAGGCGCACGCAGGCCGTTTTTCCGCCGCCGCAAGAGCTGTCCGTTCTCCGGCGACAACGCCCCGAAAATCGATTACAAGGACGTCCGGCTGCTGCAGCGGTTCGTTTCCGAGCGCGGCAAGATCGTGCCGAGCCGGATCACCGCAGTCTCTGCAAAAAAGCAGCGTGAATTGGCGAGGGCCATCAAGCGGGCCCGTTTCCTGGGCCTTCTGCCCTATGTCGTAAAATAGGCGTCTTTCGCACATGACCCGGTCCATCTGACACAAGCCAGGTGATCGGAGCGCAAACGCCAAGGTTGGGGCAAACGGCAGTCTGCCTCTAACCCACTCAAGACAGAGTGAGGGACAGCCACGTGCTGAACAACTGGATCATGATTGCCATTGCGGCCGGTTTGGCGGCGGCGACGATGCATTCGACGCTGCTGGTGCCGTCTGCCATCTCGATCCTGATGTTCTACGTCTCACCGCTTCCGTTGTTGCTGGCCGGACTTGGCTGGGGACCACTTGCGGCAATCGTGGCCGGCGCTGCTGGTACATTGGCTGTCGCCGTCGCGATGGGCTTCAAACCCGCCCTGTTCTTTGCCGTGACAACGGCCGTGGCGCCGGCGATCCTGTGCCGGCTTGCCCTTCTCAATCGATCAGACGGCCAGTCAGGCGAAAATGAAGGCGAAGCATCCGATCAGGGTGTTCAGTGGTATCCGGAGGGACGCCTGCTGCTGTGGGCAGCCTTCATGGCAGGCCTGCTGATGACCGCCGTCATACTGATCACGGGACCGGACGCCGAGAGCTTTCGGGGCCATGTGCGCGAGATGGTCGACCAGATCTTCGCTGCCGGCCTGAAGGATCAGCCGCAACAGCTTGAAGAACTCAAGCCGGTGCTGGATATGTTTGTGGTGGCCGCGCCCCTGATTTCCGCATCCTTCTGGCTGCTGGCGATGCTTGTAAACGTTTGGGCGGCGTCCAGAATTCTGTCCAAGACGGGCCGGTCTTTGCGGCCCTGGGCACGATTTTCAGATCTCGCGTTCCCACAGCGCGCCGGCATGGCGTTGGCGGCGGCGTGTTTTGCAACGTTTCTGCCGGGCACACTGGGCCTGATCGGTCAGGTCTTCACCTCTGTATTTATGACGGCCTTTTCCATTTTGGGCCTGGCGGTCCTTCATCACCTGACCATCGGGCATGCTGCACGGGGCTTCCTTTTGTTTTCGCTATATCTGGCCCTGTTCATATTGAACTGGGTCCTGATCGTGCCGCTCGTCGCGATTGCGCTGGCCGACATGATTTTTCAGATCAGACAGCGGGGCAACGCGTCCGGCCCGCCTGCCAATCCAACCTGAACAAAGCTCTTCGACCCATTCACACTTCAATAGATTTAGCATGCAAGGAGACGAAACTGATGGAAGTGATTTTGCTGGAGCGCGTCGAGAAACTCGGCGCCATGGGAGACACCGTCAGGGTCAAGGACGGCTACGCCCGGAATTTCCTGTTGCCCAAGGGCAAGGCACTGCGCGCCACCAAGGCCAACAAGGAAAAGTTTGAAGCAGAGCGGGCCGCACTGGAAGCCCGCAACGCAGAACGGCGCGACAGCGCCCAGGGCGATGCCGGATCGCTCGAAGGTGCGAGCTACGTCATCCTGCGTCAGGCCGGCGAAGCTGGACAGTTATACGGTTCGGTTGCCCCGCGTGACATTGCGGCAGCGGCAAGCGAGGCTGGAACTGCGGTAAACCGTACCCAGGTGCTGCTGGATGCGCCTATCAAGACCATCGGCCTGTTCACGGTGCGTATCGCATTGCATCCGGAAGTCGTGGTGCCTGTGACCGTCAACGTAGCCAGGTCCGAAGACGAAGCCGAAGCCCAGGCACGCGGCGAAATTCTCACCGGACCCGCATCCGAGCGTGAGGAAGCAAGAGCTGCCGCCGAAGAGCTGTTTGCCGAAGAAAGCGAAGAAGAAGACGGCACTGAAGGCGATGAGGAAAGCGGCGAAGCCGCTCCTAAAGAACAGGCTGATGAGGCCGCCAAGGACTAAGCGGTCACCTGCCTATTCACCGTCCGCATGTTGATAGTCAGGGGTTACCATCGCGTAGCCCCTTTCCTATTTGCCCAAACAAGACAAATTGGCTTATACTTTAGTCGCAATTGGTTTGCGAAAAGCGCGGTTCCGCCAAGGAGCATCACGTGGGAGAGCGGTTCCGCGGGGAGTGCGAGATATGTGGTGGGCGTTGCAACGTGTATTTTCTCAAGTCGTCAGAACCGGAAGCCTGACCGTCATCGGTCCAGACGGAAAGCGGCGCGAATTCGGCGACGGGACGGGACCGGCCATTGAAGTCCACATCACAGATCAATGGACAGCAGCCAAGCTGCTGTTTGATCCGGACATTTACCTTGGCGAAGCCTACATGGACGAGCGGTTGAACCTCGCCAAGGGCAACGCGTACGACTTCACGAGCCTGCTTTTCAGGAATGTCGAAGGCAGGCAACCACCGGCCGGAACGCGATATCCGTTCATGATCCGCAGGATGGTGAGAAGCCTGAAGCAATATAACCCGATGGGGCGGGCGCGCCGGAACGTGGCGCATCATTATGATCTGTCGGGTGCCTTGTACGATCTGTTTCTCGATCGGGACAGGCAGTATTCCTGCGCCTATTTCGAACACCCCAAAGCCACGCTTCCAGAAGCGCAGCTGGCCAAGAAACGCCATCTTGCTGCAAAGCTGATGGTTGAGCCGGGTATGAAGGTGCTCGATATCGGCTCCGGCTGGGGCGGAATGGGGCTTTATCTTGCTGAAATCTGTGGAGCGGATGTCACCGGTGTGACGCTATCGGAAGAACAGCACAAACTGTCGAATGAACGCGCCGGCCAGCGTAGCGTGTCAGACCGCGTCAAATTCCTGCTCCAGGATTACAGGGAACTGGAGGGCCAGTTCGACCGGATCGTTTCGGTGGGAATGTTCGAACATGTCGGTATCAGGCACTATCGGGAGTTCTTTTCCAAAGTAAATGCGCTTCTCGCACCTGGCGGTGTAGCCTGCCTGCATTCGATCGGACGCGCCCACGGGCCGGGCGCGACGAGTGCGTGGATGAACCGTTACATTTTCCCAGGCGGATACATTCCGGCATTGTCGGAGGTCCTGCCGCGGATTGAAAAATCCGGCCTCTATGTCACTGACACCGAGATCCTTCGATTGCACTACGCCCGGACAATCAAGGAGTGGCGCCGGCGCTTCGCCGACCATCGCGGCAAAGCCGGAAAACTCTACGATGAGCGCTTCTGCCGGATGTGGGAGTTCTATCTGGCGGTATCGGAGTGTGCATTCCGCTATCAGGGCATGAACAACTTCCAGATCCAGATGACGAAGAACCAGCATGCCCTGCCCCTGACGCGCGACTACATTCATCGCGAAGAGGAGCGGTTGCGAAAGATCGACAGCAGGAGACGCCAGCTGGCATCGGTTCCGACCGGGCTATAAGCCGCCATTGCCCGGTATAACAGAATCTTCCCGGAGCGTTTTCCGATTATGCTGAACAAGTCTGCCTGCCGTCCCAAGGCAGGTACTTCTTGCACAATCGGCCAGTTTGCCGTGCATTTCCAAACATCGACAAGAGATAATTGAATTCTCAAACAGTTTCCAGAACACCATATCCTCCATTCAAATCTTGATGTTCCGATTAATTGAATACAAAATTCATGTCTCAAATTCTCGAAATATTCTTGCGAAAGCATTTTATGCAAATTACGATCCCGGAATAAAATCACTTCAATCGATTTTACTGAGAGGCCAAGCATGTCAACCCGCATACGCCAAAGTGTTTACAACCTGCCATCAGGCGACGAAACGCTGCTCTGGTATGGGCGGGCGGTGGCGGACATGCGTAGCCGAGCTCTCTCTGACCCAACAAGCTGGTGGTATATGGGAGCCGTGCACGGCAATCCTAATTTGAATCCACCGGCTGGCGCCAACCAGTTCTGGGAACAGTGTCAGCATCAATCCTGGTATTTCCTGCCCTGGCATCGCGGATATTTGGCGGCTTTCGAAGCCATGGTTTCAAAAGCCGTGGCCGCTCTCGGTGGCCCTGCGGATTGGGCATTGCCCTATTGGAACTATTCCGAAGACCTTGCCCAGAACCCGGAAGCCCGCTTCCTTCCGCCGGCCTTCCGGGACCAGACCTTGCCGGACGGGTCCGACAACCCGCTATTCGCGCCGCGCGTCCAGGCACCTGGAGGTGATATCGGACTCGGTGATGGGGATGTTGCGCTTGATGCGCTCGACGAAGACGAGTTCACGCCGGCGGTGAGTTTCGAAACAGGTTTCGGCGGTCCGCGCACCGGCTTTTCTCATTTTGGCAGCGCGAACGGCCAGTTGGAGCGCGTCCCGCACAATGTGGTGCACGTCCGTATTAACGGCTGGATGGCCGACCCGCGCACGGCCGCGTTCGATCCGATATTCTGGCTGCACCACTGCAATATCGATCGCCTTTGGGAAGAATGGCGGGCAGCCGATAGCAGTCATACCAACCCGGATGAGAGTGCTTGGCTCAGCGGTGTGACTTTCGATATGCACGACGGCGATGGGACCGCGTTCACCTTCACTGCAGGCGACATGGTCGATACAACCCAGATACTGCACGGCTACCGGTATGATACTATACCGACGCCATCTCCTGTGGTGGTGGCTGCGGGCAGAGGAGTTCCGGAAATGGTTGCACGAGAGCCCGAACTGGCAGGAAGTTCGCAAGCGCCTGTATCGTTGGAAGACGATTTGACCAGCGTTCGCGTGCAAATGCAAAGCGAAGGCGTGCGGCGCTCGTTCACCGAATCCGCTTTCCCGACACCGGTCAACGTTTATCTCCGGCTTGAGGAAGTCACTGGCAAGGGCGTTCCGGCAGACTATGAGGTCCTTGTCGACCTGGAAGATGACGATGAACCGCCCTACCCGGTCGGACGATTGTCGACATTCGGCATTGCCGGCGCGAGCGACACCTCAAAATCTCATGGCGGTACAGGCATCACCGAAGTCTATAATATCACCCGGGCTGCGGAGCGGCTGCGGCTGACCGTTGAGAGCACTCCCAAACTGCGTGTCAGTTTCCGCAAGATTGAACAGCGGCCCGTGTCCAAGCTGGAAATGCCGGGGCCGGTTCCCGTACAATTGCCGGACACGGAAGCGTCAAGCATCCAGGTGGGACGCATCGGCATTTATTTCGACTGAGCCGTGGCAAACGGACTGGCCAAAACCCGGCACTTGTCTGCGCAGCCGATTATCAGGCCAGATGCAAGTGACAACCCGGCCTTGCTTGCGCCACTTCTGGTATCGGCATTTGCATGGATGACGCTCGGCGTTGCTGCCCATCAAACGGGCGGATTGGCCATTTGTTTCGGTTCCGGACAGCTCATAGCACATAAGTTCCTTTCGGCATTTCGGGCCGAGATCTACTATACCGGCTTTGGCCGTCCGGCAGTGGAATGGTTTCTCATGGTCGCCGCCATGATGCTGCCAATCATCGCGCCGCATTTGGTTTTGCTGCGCGCGCGTATATTCCGCAGCCAGCAAACGAAGGCCATCCTGGCCGTTATTGCCGGCTATATGGTTGTGTGGTGCCTGATTGGCGTTCCGCTCTATTTGATACTGATCGCGTTCCGTGCCTCGGTCGCGCTTTTTGACGCGCATTCCATCGCTCCGTTGTTGATGTATCTGTTCGCCATCGGTTGGGTGTGGATGCCGCAAAGGCAGCGCGCACTGAACAGATGCCATAGGCCACCGGTTCTCGCCGGCCCGACCGGGCAGATTGTTCAAACGGCCGGCCATTACGGACTGCGGCTTGGGCGCGACTGTGCGGTAGTTTGCCTGCCGGCAATGGTGGCCCCGATGTTTGCAGGCCAACCGCTCGTCATGATGTTCATCGTGACACATGCATTGCTGGCCGAACGGATCCTCCAGCAGCCACACAACAACCGCCCAAGCTGGATCGTAGCGTTCGTGTGCATGCTTGGCCTTGCAATTCCGCCGGTCTGAGCATCCGCTTTCGCAGGTGTTGTTACCTCTTTGCGGACCCGAACGGTTTGCGAATCACCATTGGCAGGCAATAGCACAAAAAACGAGATCTGGAGCGGCGCAAATAAATCAAGCAGAAATTCTGCTACACACAGGTTTTTCCCAGTGTTTCGCCTATTCTGCGGATAGCCGGTGGGAAGGCGGAACTGTCCCCTCGCATGGGACGGTGCGTTTCGCTATCACAGTATTCAGAATGGAAACCGCATCTATACTCTCCGCGCACGAGCACTCCGGCCCTGACGACGATCAGGAAGACTACCGGCAGCCACCGCACAATCTGGAAGCCGAAATGGCCCTGCTCGGCGCCATTCTGGTCAACAATGAAGCATGTGACCGCGTGACCGGTTTTCTGGCACCAGAGCATTTCTTCGAAGGCATCCATGCTCGCATATTCGAATCCGCTTCCACGCTGATCAGGGCGGGCAAACTTGCCTCGCCGGTGACGTTAAAAACGTTCTTCGAACGCGACGAGACGCTCAACGAGATTGGTGGGCCTGCCTATCTGGCAAGGTTGGCCGCGGCGGCGACAACGATCATCAATGCCGAGGAATACGGCCGCACAATTTACGAACTGGCGCAGCGGCGCCAGCTCATCGGCATCGGTACGGACATCGTCAACGACAGTTTCGACACGCCGGTCGACACCACCGCCCGGGACCTGATCGAGACGGCCGAGCAGTCGCTGTATGAGATCGCCGAGAGTGGCCGCTACGGTCAGGGGTTTCAGAAATTCGAGAGCGCGCTGACCGAAGCGGTGGATATGGCGGCGGCCGCCTATCAGCGCGATGGCGGCCTTTCGGGCATCTCATGCGGGCTGTCGGATATGGATGAAAAGATGGGCGGCCTGCAGCCGTCAGATCTGATCATCGTGGCGGCCCGGCCGGCCATGGGTAAGACGTCGCTGGCGACCAACATCGCCTACAACGTGGCGAAGGCATACAGGGCAGACCACCAATCGGACGGTACAACCAAGGTTCTGGATGGTGGTGTCGTCGCGTTCTTTTCGCTTGAAATGTCATCGGAACAGCTTGCCACCAGGATTATGTCGGAACAGGCGGAGATCTCGTCGGAGAGAATCCGGCGCGGCAAGATCACCGAGGATGAATTTCACCGCATTGTCGAGGTAAGTCAGGAACTGCAATCTCTTCCGCTCTACATAGACGACACGGGAGGCCTGAGTATCGCTCAGCTCGCGGCGCGGGCGCGGCGGCTGAAGCGGCAACGCGGACTTGGATTACTCGTGGTCGACTACCTTCAGCTGGTGACCGGGTCGTCGCGGCGGTCTTCCGAAGGCAGGGTCCAGGAGATCACGGAAATCACCACGGGACTCAAGGCTTTGGCGAAGGAACTTCACGTTCCGATTCTGGCACTTTCGCAGCTGTCGCGCCAAGTCGAATCGCGTGATGACAAGCGGCCGCAACTTGCCGACCTGCGTGAATCGGGATCCATCGAACAGGACGCCGACGTCGTGCTGTTCATCTTCCGCGAAGAATACTATCTGGGGCGCAAGGAGCCGCGACCGAACACGCCGGAGCACCTGGACTGGCAGGAAGAGATGGAGAGGGTCACCGGTCTGGCGGAAGTGATCATAGGCAAGCAACGACATGGACCTACGGGCACAATTTCGCTGCAATTCGACGCAAACCTGACCAAGTTTCAAAATCTCGCGACCGAGGATTATCTGCCTGAGCGCTTTGAGTAGGCCAACATGACTGTGGGGACGGCACAGTGAAGGCTTACGAGAGAGGGGAAGTGGCGCACGACCAGATCATCTTCGCGCCCGCCCCGTCCGATACCGAACTGGCTGGCGCGATCCTGACTGTTGACCTGAAGCTGCTTCAGGACAACTGGAAGAAGCTGGCGGACGAATGTGCGCCGGCCGAATGCGCTGCGACCGTCAAAGGTGATGCTTATGGATTGGGCATAGAGCCATGCGTCCGGGCTCTGTGGGCCGCCGGTTGCCGGAGTTTCTTTGTCGCCCTGCCGGCGGAAGGCGAGAGCGTTCGCCGGGTGCTCGACGAAGCAACGGTCTATGTGCTCGATGGGCTGTTCAGCGGACAGGCGGCCTATTACGAAGAGCACGGCCTGACGCCGTGCCTGAACTCTCTGCAGGAAATCGAGGAATGGGCGAAGCATTGCAGCGCCCAGCAACGCCGTCTGTCCGCCGCTCTACACATTGATACCGGGATAAACCGGCTCGGGTTGAGCCCTGCCGACGTGGAGAAGCTGGGTGAGACACCCGCGTTGCTGGCCCCCTTCAAACTTGCATTGATCTTGAGCCATCTGGCGTGCGGCGATGATCCCAATGCCGAAATGAACGCAATGCAGAGGAAACGTTTTGATGCGTTGCGCGCATTGCTGCCGTCGGCACCTGCGAGCCTTGCCAACTCACCGGGCTCTTTCCTGGGGGCCGCATTTGCCTGCGACATGATCCGTCCCGGTGTCGCGCTTTATGGCGGCAATCCGTTTGCAGCCAGACCCAATCCCATGTCTCCGGTCGTGCGGCTGTATGCTCCGGTCCTGCAAGTCAGGGACGTGGCTGCCGGCAGCTCGGTCGGATATGGTGCCACCTGGCAGGCGAAACGCGACAGCAAGATTGCCGTCGTCGGAATTGGCTATCGCGACGGATATCTGCGTTCTCTGAGCTATCCGGCCAGCGACGGGCCGGCGCAGGTGATGATTGGCGGCCATTACTGCCCGGTGGTCGGCAGGGTTTCGATGGACATGATCACCGTGGATATCACAGATGTTCCACCGGAGTTCATCCGCCGCGGCGCAATGGCGGAAATCATGGGAGACAACGTCACGGTGGACGAACTTGCACGCTGGGCCGGTACGATCCCTTATGAAATCTTGACCGGTTTAGGTTCGCGCTATACTCGGCTATATTCGTCACTCCATCCTAAGTAAACAACTCCCAACCGGTTACAGGATCGCGCGAAATTGAACCCTCTTGCCCAAATCGGAATGGTCGTGCGTGCCCTCTTTGAAGAGGTCGGCAAGCTCACCGTTTTCACCAAGAATGCCCTGTTTCCGGGCCTTGTACCGCCAACCTATGTCCGGCAGATTCTGCAACAGATGCTGCGCATCGGTTACAACTCGCTCCCCGTGGTCGGTCTGACCGCCTTCTTCACCGGCGGTGTGCTGGCGCTGCAAATCTACATTGGCGGGTCGCGGTATAATGCTGAAAGCCTCGTGGCCTCAATCGTGGCGCTGGGCATCACCCGCGAACTCGGGCCGGTTCTTGCAGGATTGATGGTAGCGGGCCGCGTATCGGCAGCGATCGCCGCGGAACTGGGCACCATGCGGGTCACCGAACAGATCGATGCCCTGATCACGCTGTCGACCAACCCTTACAAATATCTCGTCGCGCCACGGCTGATCGCGGCTGTACTCACCTTGCCGTTGTTGGTCATGATCGCCGACACGATTGGAATTATGGGCGGATATATCGTCGGCACGCGATCGCTCGGTTTCAATTCCGGCGTCTATATCAAGAACACGGTGGACTTCCTGGAGTTCGGCGACGTGTTCTCCGGCCTTGTGAAGTCGGCGGTATTCGGGTTCATCATCGCCTTGATGGGGTGCTATCACGGCTTCAACAGCCGCGGCGGTGCGCAAGGTGTCGGCCGGGCTACGACAAATGCGGTGGTCTCCGCCTCGATCCTGATCCTGGCGGCGAACTATGTTCTCACCTCATTGCTGTTTACGGAGTAGGCCCGGTGTCCGAAGACGCCCACATCGCCCTTAAGGACCTTCACAAAAGCTTCGGGCCAAAGCGCGTCCTGAACGGCCTCAATGTTTCGGTCGATAAGGGGCATTCGCTGGTGGTGATCGGCGGGTCGGGAACCGGCAAATCGGTCATGTTGAAATGCATCCTGGGCCTGCTTCAGCCTGATGCCGGTTCGATAAAGATCGGCGGTCAAGAGGTTGTCGGGCTGACCGGCCCTGCCCGCGATGCCGTGCTGTCGCGCTTTGGCATGCTGTTTCAGGGAGCAGCGCTGTTCGACAGCCTGAACGTCTGGCAGAATGTCGCCTTTGCTCTCATCCAAGGCAAGAAAATGGCCAAGGCCGAAGCCTACAACATTGCGCGCTCAAAACTTGAGCAGGTGGGCCTCGGCCCCGAAGTCGCCAACCTCTTCCCGTCCGAACTGTCGGGCGGCATGCAAAAACGCGTCGGCTTGGCCCGCGCGATCGCCGCAGAGCCTGAAATAATCTTCTTCGACGAACCAACGACCGGGCTCGATCCGATCATGGCAGACATCATCAACGATCTGATCGTGTCGTGCGTCCGGCAGCTTGGCGCGACAACCATTACCATCACGCATGACATGTCATCTGCCCGTAAGATCGCCGACGATATCGCCATGATTTATCAGGGCGAAATTATCTGGCAGGGCACTGCCGAAGAGATCGAAGATAGCGGCAATGCCCATGTCAACCAGTTCATCAACGGGCTGGCCGACGGCCCGATCCAGATGGATCAATCGACGGCCTGACCGATTTCCAAAACCGGTAGTGTGATATCAACAGCTTGCAGGAAAATGCTGCCAGAATGAGTCAGGCAGTATACGGACGGTTTACCTTAAGCGAAGGTGTGATGGCCGCCGCCCCGATTGGATGCGCTTGGTTTACCGTGATCATGTTAGCTACGCACAAGCTCCGGGTACGCGGCCGGCAGGTGCGCGAGGGCGGGACGCGGCGCTTGAGACATACAGGGGTTTGGACCTGACACGCGTAGTCCGCCACCGGTGGCCTCAGCCATCAGTGTTCCGGCCCAACGGAGACCAGGTGGATGGAAAGCCTAAGGCTGGGGGCAGAACAGCGTTCTCTGTTTACCGTCGTGACGGGCATTGCCTTCCTGATCGCAGCGGTCGCCATCATTGTCGGCTTTTCGGTTTACTATGCGGCACAGGATATCGACGCGCGGGCTATTCACCGGCAATCGGTCAGCGTCAGCCGGGTTTTAAAGTCATTGCCCGAGCAAAATGGCCGCGACTTGAGATCGTTTGCGCAGTGGAACGATGCGTTCGCCAATACTGGTGGGCACGCCAATCCCGAGTGGATCCGCGGCAATTTGATGGCCGAACTTCACCGGCGGCTGGGTTACACCGCGACCGCCGTAATGACCTATGACGGCGCTCTGATCGAGACTGCTATCAATGGTCGGCGCGTCGACCATACCAGACTGGATAAGTTGCTCGACGTTTCAGAAGACGCCAGACACTCCATCCATCGTCTGGTGGTAAGCGGACAGTTCACTGGCAAAGGTGAACGTGACATCGTTATTCTCAATGATGGCGAAGCGGTCTACCGCAGGGTGCACCGTCTAACGATATGGAACGGTCAACCGGCGTTATTCCAGATGGCGACGATTTTGCCCCGCAGCGGAAGCTGGCAAAGTCTACAAACCCCACCCTTGCTGGTTGCTGTACTCCCGCTCACAAACGATTTCATGACGCAGGCCGGCGTTAATCTCGGCATTTTGGATCTTCGGTGGGCGCAGGCCGGCGAGACGCCCGGCGCGGCACGTCTGGACGTCAAATCTTCGAACGGCGACATTCTGGGGACACTGGTCTGGCGGGCGGCACTTCCAGGCTCGCAAATGATGGCCAAGTCTCGGCTTGGCTTTGTCGCAGCATTTTTGCTTCTAGTCTGGATCGGTGCGGTTGCGGCCTATCACTCCTATCGGCACATACGGCAACTCGCCCGCGAAAAGGCCCGCGCCGAGTTTCTGGCGAATTACGATCAGTTGACCGGGATTGCCAACCGACGCGTCTTCAACGATCACATGGACCGGTTTTTCGACGGGACCCTCGGCAAGGACAGCTTGGCATTCCTGGCCATAGACCTGGATTACTTTAAACAGATCAACGACAAGATGGGGCATGCGACAGGCGATGAGGTGCTTAAGACCATCGCGCAGCGTTTGCAGGAAGGCGCCGGCACCGATAGCCTGGCAGCCAGACTGGGCGGTGATGAATTTGCCGTGCTTGCAGCAAACCTCGATTTAGATGAGGCCGAGGCCCTGGCCGGCCGGCTCTGCAAAGCTATCGCAGAGCCTGTGAGAACCTCCGACGGTCGGTGCGTTTATGCTTCAGCATCGATCGGTGTTGCCGTCTCTCCCTGGCAGGCAAAGAGTGCGAAGGACCTGAAATGCAGAGCCGACATCGCCCTCTATGAGGTCAAGAATGGCGGACGGTCATTTGCGCTGATGTTCGAGTCTGCCATGGAATTGCGCTCAAAGGCCCGCGAGATGGGCCGCGTGGCTTGAGCGGCCACAGGGCTTGAAGCGCAGTAAACCGCACCATTCGACGTCTGTCGAGGGAACTGCCGCCACACCAATTCATCACCACGCAGACCGGCCAATTACAGTTCTCTGGCTAAAGATCGCGTCTGCATAATAGTTTCCAGCGAGCGCAAGGACACAATTTTGTCCTTTGAATCTTCTTTTGTATTCTCCGAATGTTGCCAACCGGCTCTTTGAGGCATCAAAGCTACATGACGTTTCTCCGGCGGGCTTGACAATTGTGTCCATCGGCCGCCGCCAAGCCAATTTGGAGGGAAGGGAAAATCTTGATGCTTGGCAAGAATTTGCGTCTTAGTTTGAAATTTAAGAACATCTTCCTGGTTCTTGCGTTTGTGTGCGTCTCGGCGCCTGCAATCACGCTTGCGTACGCTCCGTACATGCCGCGTCTCATTGCAGAAGGGTATCCGGCTCTCATTTGGCCCGCAGAGGGTGAATTTGCCTTGGTACCAGGCATCTCACAGTCTGGAACACTCAAGACAGACGTCGACACCGTGATCTTCGATCCGAAGGGGCGGCAACTATTCAACGACAAACAGGGAAAGGCGCTGCTTATCTTTAAGGGTGATTCAATCAGATTTGAACACTACGCCGCTGGATATAATTCCCAGACCAAGTTCAACTCGTACTCTATGGTGAAAAGTCTTGTCGGCGCGCTCGTTTTGCGCGCAGTCGCCGATGGCCGGATCAAGCGCCTTGGCGATCCAGTGGGAGTTTACCTCACAGAGCTGAGTCGTACTGAGATTGGCGCGCTTTCCATTGATGAAATTATGCGTATGAGGAGCGGGATAGTGTTTAAGCCCGACGGCGCAAAATCGCCAACGGGAAGCGGCCGAAAAGACTTCAAACAAACAAAGTACAACCCGTTCGGGCCGGTTGCCCAACTTCACATGCTTGGCCTAGATGCAGTTGCCGGCAAGCTTCGAGTGGACCCGCAGCAAAGGGGCAAATACAACTACCAAAACCTGAATACTGCAATACTCGGCCATTTGATTTCGAGGGTCTATAGTGCACCGCTCGCAACGGTTCTCAATGATCTGATTTGGGTGAAGGCAGGCGCACAACCGGCTCACTGGCGCAAGTATGGGGAACACCTTCCGGTGTCTGCTTACTGTTGTTTGTATGCCACTGCACGAGACTGGCTGCGGATCGGCAACTTTCTCGCGAACAACGGGTCCGGCAAACACCCCTTCCTACCTCGGCCACTTTGGCGGAAATTCTTCGGGTTCGATCTTTCTGCGCAGGACGTGCGCCGCGGCAGCTACGGATTGCACGTCTATCACGATGTGTTGGATCGGCGCGGCGAGATGCTGCATGGAAGGTTTACCTACATGTTCGGCAGCAAGGGGCAGATCGTATACATGGTCCCGGAAGAGAATCTTGTTGTGGTGAGATTTGGCGAGCAAATACAACTTCTGCATTCCACGCTTTATGCCGCATGGAGGACAATTTCGGGAACGAGGGCTCAGCACCATCGCAAGCTCGACGCGGCCGAATTGCTCGATTACTAGTTTACGCCACATCCACTGTTGGAAGGTGATTCATGGCACGGCCCGCCTCTGTCTACATCTGCCAGGCCTGCGGCGCGACGGCTGCAAAGTGGTCGGGCAAGTGCGACAATTGCGGTGAGTGGAATACGCTGACCCAAGAAGCCCTGCCCGCTCCGGTGAGCGGTGCGCGCGGGTCCAGCTTGCCTGCCGGGCGGGCCACAGCGCTGACCGGCCTGAAGGGCGATGAACCGGAACCTCAGCGGATCGAAACCGGGATTGCCGAACTTGACAGAGTGGCAGGCGGCGGATTCGTTCCAGGATCCGGCGTGCTTATCGGTGGCGACCCGGGCATTGGCAAGTCAACATTGCTGCTGCAGGCCATGGCCCGGCTGGCGCAAAAGGGACACCGGGTCATATACGTATCGGGCGAGGAGGCTATTGCGCAAATCCGGCTGCGTGCGTCCCGGCTCGGTGTCAGCGATCAACCTGTGTTGCTGGCATCTGAGACCAACGTGTCGGACATATTGGCCACATTGGCCGAAGGGGGCGCTCCGGCCGTCACGGTCATCGATTCGGTACAGACACTGTGGTCGCCGGTCGTCGAAGCCGCGCCGGGAACCGTGTCTCAACTGCGCGCCGGGGCCGAAGCGTTGGTGCGTTTTGCCAAGCAGCGCGGATCAACAGTGCTGCTGGTCGGCCACGTGACAAAGGACGGACAGATCGCCGGACCGAAAGTAGTCGAGCACATGGTCGACACGGTGCTCTATTTCGAGGGGGACCGGGGCCATCAGTTCCGTATCCTGCGAGCGGTCAAGAACCGGTTCGGACCGACCGACGAGATCGGCGTATTCGAAATGTCGGACAAGGGGCTTGAGGAAGTCGCCGACCCTTCTGGCATACTGATGGCCGCCCGCGACACCGAAAGCGCGGGCTCGGCTGTCTTTGCCGGGCTGGAAGGTACACGGCCGCTTCTCATGGAGATCCAGGCCCTCGTCTCGCCGTCCACGCTGGCGACACCCCGGCGCGCCGTCGTTGGCTGGGACCAGAGCCGCCTTGCCATGATCCTGGCCGTGTTGGAAGCCAGAGCCGGCATCTCCATTGGTGCAAACGACGTCTACCTCAATGTCGTCGGCGGTATCCGGATCCGCGAACCGGCTGCCGACCTTGCCGTTGCTGCGGCACTGATTTCCTCAATGACCGGAAGCCCCCTACCCGCCAGCGCAGTCATGTTCGGCGAAGTGGCCCTATCCGGATCAATCCGGCCGGTTAGCCAGACCGCGCAGCGGCTTAAGGAAGCCGCGAAGCTGGGTCTTGATCTCGCTGTCATCCCGGCCGGCAGCGATGCTGCTGCACCAAAAGGCATGCGCCTCAAGCAGATCGGCGGCGTCGCAGAACTCACCGCCTGGGCCGCGTCCCTGTCGGCTGGGAACAAGCGGACCGACTAACACAAATCAGGTGCGGCAGGCATCAAGGCGCAATTAACCTGGTGGCGTGGAATTGGCCGGCTGTTGCCGACAAATCCTGGACAAGCTTTCGGCAAATATTGATTTTATCGCTATAAGCGTGCAAAGCGTTAGTGGCCGCGCTGAACTATATGGAGCCTGAGCCTGATGCCGTTTCAACTGCTTGACCTCATTTTAGCGGGAATCATGCTCGTATCCGGCCTTTTGGCGCTGATGCGGGGCTTTACACGCGAGGTATTGTCTCTTGTCGCCTGGGGTGCGGCTGCGGTTGCGGCGCTTGCCGCCTACTTCACACCGGAATTGCGCCAACTCGCCAATCAGTACCTGCAGCCAGAGATTGTCGCCACTATCGCTCTGTGCGCCAGCGCTTTTCTGATCGTTCTGGTGGTCATGTCCCTGGTTAGTGTAAAGCTGGCGGACCTTGTGCTGGACTCCGCCGCCGGACCGGTGGACCGCACGCTGGGGTTCATCTACGGCCTGGGCCGCGGGTTGCTGCTGGTGGTCATTGCATACCTGTTCTACGTCTGGCTGATTCCACCGAAGAATCACGAAGACTGGATTCGCACAGCCCGCAGCCAGCCAATGATCGAATCCGTGGGGCAGTTCGTCATCTCGTTCCTGCCGCCGGACATTGCGGAAACGCTTAAAAGTAAAACCTATATCGGTTCGCAAGAGAGTTCGTCAGACAATACCGGTGCTGACTCACAGACCAATGAAGGGTATAAGTCCAACGCGCGCCAGGGTATCGATCAACTCATTCAGAGCACTCAAGGCGGGCGACAGGGCGGTCAATCAACAACACCGGACGCGCAGAGCGGACAGAATTGACATATTTAGACGACGATCGGTTGCGTGAAGAGTGCGGCGTTTTCGGGGTTTTCGGCCACGATGATGCCGCCGCGCTTACGGCATTGGGCATGCATGCCCTGCAACACCGCGGTCAGGAGGCCGCAGGCATTGTGTCCTTTGACGGCGAGAGGTTCCATTCCGAACGCCGGATGGGCCTTGTCGGTGACGGCTTTTCCAAGCCGGCCACCATTGCCCGGCTGACCGGCCGGTCCGCAATCGGCCATGTACGTTATTCGACCACGGGCGAAACGGTCCTGCGCAATGTGCAGCCATTGTTTGCAGAGCTCGCCGCTGGCGGGTTTGCAGTCTGTCACAACGGCAATATCACCAACGGATTGACATTGCGTCGTGAGCTCATTGCCAATGGCGCGATCTGCCAGTCAACGTCAGACACCGAAGCTATCCTGCATCTCGTTGCGCGCTCTACCAAGCCACGCATCATGGACCGCTTTATCGATGCGCTCAGATCACTTGAGGGCGCCTACTCGCTGGTGGCGCTTACCAACAAGAAAATGATCGGCGCGCGAGATCCGCTGGGCATCCGCCCGCTTGTGCTGGGTGAATTGAACGGTGCATATATTCTTGCCTCGGAAACCTGTGCGCTCGATATAATCGGGGCGAGCTTCATTCGCGAAATCGAGAATGGCGAAGTTGTGGTCATAACTGACGGGGGCATCGAGTCCCTCAAACCGTTTCCAAAGACGGCAGCCCGACCGTGCATCTTCGAGTATGTCTATTTTTCAAGGCCGGACAGCGTACTCGGCGGACGGCAGGTCTATGACGTGCGGAAGGCGATGGGGCAGGAGCTGGCCAAGGAATCGCCTTGCGAGGCAGATGTGGTCATCCCGGTGCCGGATTCAGGTGTTCCGGCCGCACTCGGATTTGCGCAAGCCGGCGGTATTCCCTTTGAACTGGGCATCATTCGCAACCACTATGTCGGACGCACCTTTATTGAGCCGACTCAGCAGATCCGCGCGCTCGGCGTCAAACTTAAACATAACGCGAACCGTGCGGCGATCGACGGCAAGCGAATCGTGCTGCTGGATGATTCCATCGTACGTGGCACAACTTCGGTGAAAATCGTTCAAATGATGCGCGAGGCCGGGGCCCGCGAAGTACATATGCGGGTCGCCAGTCCGCCGATCATACATCCGGACTTTTATGGAATAGACACGCCGGAACAACGCGCGCTTCTGGCAGCCACGCACACACTTGAAGAGATGCGCGAATATATCGGCGTTGAATCTCTGGCGTTCCTGTCGATCGATGGCATCTACCGTGCAGTTGGTTATGAGGGCCGCGATCCGGTTCGCCCGCAATTCACAGATCACTGTTTCACAGGTGACTATCCCACAGCCCTGACCGATCAGAACGGCCAACGGGTTTCTCATCAGCTTTCCCTGCTTGCCGAAGCCGGTTAGCGATCTGGTATTTCTGACATGAGCCAGCTTCTCAAAGACCGGGTCGCGGTGGTGACCGGAGCCTCTCGCGGGATCGGATTCGCGCTTGCAAAACGGCTGGCGGCCGAAGGCGCGCATATTGTTGCCATTGCACGGACGCAAGGCGGGCTGGAAGAACTGGACGACACCATTCGTGAATGCGGCGGCAGCACAACCCTGGTGCCGCTGGATTTAAAGGACTTCGACGCGATCGACCGGCTGGGCGCGGCGGTACACGGGCGCTGGGGGCGCTTGGATGTACTGGTTGCGAATGCGGGCATATTGGGTAAGCTGACACCAATCGGCCATCTTGACCCGAAGGTATGGGATGATTTGCTTGCGGTGAACTTGACTGCAAACTGGCGTCTGATCCGATCGCTCGATCCCCTGCTGCGCGCATCCGATGCCGGGCGCGCCGTTTTCGTGTCATCGGGGGCCGCTCGCATCTTCAAGGCCTATTGGGGCGGTTACGCGGTGAGCAAGGCCGGGCTTGAGGCACTCGCACACAGCTATGCAGCGGAAGTGCAGTCCAGCAGCGTCAGGGTGAACCTATTCAATCCCGGACCCGTGGCGACGCGCATGAGGGCGCAAGCCATGCCAGGTGAAGACCCCAGCTCTCTGCCCCATCCAGACGCTGTTGCCGATGCGGTGGTTCCTCTTTGCCTGCCGGGCTTTACCGGGAACGGTACACTGGTGAGCTTTGCGGCTTGATCCTATCGGAACAAGGTCAGGGAAAGCGCTGCGACTGACAAAATGTACACTCGGCAACCGGGTTTTGGCAGCTCAGGCAGTCTTGACCCACAGCTCTTCCTCACCCCAACCGGTGATAAGGTCCGGAATCGCTTCTGTGGCGATCGGCTTGGAAAACAGATACCCTTGCAGAGAATCGCAGCCCAATTCGTGCAGCAATCTCGCCTGATCGGCAGTTTCCACACCCTCGGCGACAACATGTTTGTTCAAGTTCTTGGCCAGCGAGATAATCGCCCTGACGATTGCCAGGCTTTCTGCATCATCCGGAAGCACGCTGATAAATGAACGGTCGATCTTGATTCGATCTACACGGAACTCACGCAGATGCGTAAGCGACGCGTACCCTGTGCCGAAGTCATCCAAATCTATCTGCACACCATTTTCGCTCAACAAGACAAGCGCTGCGGCAATCTTGGCGCGATCCTTGGACAACAACACCCCTTCAGTAATTTCCACACACAGACTACCTGGCGGAATCTGGTTTTGCTCCAGCAAGTCCAACAGCGTTTCGGCAAATCCCTCCGTACGGATCTGATCGGATGAAATGTTCAATGACACAACACCGTAGTCCAATCCGGCCCGGCTCCATTCCGCCATTTGTTTTATGGCCGAAACCGCCATCAGGTGACCGATTTCGCAGGACAGGTCCTTGTCGTCCAACGCGGCCTGAAAGAACCCCGGAGGAACGACCTGACCATCTGGCTTGCGCCAGCGGACCAGAGCTTCGAAGCCTTCCAACTTATGATCACTGGCGCGGACAAGCGCCTGATAATAAGGAAAAATCTGCCGTTCGGAAATGGCTTGGCTTATCGCATTGAGTACGCGATGTCGCTCCGACAGAAGGATCTCCATGCCCGGATCAAAAAAGGCAAACCGAGACCGGCCGGCGTTCTTGGCCTCATAGAGCGCGATATCGGCCTTCTTCAACAGCTCCTTTTGATTACAGCCATCGCCCGGATAGACAGCGATCCCCATGCTCGCGCTGGTCATAACGTCTTCACCGTCGTGGTGGATTCCGGAACATACAGACCGATGGATCCGTTCAGCGACTTCACCAGCAAGTGCCGGGCGCTTCAGATCAGGTAACACAATTGCAAATTCATCCCCGCCGATTCTTGCCACTGTATCTTCTTGCCGCACACAGGAGGTGAGCTTCGCAGCGAAGGATTTAAGCACCGCATCGCCGGTTTCATGTCCCAGCGTGTCATTGATCGATTTGAAGTGGTCAACGTCGACCAGCATCAAGCCGAGGCACTGGCCGTTCTGGCCAGCACGTTCGATTGCCGCCTTCATGCGATGCTGGAACAGCTTGCGGTTGGGCAGCCCCGTAAGGTCGTCATGGGTGGCGATGTGTTCGATGTAACGTTCCCGGGTCTTTTGCTCGGTGACGTCCTGAAAGGTGCCTATCAACCGGACGACCTGATCTCCGTCACGCTCAACATCACCGATAGACTTCACCCAGCGCTCATTGCCGGCAGCCGTAATGAAAGGAACCTCAAATTCGAACGGTTCAGCCTGCTCCACGGCTTTGTTGACCACGTCGGTTACCAAATCGCGCGCCTTGCCGGGGTAATATTGCATCGCATCGTCAAGTGTCGGCCGCACCGTCGAAGGCAGTTCATGGATCCGGTAGACCTGATCGGACCACAAGACCTGCGATGAGCGCACATCCAGTTCCCAACCACCAACTCTGGCCATGCGCGAGACCTGATCGAACATCCGGTCCTTGCGCTTCAACACTGTTTGCTGAGATTTCAACTTCTCGGCCTGCTTTCGGCTGATCTCAGCGCGCCGTTCGTAGTTCATGGTCACCCGGTGCAGCATCATCTGATCCATGCCTATATCGGCGACCAACTGGATGAGCTTCATATCGTGACTGCTAAACGTCCGTGGACGACGGTCAGCGACCAGGAGTGCTCCAAGCGGCAAGCCACCACCGACCCGCAAGGGGGCACCCAGAACAGCGCGTATCCCCCCTTCCGCCACTTGCGGAAACGCACACGCGCCCAGATCGCGAGCAACATCAGGAATGTTCAAGCACTCATTGGATTCGACGATCAGGGCGCCGAAAGAACATTCTCTGGGAAACTCGCACATCTCCATACCGTAGGCAGCTTTGGTCCAGCTCTTTTGGTGATCCACCAAAACGAAGGCAGCCAGCGGCGTGTGAAAAATGTTGCAGACGGTACGGCATATCCGCTCAAAGCGTCCGTCGCGCTCGCCGTAGCCGTAGACAACGTTGAAGTTTTCCAACTCACTCAGACGAGATGTGTCATCAAGGCGGCTCAAGTTCATTTGGAATTCACTTTGCTTTTCATGGTGCACTTAACGATTAGCATCGCTTCCGCCCTCTTTAGTTGCATATAAACATTTATTTCCCGTAAAACGTGCTGGTACAAATTATGCGGCAGCAATGATATCTCATTGCCGGTAAGCCGTGCGGCAGGATATTTTCTGTTAATTTCGGCAAGGCGCACCAACCGCGCCGGGAGCCCCAAATCGGGGCCGCCTGTTAACCGGCGGTGAACATTTGTTTCACTGGCGCTTAAACCCGAACATGTAGACTCTTGATATGCGCGGCATGATCCTTGCATCGGATCAGCCGCAGAAAGGAACCGTCATGAAGATTGTGGCCGCCACAATTGAGGTGATGGTACGCATGGCCTTGTACGCCACCGTTCTGCTGGCGACCGTAAGAGTTTTCGTGCAAGAACGGCGGACGGCAAAGGCCGTCGACCGTCACCGCACACAAAAAACAAGTTAGGTTCGGATACAGGCGCCGCCCAATCTGCCGAGTATCTTCAAGGGCACTTTGATATTTCACCAGGCACGCGTTTTACGGATTGACACCTACCTGCGGACATACGGGTTCTTTCCCTGCCGCAGGTTCACTCTCACCGGCACGCCCTGCAGATCAAAATCACTACGCAAACCGTTGATCAAAAAGCGTTTATAAGATTCCGGAATGTCCTTCGCATTGGAACAGAACAGGGCGAAGGTCGGCGGCCGGGTCTTGATCTGCGTCATGTAGCGCAACTTGATGCGCCTGCCCGATGGCGCCGGTGGCGGATGACGCTGTGTTTGAAACTGCAGCCAGTCGTTCAACTTGGCCGTCGGCACGCGGCTGTTCCAGGTCTGGTAAACCTTCATAACTGCCGGCATGAGTTCGTTGAGGCCGCGCCCGGTCTTGGCCGACAGCGTGACGATAGGGATGCCTGACACCTGCGGCAGCAAGCGCTCGACCTCCAGGCGCAACTCCTTGCCGGCATGGCGCTTGTCATCCACGAGATCCCACTTGTTAACGGCAATGACCAGCGCCCTGCCCTCACGGGCCACTAGGTCGGCAATGGTCAGGTCCTGTTTTTCAAGTGCCTGTGTCGCATCGAGCAACAACACGATGACTTCGGCAAATTTCACGGCCCGCAAACCGTCGGCGACGGACAGCTTTTCAAGCCGGCCGGTGACCCGCGCCTTTTTGCGCATACCCGCCGTATCCCACAACTTTATCGGCTGGCCCTGCCACTGCCAGTCAATGCCGATAGCATCCCGGGTGATACCGGCTTCCGGGCCTGTCAGCATGCGTTCTTCGCCGATAAGCCGATTGATCAGTGTCGACTTGCCGGCATTGGGCCGCCCGACAATGGCCAACCGCAAAGGCCGGTCAGGACCAGCGATGTCGTCATCACCGTCCACTTCACCAAAGCCTGAGGCTGCAGGCGGTCTAATTTCCTCGGCGAGTTCCGACAGCTTGTCGTAAAGCTCGTCCACGCCTTCGCCATGGGCGGCCGAGATGGCAACCGGGTCACCCAATCCCAGCGAAAAGGCATCGTAGAGGCCGGCCTCGGCAGCACTGCCCTCGGACTTGTTGGCGAGCAGGATCACCGGCTTGCCGCGTTTGCGGACAATCTCGGCAAAATGTTCGTCCATCGGCGTGACGCCGGCACGCGCGTCAATCATGAACAGGCAGATATCGGCAATCGCAATCGCCATTTCCGACTGTTGTTGCATCCGGCTTTCAAGGCTTTCTTCCGGTGCAATATCGAGGCCCGCCGTATCTATGATCCGGAATTCCAGATCACCAATTCTAGCGTCTCCGTCGCGCCTGTCGCGGGTCACACCCGGCAGGTCATCTACCAGCGCCAGGCGTTTACCCGTCAGACGATTGAACAGGGTCGACTTGCCGACATTCGGCCGACCGATGATGGCAACCGTGAATGTCATGATTTACCGCCAGCCCGCAGGAAAACCTGTGACGCCGGCACGCCCTGACAACATTTGCGAGAGCTCGCGCTAGCGAAGGGCGATAAGAGAACCATTGTCCGCCAGTATGTAAATCGTGCCGTTTGCGATCACCGGAGGGATAAAGACCTCGGCACCAAGATCACGCTTGTTCATCAACCCGCCGGTCTGTGGCGAGACCTCGGCCATCAGGCCCTTGGAACTTACGGCAATAAGCCGGCCGCCGCCAACGACCGGTCCCGACCAGACACCGCCGTCGGGAAGCTTGGCCCACCAGCGCACGGCACCATTGCGCCTTGACACTGCGGCAATCTTGTTGCGGTCCACAACGACAAATGCGTAGTCGCCGGCGACCCAGGGTGTCTGGGTACCTGGCAGTTCCTGCGACCAGACCTGCTGGCCGCTGTCGAGTTTGAAGGCCGCCATGCGGCCTGAGTGCGCTATGGCCAGAACAGTTCCAGATGCAATGACCGGACGGCCCGCAACATCGTTCAGTGTCGCCAGCGAACTGAAAGCGGTCCCTCCCGACAGGTTCTCGGTCCAGGTAAACAGACCGTCGGAGGACCTGAAAGTTAGAATGTCACCGGTCGTCAGCGGCACAACGACAAACCCGTCAGCTACGGCAGGACTGGTGCTGGCAATGATGGATGCCTGTTCGCCGCTGCCCTGATAGCGCCAGATCTCCGATCCATCGGTGGTCGAAAGAGCGTGTACCTCATTGTTGATCTGGGTGAAGAATATCCTGCCGTCCGCAACCGTTGGCGCCGCCCTGATCGGAAGATCGAACTGCCGCCGCCATATCTGTCGGCCGGAGCCCGGCTCAAGAGCCACGACTTCGCCGAAAGCGGTGGTGGCGTAAAGGTTGATTCCGTCAGAAGCAAGCCCGCCGCCAAACGCGCCCTCACCGTCCTTGCCGTCGGGCACCAGCGACACGGCCCAGATCTTTGCACCGTTCTGGCCGGAAAATGCCCGCACACTCGCCTGACTGTCGAGGACAAAAACCCTGCCGCCAAAAACGATGGGGCTGGCTGTCAAACGTCCATCGCTGTCAGACCCCTTGCCTGCCGAAATGCTGAAGGCCCGCTTCACCTGTCGGGAAAGAGCCAGATTGTGCAGAGCATGGGACGGCACGCCGCCGGGCTGCGCCCAGCTTGAGTTCGTGACCGCCGCAGGAATGGCGATCGGGTCGCTTGCCTGAGCTGAGTTCGCCTCCAGCGCACCTGCATCCAGCACAGCTTCACGCTTGCCGGGCAGTGGGGTGTCATCATCCTTGCCAAGGAACTTATCGACCACGTCGCTGGTGGAGGAACACGCTGCCAATCCGACCAACAAGGCCAAGGCAACTGCGCACCGCCACGATGCAGATGTGATTATGTCAAGGCGCGCTGTCAAGCCGGTTCCACTCGTCAGTTGCTGCCGGATTCAGTGCCGAGGAGCGGCTGCAAGAACGAGGCGAAGATCTGCGCCCGCTGCCGCGCCTGAGCGGGAGAATTCGGATCCGACAGGATCTGCGCCAACCTCTTGTCAGCCTCTTTGTAGTCGGCCTCGCGATAGGCCGCCAGCGCAATTATTTCATTTGCCGTCGCCCGCCAGGCACTGCCCGGCACGTCCAGGCCGGCGAGACGTTTTTCAAGGTCCCCCCGCCCGGCTGAGTCGGCGAGCAGATAGGCAGCGCGCACGCGCGCCAAGTCACGCAAGGGTGTGTCAATCTTGCTGTCGGCAGATATCGCATCGAACGCCTTGACGGCTTCTTGCTTCTTTCCATCTGCCGCAAGCGCTCCGGCCTGCTGGAAGCGCGCCAGCACAGCTGCACCGGCGTGACCGCTGGAGGCTATCTTCCCGAAACTGGCATCTGCTTCGCTGGACTTTCCCTCGGCCAGCAACTTTTGCGCGTCGTAGTAGGCCTGGCCTGCCTTTTCGGCCTGCTGCACCTGCCAGTACTGCCAACCCTTCACGCCAGAAACCGCCAGAATTACACCAACGCTCGCTGCGACAATGTAATTGCCGTAACGCTTCCAGAGCTTTTCCATTTGGTCGCGGCGGACCTCTTCGTCCACTTCGCGAAATAGCGATTCATCGCTCAAGAGAGTGCTCCCGTCGCCCGAAGCTCGCTGCCACGCACCACATGCCGTCGCCACAAGCAGTCAATCGTCAAGTTGCGCGTAAAATACCCCGGTGTCTAAATCAAGGCAAATCGCCGAACTGCGGGATAATGCAACGCAGGTTTCCCCGATCGAAACAGCCTTCACGGCGCCACGCAGACCGTCCTTCAAGGCTGCCAGCCATTTACCACCAGCACCGAACCGTTGCTGCCGCGCCCTTTGTGGGTGGTCATGATGACCGAGTTTGCCGTAACGATAACCGCACGGGGCGAGAAGGCGCCGTAGGTCAGCCTGATCTTTCTGACCAACTGGAAGTCACCTGCGGTGAGTACTGAAATGATGCCAAGCTGGTCCATCGCAATGACATACTTACCGAATGCCGCCACAGCGGACACATGGCCTTCAAAATCACGGCGAGCGATTTCGCGTCCCGACCGGGCGTCCATCTTGATGACCATGCCTTTGCGACCGCTTTGTCCTCCGGCAACGAAGACCCCGGCTTGTGATGCGGCCATGACATGGGTGAAGCCTGCATAGTCCGACTGCCCGACCACCTGCAGCGATGTCTTGTCCAACGCCAGCAACTGGCCCCTGCTGCCCGGTTGCCTGTGCATCGTCCAGATCCGGTTGCCTTGCAATGCCAAATCGAAGCCGTTGCCCGGCAGAACGGTTGAACGGGTCTTGCGGCCCGTGGCGAGATCGATCCTGACAACCTGCGTTTGAGCGGACGAGCCACCAATCCAGGTCAGCACCCACAATGCGCGATCATCGCCGACCATGGCTTGCGGGTAGTCACGCAGGCGGGTGAGTGAACGTCCGCGCCGGCCGGGACCTGGCTGCCTCCAGATCTTCTTGTCGGTGGCGACGGCCGTATAGACAGTCCCACGCGAGGTGACGGCCACACTGACAGGCAGCCTTCCGACCTTCACCCGGCCGGCAACCTGGCCAGTTTTCGGATCGAGCCTGGCGAGCTGGCGCTGACCGCTTTCGGCGACCCACAGATATCTGCCGTCGAAGCCGATGCCTTCCGGCCACTTGCCGACCGGCATGACCCGGGCCTGGAGCGTGAGCTCTTCAGGCTGGGGCGGGCCTTCGTTTGCCGGTGGCGGCAACTCCCCGCCGGTCTCCGGTTCCGGGGTAACACCGACCGCCAGTTTCTGCAGCGCGGCCTCGGCCAGCTTGACGTAGAAGTTGTTGCGGTCACTACCGTATTTGCTCAGGAAAGCCTGCCAGGCCTGCTTGCTGCCGATTTTCTCCGCCAGCCTGTAGTCGTTGTCAATGGAGTTTCCAGACGTCTGGGGCGGCTCAACCGGCGCAGGGCCCTTCGATGTAAAGAAGAAGTCACCCAGGACCGCGTCGTAATAGGCCGGTGTCTGTTCGTGGGAAACGCCGAGCGCGAGCTTGCGCACCTTGCGCCGGGTTTCCCGTGCAATCGAAACGAGGTCAAGACCTGGCTGCTTCAACATTGGAACGAGCGTTCGCGTGAACACCGAGTTGGCGTTCCGGTCATTGTCGTTCAGCCTGTCCAGCGCCTGTTCTCCGGCATCGGCGGAATACATGACGAATGTGCCCTTCGGAGCACTGACACGTGCCAAACCGCGCGAGGCACCCAGGCTGCGGCCTGCGGACCTGGTGAACGGATTGTCCCGGCAGGCATCCAGAATGACGATGTTCAGCCGCGCCTTCCTGCGCTTCAGGCGCAGCAAGATGTCGTTCAGGCTGATTGCCTCGCCCTTGACGAAATCCTCCTGACCAGGTGTTGCATCAGGAATGTCCACCGGCAGCAGGAAATTCTCGCCCCTGATCTCCACGCCATGGCCGGCGAAGAACACCATGGCGATATCACCGGGTTCGATCTGGTTGACGAAACCCTGAACGGCAAAGTTCATGTCGCGCCGCGAAACATTGATGGCTTCGGTGACATCGAATCCAATGGAACGCAAAGTCTGTGACATGGTCGTGGCGTCGTTGACGGCTTTGTGCAGCCTGATCACGTTCGCGTAGTCATTGTTGCCAACGACCAGAGCAACCCGTTTCTCCGCCAAGCCAGGCGATACGAACAGGACAATCGCGAAAACAAAACCAATCGTGATACGGGCGGCCCTGATCATGTCCGGTCTTTCCTTGCTTCGTTGGCGGCAGCCGATCTTGTCATATTTGCCGCAAGGATGCACAGGGACATTTTTCCCAATCGCCCATCAACCCGTTGGCTTATTGCCTTTAGACCGTAAACCGATTAGTGGGTCTGGGTTCTGGAACCCGTGATCCGACCGAGAGTGCATAAAAGACATGATCTACCTGCATCTGGATGACAAAGCGGCAGGCCGCATCGAGCGGCTTGCCGGAGAGGTTTCAGGAGAGGTCCTGAAATGCGAACTCGGCCGCGGACAGGCGCTCGACCCCGAGCGGATTTCATCCTGGCTTGCCAGCGCATCCGCGCCGGAACTCATTGTTGTGACCGGTGCCCAAGCCACAAACCGTGGCGAGCGCCGGGCCTTTGAAAGCCTGCGGCGGATTTCCAAATTCAAAGGCATCGACGTGCATATGGCTGGCGACCGTTCGGTTGCCGACGTCGCCGACGTTACGGTAACGCGCGATGAAGACCTGCAGATGACGGCGCCCGGCAGCAGTGTCGGGGAGCAGATCACCGCTCTCATCCGCAGCGAAGACATGACGCCTCTTGAGCGGGCCGAAATGGACATCCCGACGGTGAAGGAGGCCATAGCTGCAACCGGTTGTACCGAGGCCGAAGCAGTTGCCCGCATCAACTGGATGAAGTCTCAGTCTGTCTGGGCGAACAACCTCTATCAGGTCAACGTGGAATACCTGCCGGAGAACAAGGCGCACATCATCATTCGCCGGCTCGACAAACAACCGATACACAACTGGGTGCACTTCCAGCAGATCAAGAATCAACTGCTCGGGCCTGAGTGTGAGGCGGTCGAGATCTATCCTAAGGAAAGCAAGCTGGTCGATGCCAAGCACCACTACCACCTGTGGGGTTTCCGCTCGCCAAGCCGGACCTATGGCATCGGATTTGACCAACGCCAGGTTTCCTACGACGACTGACCATGGGTGCCGGCAAGGGCAACCATCGAATTCAAAAGACGCGTTCAGATAACGTCCCGACAGTCCCGAAGATCCAAGATCGGCACGCCAGGACCTGACGCTACCGGACGCGCACTGTCCTTTGGACCAGGTCCCCAGGCCAGGATTTTATGAGACTGTCCGGTTGCCGGACGAATATCGACAACTGCCTTGCGGCTGAACCGCCCGCGACCACCATGCGCCGAACGGACAATGATTGCAAAATACTGCCTGGAAGACCGAACGGTGTACTGCGGGGGTGTGCCGATACCCGTGCCACCTATGAGACGCAGAAGCTCGGGGTCCGCAACGCGTGGATCTAGACCGGACCGCTTGGAGTGAACGGTAAAATGCCGCTTGAGTGCTTCGTAGCGCGTAAGCGGACCTTTCTGCAACCGCACTGTCATTCCAGGCACCTGTTCCAGTTCAACGACGTTTGACAACGGCGCATTCTTCGGCCCGTGGACGAGGTCCAGACTGCGGTAGTAGCGGTCTTCATGGGTCTTTCCGCGCCGGAATGCGTTATCACCGTCCCGAAAGTCCGCAATATCTTGCGCCAGGCTTTTGGCGGCACCGGCACTTAGACCAGCACCGGTAAAGATGCGCTCAAGCAACCCTGTAGAAGCAAAGTTCAGATCTATTTTCCCAGCCTCATCCTCAACCCGAACCACAAGGTTGTAGGCGCCCTCAAAACGGCATTGAAACTCATGCATACCCGGGCCTTTCAAGTGACCGGCCTTGAGTTTTGCAATAGCAATTGCAACGCCTGCATTGGCTGCCTCACGCAACTGGACTGCCAGAACATCATTGGAAGCAGAGCGGCTGTGTAGAAGCGCCGATGACGACAGCGACAACGCAATGGCTGAGAGCAATCCAACGCCCCAAATTACCAATATAATGACAAATCCTCTCTCGGACGGGGCAGCGCCAGACTGTCGGGAGCGATGAAAAAGATACCTTTGCACTGGATAACGCTTTTTATTGATCAGAAAATCTCTGTATCAGATTATACAAAATATACATTGGCTGCACACGTACAGCAGGGTTCATTTAACCTGGGTATGTCGGTATTTAAAAATAGTATGCGACCCTATCCTCCCGGCAATCGGTTGGCGAACCGTACCGCTGAATC
This sequence comes from Aestuariivirgaceae bacterium, assembly GCA_028282065.1. GTDB lineage: Bacteria > Pseudomonadota > Alphaproteobacteria > Rhizobiales > Aestuariivirgaceae > JANQIR01. Next base: position 34,631 of record JANQIR010000259.1, read on the forward strand.
TGGCTTCACCCTGCTTGAGGTCATGATCGCATTCGCCATCTTGTCGCTCAGCCTGTTAGCAATTCACCAAACATATGCAGGGGCGCTCCGTTCGACGCGCTCAGGTGAAGCGACGCGGGAAGCGTTGGAAGTTGCACAATCGCTACTGGACAAAACAAGAGGCTCACAGCGCGTGGAGCCCCATGCAGCAACCGGAAAGACCGGAACCGGTGCGCAATGGCACCTGGACATCTCGGCCTGGGGAGCTGCCACACAATCGGCAGCGCGCCGCGCACAACAGGTATTTCTTGTCGATGTGCAGGTCAAATCAATTGGAAACGGCCGGCCCGTCCGCCTCAGGACGTTAATGCACGTTCCTCAAGGTATCCGGCAGTGAAAATCAGGCCGGGCGGCAAGGCATGCAGCCAGGCGGGTTTTAGCTTTCTCGAAGTCATGATTTCGCTGGCTCTACTCGTATTGATCAGCAGCTTCCTGTTTGCATCGATCGGCACGGGACGGCGCGCGTGGGAGGCCGGGCAGCGCATGTCCACCGCCAACCAGCTGCCAGCAGCGAGGGCTTATATACGCAGGAGGTTGCGTTCAGCCGAACTCACATATGAACAAACCAATGCAGGGCCCTTCAAGCCGTATTTTTCCGGCGATTCCGCATCTGTCAGGTTTGCCGCAAGCGTCGAACAGCATGGAGCAATCGGCGGCGTGTATCGCATTCACCTGCACCAGAAGCGCGAAGGCGCCGGCCAGGTCAATTTGATGGTAAGCGAGACCTTGTTTCGGCCGCTTGTGCAAGCGCGCCATGGTGAAGGCCACCAAGGACGTCACGTTCAGTCTGTGATCGAACGCGTAGCTGCCGTGCGATTTCGTTACTTTGGTTCATCCTTTCCCGGCACACCGCCACGTTGGTTCGACACATGGCCGGGAGATCGCGGTTTGCCGACTTTGGTGGAGCTGGAAATCACGTTTCCCGAAGGTGATACCAGACGATGGCCAACAATAACGATAGCTCCTGCTTTGACCACGCACTAGGGTCAGGATTACTGCAGTTTATCGGGCAAATCGGATATGGTTCCGCCCACAGCCAGCAACAGGGAGTCACGCATTGTCTCAACGTTGTCACGGGGTATTTGGAATGCCATTTCCATGCCGCCATTCATCCTGAAGCTCAGGAATACCTTGTCAGTTCCTTTGTGCTGACCTACTTCCCATCGCTCGCACGGGAAGAGGATTCTCACATCAGGATCGCGCTGCAGGATCCGTTCGGATTGCCGGGCGGAATGACTGAGCATCTGAACAAATCTCAGGATATGACCTGCAGGGATAGCAACCGGCAACATGTCAGCATCAAATTGGACAAGTGCAGTTTGACCATCATCGGAGACCGTCACAGATTTCACGCCATTGGTTACAGTTGCTTCGATTTTCGGCACTTTGGCCCCCGGATTTGATGTCAATTCTTGACTCAAGTTAGCCTAAATGCCGGAATTGTAAATGGCAGATTGGCTGGATCGACGGTTAGACATTGTACATGTATCCTGCGCGCCAGGAGTCAATCAAAGGTTCGCCGGATATTGTCCTGGATGGTAGGCCGGTGGCGGATTCTCGGAATTCGGATGTTGAGTTGCCGGCGAAACTCATCTGTCACTCTACGAGCTTCCCTGACGTCCCGGACGACCCTGGGAGTGATCATTACCAACAGTTCGGTTTTACGCACCTCGTTGCGCTTTTGCTTGAATGCGTTGCCAAGCAAAGGAATATCTCCGATTATCGGGATTTGCGATTTACTGATGTCACTGCGCTCTTGAATGAGGCCTCCCAACGCTAGGCTTTCGCCATCATGCACGACAACCGTGGTTTGTATTCGGCGCTGCCGGATGGTCGGAGAGTCGATTCCCGAGGTGGTGGTTGGCACGACGGTGCTTACCTCCTGCTCTATGTCGAGCGTCACACGACCGCCATCGCTGACTTGCGGAGTGACTTTCAGGATTACACCGGTATCGCGGAATTCTACCGTATTGACGATCGGTGCATCAGGCGCCCCCACGCTAACGGCGGACCGGGTGGTAACCGGCACCTGATCTCCGATCTGCAGGATTGCCTGCTTGTTGTCCTTCACCATCAATGACGGGGACGACAACACATTGATATCCGTAACGGATTGCAGAGCATCAAGCGCCGTCTTGGCGCTCGCCGTTGAGAAGAAATATGAAAACCCCGGGAACAAGGACGACACGACACCGGTGGCGGTATCGGCCAGCGTGATGCTGTGGTTTCCGCGGCTGAAGAACCACTTCAGACCGAACCTTAGTTCGTCATCAAGAGAGACTTCAACGATGGTTGCCTCAAGCAGAACCTGCTTGCCGATTATGTCCAACTCGCGCAATGCACGCAGGACGGCCCGATACTCCTGCGGCGTTGCGACGATCAAAAGCGAATTGTTTGATTCATCGGCAACGATCCCGATCGACTGCAAATTACTGCCGGTTGACGCAACTGGCTGCGGGGCCGTTGCAACATCCAGCCGATCTTGCCTTGCACCGACGCCAGCACCTGCCGATGGCCGCGATGCGGGTGGAGACACCTGGACCGAAGGCTGCTCGCGCGGCGCAACGGCACCTGAAATCGCAGCATCGGTGTCGGGCCTAGTTGAAAACACTTGCCTAATCAGTCTGGCCAGCTCCGCTGCCGAACGGTTCTGGATATGATAAACATACATACTGCGCTCGTTTCCCTGAGCTGCAGCATCCAGGCGCCTCACCCAATCGACGGCCCGCCGCAGGTACCGAGCATTTTTTGTGATGACCAAGACGGACTTCAACCGCTTGTTCGGAACAAACTGAATCAGACCACGTAGCGCGCCGTTATTGTGGCTGGCAAATACCGTCTCCAGTTCCTGGGAAATGGCCTCGGGATCTGATGTAGTGACCGGAATGAGCGCAAACGACCGGCCGAGCATCCAGTCGACGTCGAAGACCGAGATTGTGTCCATCAGAGCATCAAGTTCCCGGTCAGTGCCTGTCAGCACAATTGCATTGCGATTTTCGTCAATCCGAAGAATGGAACCTGGCGGTGAAATTGGCTGCAGAACATTCTGAATTTCCGCAGCGGCCACAAATCGCAGCGGGACAACCTGAATGCGTTTACCGGGCGAAGCACCCGGCTGGCGGTATCGGCCAACACGAACCGAAGGCTGCGCGGCGAGCACCTGATCTGCCGGAACCACTTTGTAAAGGTCGCCAGATTGCACAATTGCGGCACCATTTGCCTTGAGCGAGGCTTCAAAGACTTCGAGCAACTCGCTGTGTGAAACCGGTTTTGCTGTCTGAATGGTGATCTGGCCAGTTGCTTGTGGATCAACCAGATAGTTGAGCTTCAGCACATCCCCAAGTACCGCTTTGCTCGCGGATGCCACGTCGACACCGGCAAGATTGAGGGTCACTCTTTTTGATTGATCTGCCGGGATACGCTTGCGATTGAATTGCGCGCCGCTGTGGTAGAATTTGTTCGTACCACGGTAGTACAGCTCCTTTGGCCGGGGCTGCCGGTTGATCCCGTTTGACACAGACGCGACCGGCCGGTCTGCAGAAGCAGTTCCGCGATTGCTGGACTCGGATCTCTTTGCCACCCGGGGCGTTACGCTCTCAAACGCTTCCAACGACGTATCGGTCGTGCACGCCCCCACCAGCGCGCCCAAAGCTACAATAGCCGCAACGGTTACCACATCAGTTTTTTTCACAGTTTACCCCGGCCGCAACTCACAAAGACAGTTATATATTCTGTTTACTTCCTAGTGTTTTGTAATTTTTCATACAAATACACATGATTTCTATTTTTCTTGTGTGACATGATCACAAAATCCTCTCCCAAGGACTGAACCCGCCAGTGCAGAAACTCATCCCCCTTGCCTATCCATCTAGCGGTATCCGTTCCAATGCGCGACAAAAGCGCAGCCTGCAGATCCCCTGTGCGCAAAATCCCCAACAACACGACGTCTTCCGGGAAATCATGGCGAACTGGCTCAGGGCGGATTGCCTGCCGCACCGCCGGTTTTGGTGGCGGCATTACGTATGGCCTACGGGTTTGCGAAAACACGGGGCGACGTTTGATTTCACTATATTGAGCAGCGGGAGGCATAACGAAGACACCACCGGCAATGGCCAAATCCGGAGGGGTCCAACTGAGGTCCTTACCCCCCGCCCTCCCCAGGATCTGGTCAGGTGGGCGAAATACAATCTGCCAATTCAAATATGCCAACCCGCTTGCGGCTAAAGTGAGGACCGCCAGGACGGCGTAAGACAGGCCAGATATCCGCGCCATGCTCACCGCGCCAAACCACTACGTTCGAGCCGTGCGCCGAATATATCCAGTTGCGCACGCAAAGCCTGATCCCGCGCTGGCTGGCGCCCGAGAACCACAGCCTGCTGCGTGGCAATCACCGCCCTGCGAACGACGAGATAGGGAATTGCACTTTCTATTGCATAGACCGTGGCAAAAATGCTCTGCGTCGTGCCCTGGATTTCTATCCGCAGTCCAATCAGATCAAACTGTTCTCCCGGGATTGCCGGCAGTGGCGTCGCACTTCTGAAAACAGCTTTGGACTTAGTCGCCGTTGATTTGAGCTGCGATTGAAGCCGGGCCATGACAACTGCCGTGCTGTCACCGGAATAAAATTCCGCCTTTTGGGCCACATTGTTCAATTGGTGTTTGAATTTGGAGAGTTTATCGCGATACGCCGCGATTGCCTCCAGTCTGGCAAGGACTAATTGCTGTTTTTCAACCGCCTCACCTCCATCATGTATGCGATGCCAAAGAGGTGAAACGATAAAGAGCCATGCAGCAAGGCAAACCGCTGCGACCAGCCCGACGGCAGCGAATTGACTCAAAGCCCTCTTTGACACCGCCAGCATAGTCATTGCCCGGTCAGATCCTGTTGGCCCGCATTCACACGATCCATCTTCATGATGATGCTGAAACGCTCCCGGCTTGTAGCCGCGTCGACCGTTGTTTGCGCGGCAAAAGCCGCAGACACAAACAGTGGCGATTGCTCAAGCTCGTGAATGAGAGCTGCTGCCGAAACGGCAAAGCCGGTTATCCGCACCTGGCGGCCGTCAAACCGAAGGGAGGTGATCCAGGCCGTGTCCGGCAAACGCCGTGTCAGATCGGCCCAGATGCCAGTCAGCGCTGCCGACCGTGCCTTGAAATCTCGCACAGCAGCAAATCCTGAAGCCACCGACTGCGTCTTTCCAAGATCACGCCTGACGCCCAAAGCGGACTGCCGTGCAACAGCGATTTTTCGCTCCAAGCTGGCGATCGCGTCATTCTGCTGGTCCAAAGTCAGATAGGCGGCACTCACCAAGAGTGTGGCGATAAACACAGCCAGCACACGATATGTTGCCGCAAACGATATGGCATCACGATGTTCCACATGCGCGTTAAGAAAGTTCATTGCCACCGGAACGGCAGGGTCGCTGGCGTACACATCGGCGAACACGGGCTCATGCCCCGCTGACCTGACTTCAGAGATCAGGTCGTCGAGTTTTTCTTTTCGAACAACAAACTGGCGAACCGCAACCTTCTGTTTGGTGCACGACGCCTCATCGACAACATAGTCGGAATATGCATTTTCCCGGGTAAAAGGCGTCTTCCTGTCCAGTTCGATACCGGCAATCCGATCCAATTCAGGCAACGCAGAACGCGGAACGACAAAGCGGCGCTCAAGACACCATGATAAGGGCAATCTTACTCCAAGTTCACACCGGCCATCTGGCCTGAGTGCGCTTAGTTGTGTGCGCCACGCGGCCTCCAGGCCAGGCCCGGTTGGATAGCTGCCTTCGGCTGTCACTTTGCCGGATTTAGAAACCCTCAGAACCTGCCTTGCGTCTTCGGCATAGGCCATAACAATCAAAGGGTAGTTGGATTTCATGATTCGCCGTGAGAACGAATCAAGTAATAATCTCAACTCTCCAGACCACCACGTAAAAAATCTGCTGTCCAGAATATGCTTTGAAATTCTTGAGATATTTTTGTACGCAAATTTCACTGGACAAATTATCCAAATATCTTTGATAATTTTGGCATTCAACCCATTGCATGCAGAACGTGCACAGTCCACATCTTTTTAAAATATCCAACAATTTTCACATGCTTGAATATTTCTCGATAAAAACGATCATTCATAAATCAGTCTACAAATTATAATATTTCATAATGCGTTGTAATACATGAATTTTTCCGAAAAAACTCAATCCAAAGTTCACTCTCGCCTAGACCAGACACTCGTTGCCATGGGCCTGATGGACCACTCCGCTGTCGAGCGTGTCAACAACGCGATATCCAGAACCGATGAACGTTTTGACATCGTTGCGACCCGGCTTGGACTTGTCTCGGAGGCAGATATGACAAAGGCGATTGCAGCAAATCTGGACATGCCGCTTGCCGCGGCCTCGGATTTCCCGGTTGAGCCTGTCTTGCCCGATGTTTTGAATGCACGGTTCGTTCGCAACGGCAAGATCTTGCCGCTTGAAATCCGCAACGACACCTTACGTGTCGCAACCACCGATCCCTTTAATCACGACGCGCTTGCGACAGCGGGATATGCCGCAGATCTAAAGATCGAATGCTGGATCGCGTTTCCGGCAGACTTCGAAAGGGCGTTGGAGTCTCTATATTCCCCGTCAGATGGCGAGACATCTCAAGCGGAGGAGACGTTTTCGGGTGGCTTGGGAGAAGCCGGCGAAGACGACGTGCAAAGGCTGAGGGACATTGCCAGCGAGGCACCCAATATTCGCCTGGTCAACCAGCTGATTGCGTCTGCTATCGAGCAAAAGGCATCGGATATCCACATTGAGCCGCTGGAAGGCTCAGTTGTCGCCCGGTTTCGCATAGATGGCTTCCTGCAAACTGTCCGACAGTTCCCGAAATCCAGTCAGGCGGCAATCATCTCACGCATCAAAATCATGGCGAAGCTGGATATTGCAGAACGCAGACTGCCCCAGGATGGCCGGATCAAGATCACCGACAGGGGGCGAACCATCGACCTAAGGGTCTCGACCGCTCCGACGGTTCACGGTGAGAGCACGGTGTTGCGCATATTGGATCGCGGCCAGATCCAGCTTGAGTTCGGAGCGTTGGGCTTTAGCGATGATGTCGTGAAGCGGCTGAAAACACTGCAGCAGCATCCAAATGGCATCATCCTTGTGACAGGCCCAACGGGAAGCGGCAAGACGACCACGCTGTACACATCGCTTCGAGAACTCGGCCGGAGCGACCAAAAGGTCTTTACGGTCGAAGACCCTGTCGAATACCTGCTGCGCGGGGTCAATCAGATACAGGTGCAACCCGCCATCGGCCTGACATTCGCCCACGCGCTGCGCTCCATTCTTCGCCAAGATCCCGATGTCATCATGATCGGGGAGATCCGTGACCTGGAGACGGCACAAATTGCCATACAGGCCTCTCTGACAGGACACCTGGTCCTGGCAACGCTCCACACCAACAGCGCCGCTTCAAGCCTGACGCGGCTGCTTGACATGGGGGTGGATGACTATCTGCTGGCATCCACGGTGTCCGGCATCCTTGCGCAAAGGCTCGTCCGGGTGTTGTGCGATGACTGCGCGCAACCGGATCAACCCACCGCCTCCCTGTCTGACCGTCTGCAGGCGGTTTGCGCCACACACGGGCCATCGGCCCAATCCGGTCTTCGCAAGGCGGCAGGATGCGACAACTGCAATCAAACGGGATATGCCGGCCGCACCACGTTATCGGAGCTATTGCTGATGGATGACAAGATTCGTGCATGCATCATGGAAGGCGCGGGTGAGCGGCGGATCGAAGACCAGGCCCGCAAGGCGGGAATGCAGACCATGTTCGAAGACGGATTGCAGAAGGTTGCCACCGGCAGGACAACAATAGACGAAGTCATGAGGGTCACCCGGTTCGAGTGACGCGGCGTGAACATCAACCGCCGCCAAAAGGTAACCTGAGGAACCAGACATCAGTGTCAAAATCAACGCATCGTTTTCACTATCAGGCCTACGCGGCAAACGGCGATCTCTCAGCAGGTGTAATCGAGGCAGGCTCAGTTGAGGCGGCCGCCGACGCGCTTGACCAGCGTGGCCTGACCCTTTTCGCAGCCAAGGAGCTGACCGGACAGGCCGATATCCCCTGGTGGAAGCGCGACCTGTTTGCAAATCCCAAACTCCCGTCCGGGGATTTGACCGGTTTGATGCGCGAACTCTCGACACTCGCCGATGCGAACCTTCCTCTGGATGAAACGCTCCAACTGATCCATGAGCAATGTTCGCCCGGCAAGCGCCGCGCCCTTTTGGGGCGGGTCCGCGACCAGGTCATCGGCGGCGCCACCCTTTCCGATAGTTTTGCGAGTGATCCGATCAAAGTTCCAGCGCACATCATCAGTATGATCAAAGCCGGAGAGAAAAGCGGTTCGCTCAAATTGGTTCTTGGCGAAGTGGCATCACATCTTGAGCGTGTCGAGCACGTTCGGGCAAGGCTGAAATCCGCCCTGCTCTATCCGGCAATACTGATGGTGGCAGCACTGGCCTCAGTGGCGCTGGTCATCAACGTGCTTATACCAAACATAGAGCCCTTGTTTGAAGAGTCCGCACAAGCAATGCCGGCATCACTCCTGTTTGTCCTGGAAACCCGAAACATGCTGCTATCTCATTGGCAGGTTATCGTCGCTGCTACGGGAAGCCTTGCCGCGCTGATCTTGATGTTATGGCGCCGGGACGCCTTTCGGTACCAGCTAGACCGGCGATTGCTTCAGGTCCCGTTACTCAAGGACGTTCTCGCCGAACGTGATGCTGCACGACTGTGCCGAACGCTGGGAACTCTTCTGCAATCGGGCGTGACCTTGCCTTCAGGGCTTCAGATCACAGGCGATGTCCTGCACAACCGCCAGATTAAGGCATACGTGCGCCGCGTCACCGAAGATGTGCAGGAAGGAACCGGCTTCGCGACTTCGCTGACGGCAGGCGGCATCATGCCCGCGCCGGCCTTGCGATTGGTGCATGTTGGCGAGCGAACGGGCAAGCTGTCCAATATGCTGCTGCATGCCGCGCACCTGCTTGAAAGCCGGCAGCACGTGCGGGTCGAACGGATCATGACCATGCTAACTCCCGTATTGACGATCATGATCGGACTTGCGGTTGGCGGGCTCATCATGACGGTCATGAATGCGATCTTGAGCGTAAACGAACTCGCCCTGCAATGACGTCACCGCAAACTTCACACCCGCTGGCTGAACAACACGGTTTCACGTTGTTGGAAAGCTTGCTGGTACTTGCAATTCTGGCACTTGTGACGGCCGGTTCATTGTACCTGGCGAAGCCGAGAAACTCGGCAATGCCACTTCAAACGGCGGCCCGGGAGATCGCCGCCCATTTGCGCGCGACGCGAAGCCTGGCGATCTCCCGCAACACCGAAGCCGTTTTCTCCATGGATCTTGCAAAACGGCACTTTTGGAGCGAGGCTTCCGGGAAGAAACGCGCATTTTCCAGAGACCTGAACGTGAGGCTTATCTCGGCAAAATCCCGGGTCCCGGAAAAAGGCATAGGACGGATTGTGTTTTTCCCCGGCGGCGGTTCAACAGGTGGCGAGATTATACTCAAACAGGGCCCGCAAAAACTGACCGTTCGCGCTGATTGGCTCACAGGGCGCGTGTCGATCGATAAGACAGACAGCAGCGGGCCGACAGATTAGGGTCGGGGCCCCGAACCTGCTTCCGGCTACCAGTTTGTCAGATCGCGATTTTCGCCCTCTCCTCCCGGCGTGCCGTCACGCCCAAGCGACGACACATCAAACTCCCCATGCGTTCCAGGATACACATAGATATAGGGCCGTCCCCACGGGTCCTTGAGGTCGTTTGCCTTCTTAAGATAGGGCCCGTTCCAGTTTTCGACGCCCGCGGGTTTCGTGATGAGCGCTGAAATGCCCTGATGCTGCGTTGGGTATTCGCCGACATCCAGGTAATAGAGTTCGATTGCACTGGACAGGCTGGCCACCTGCACCAGTGCGGTGTCACTCTTCGCCTTGCCGAAATACTTGACAAGCCGTGGCGCCGCAACGGTGGCAAGCAGTGCGAGAATTCCCAAGACGACCAGCAATTCGAGTAAAGAAAACCCGGTCTGCCCTCTTCGTGCGCCTAAATGGCATGGTTGACGGCGATCCCGGACCGGGGCCGGCCGGCCGCGCCAAATGAGCTGTCTGCGTACAAAATCGATCATCTCTTACGCTCCCAAACAGATATCGATCACACAGGACCGTGCAACCAAACGATCCAAAACGCCAACGCGAGCTGCGGTCCAAACGCAATCGGACTTTGCCGGTGAATTTGACGATGGCGCCACCAGAGCCACACGAATGTGGTTACTCCCATGGCACACGCCCACAAAAGAACAGGAGCAATACCAAAAACGCCCAGCCAGGTCCCTGCCGCTGACAGTAATTTGCCATCCCCCATGCCAATTCCATCGCGCTTTTTCACAGTTTTATAAATGATATTCACGAAAAATATCAGACAAAACCCGATCACTCCGCCAATGATGCTATTTATGACGGATGATGATCCAATCCACATTGTGACAATGACGCCAGACCCGGCAAGTGGTAGGGTCAGAATGTCGGGCAAGATGCCTGATCGGATGTCGATCACGCTCAGCGCAATAAGCGTCGCGCCGAGCCAGAGTGACAGCATAAGAACGGGACCCGACGGCACTGGCCGGTCATTCAGGAACAATGCCGCGAAGACCGCTACATAAACGACAACGAGGCCCGCAACCAGGGCGGCATCGCAAAGCAGAAGGGCCTGCAGTCGTCGTCGCGGCATGATGTCCTTCCAAAACCAAATTGTGCGGCATTGGTTGGACGCCTCTACTTCAACGTTTGATACACGTGCCAGCCTGAATTCTCACCGTAGGTAGCGCACCCCGCTGGGCGCCGGTTGCGGATTTTCCGCCAGTAGCTGCTGCTGCGGCGGCCGCGCAGCTTGCCCCAAACGTCGCCCCGACCGCCTTGAAGATCGACTTGAAGAAGAAGCCGGACGGGTCGGTGTAGCTCAGCGGGTTGTTCAGAACGTAGGAATAACGGTTCCAGGCCTGCAGGTTGGTGGTGTCCTGCACGTTCGGATCGGCCGACAGGAAGCGGCCAAGCTCTGGATCGTAGACCCGG
>JANQIR010000263.1 GCA_028282065.1 Aestuariivirgaceae bacterium
AAGACGGGCCTTCTTTTTTGCCGGGCGATCTGTCTGTGCCCACTTGAATTGGTGCCATGCACAAATTGCAATGCTGCATTGCGCAATAATATCTTGAGACTGCAATACTAAAGTACCAGATATGTAAGCGATGCTGACTAATTGGGCGAATCCGTTGGCCCTGGCCGGCAGTCCGCGGGCAGGTCGTTCTGCAAGCGGCAAGACAAGGAGGCCTGGCAATGGCTCGCACTGCAAACCTGACAGACTTTGTGATCGGCAGCGAAACGTCTGACGAAGCTCCGGTATCTGGCTTCAAGCGTTTCATGAACCGCTTGATATGGGCAAGGGAGGGCGCTGCTCTCGTGGCTATCAAGCGTGACACCGGATTTTTGATCAATGACGACGATTATCGCGAACTCGTCAGCGCGCACAGATCCCGCAAACCTCTTTGAAGCGGAGTTCAGCGGCACGCTTGGCCTCTGCAAATCCGTAACCTGCTTCCTGCAACAAACGCAAGACGCCCTAATCTCGCGTCCTACGCTGGCGGAACCGGCAGCTTCAATCCTTTGAATGGTATTGAGATCAATTAGGTCAGCACGTCTAGATTGAGCTCAAGCATTTCGCCCATCCATATGGCATGGTCCCGGTGGTCGGCGAGAACGTCGCCCGTCTCCGGATGAGCGAATACGGTCAATCCGTCGCGATGCAGTGATAGCCAAGAAATGACCGGTCCGAACTTGTCCGGACGGAATGCCAATTGGCAACTCCATCGCGGGTGTGGGCCGACTGCTTTCTCATGTACCCGGCCCATATCAATTTCGAAAAGATCGCGCGCCTGCTCGCAGATTTCGCGGGCCTTGCCAACCGTATCGGCATCGAAATAGACATGTGCATGAAAGCCGCTGATACCGTGCATGGAATTCCAACTCCCTCTAGTTTGCAAGAGTATTAGCACGGTTTGCTGTCCAGATGCATCGGCCAGCGCTTGCTCCATGCCGACGTTCTGTCATGCGTCCAACACAATGCTGCATTGCAGCAATTTTCCTTGAACATTCTGTCTTTGGGTCCACATATGTCGCATGCAATCGACACGATGCGGCGCGCGGCCGCCGACTTGAGCCAGGCCTCGGCGCGCTCGGAAACTTAAAGGAGATAAGTCATGGCACGCACCGCAGACTTCAAGGATTTCGACACCGGCGTTTCGTCCTCCATCCTGTCGGGTGGTTCGGTGGTCCGGTTTTTTAAGAATCTTTGGAAGAGCTTTGTATTTGCAAGTGAGCTTCGCGCGTTGAACCGGGTGGAGTTGGAATGCGGTCATCGCATCGACGAGAAAACGCTGCGTCAGCTAAAGCGTGAGTTGTTTGCGCGTCACGGTTATCATCGTTCCTACTGAAATTCTGCCGCTCCACCTAAAGGAGACGGTTTTGCTGGCGGCCCGGACATCCGGGCCGCTTTCATTTTGTCCGGCTGAACGGATAACCGCTTGTTAACCGCGGCGACAGGATTCGACAGGCGTCAGAAACCTCTCATTAAGCTCGTTGCGGCATCCTTCGCCGCAACAAATTGGGTTTGTGTGGGATGAGTGAGTGATGTCTGATCATTGGGATTTGTATCAAACCGATATCGAAGGGTTTAGGGCAATTATTGTGTTCGACGACGGCGCGGGAGAAGAACTCAAGCGACGCGATCTGCCGAACCTTCTGCGAATTCAGATTGAACTTGAGGAAGAATCCGGCTCGGGGCTTCCCGACGATAATGAAGTCCATGCGTTAAATGCCCTGGAAGAGCAGTTTGAAGGCCTGGTTTCGGCAGCAGGCGGTCAATATGTCGGCCGCGTGACTGTCCAGTCGCATCGCACATTCTACTACTATGTGGATTTTACCTCAGATCGTGCCCGCTCCATTCTGGAACCTGTCGTAACGGGGTGTGCGTATGAACTGGGTATGAAACTGGAAGCGGATGCAGCCCACGCCACCTATTGGCGCGATTTGTGCCCCAGTTCGGATGAACGCCAGATGATGAGCGACATGAAGGTGATTTATCAGCTGGAAGAGCACGGCGATGATCTCATGGCGCCGCGCCGTGTCGATCACTATGCGTATTTCACCAACCGCCAGCAGATCGATTTGTTCGTCAACTGGGCGCGCAATGAGGGCTTTGAAGTCGACCGCATTATGTCGCCCAGCTGCGAGACGCCGCAGCATTCTGTCGTGCTGCATCACCGCTGCCGGCCGTTACCGGACGAAATCAGCGCGCATACTATTGCCCTTTCGGAAACCGCTCGCTCTCTGGGTGGAGAGTACGATGGCTGGGAAACGGCGCTGGCCAAGCCGGTGCATTGATCTTGCCGGCTGGAGCGCCGCTCAGGACGCGGCGTTCAGCCTTGCAAAACCGGCCTCCAGGTCGGCGATCAGATCATCGGTGTGCTCAAGTCCGATGTGAAAGCGTATACATGCACCTTTGACGGCCCAGTCTGTCGCGGTCCTGTAGGCTTTGGGATAGAACGGCAGGGCAAGGCTCTCATAGCCGCCCCACGACGATCCCATGCCAAATAACTCCAATCCCTCCAGCATGGCTGACAGGGCATCAAGGTTCTGCGTTCGCAGGACCACAGAGAAAAGGCCGGATGCACCGGTAAAATCCCGTTGCCACAATTCGTGGCCGATCGTGCCCGGCAGGGCAGGGTAGAGCACCCGTTCGACTTCAGGCCGCTCCTGCAGCCATTGTGCGATGGTCAGCGCATTGGCCATGTGGCGCTGCATACGCACTTCAAGCGTGCGAATTCCGCGTAAGGCAAGGTAGATGTCATCGGGACCCGCGCATTGGCCTAGTTCTTCGTGGGCTTCCAGGAAGTGCGGCCATAGTGCCTCGCTCGTGGTCACGGCCCCCAGCATGGCGTCTGAGTGCCCGACGATGTATTTGGTCCCCGCCTGGATGGAGATGTCGCAACCGGCCGCAAACGGTTTGAAGAACAGGCCGCCGCTCCACGTGTTGTCTATGACCATGATGGCCCCGGCATCGTGCGCCACTTGCGCGATAGCGGGAATATCTGACACCTCCATGGTCTGCGATCCGGGGCTTTCGGCATAGACCAACCGGGTATTCGCTTTGATGAGGTCTTTCACCTTGGCACCTGCAAGTGGGTCGAAAAAGGTCGTTTCGATGCCGAGCCGTGACAGCATGCCTGTCGCGAACGCTCTGGCCGGCCGGTAGACCGCATCGCTCATCAACAGATGATCGCCAGCCTTGAGACAGCTGAGCAGGGTTGTCGTGACCGCCGCAAGGCCGGACGGACACAGGCGGCAGTCATGCCCGCCCTCAAGGCCGGCTATCGCACTTTCCAGCGCCCGCGAAGTTGGAGTGCCTCGCCGTCCGTATCTGTATTCCTGATGTTGCGTGCCGCGTAAGGCATCCACAGTTTCGAACAGGACTGTCGATGCGTGATACACCGCCGGATTTACGAAGCCGTGCTCGGTAAAATCCTTGCCCGCCGTGACCAGCTGGGTTTGCGGCTGCAGCTGCGACCGTTCGCGAGGTTTCTTTGCCATACCTAGTCCGTGAGAGGTCTCATGATTTTGTCGTGCGGCGTTTCTGGCATAAATGCCAGCAGGCCGGGTGGGACCCGTGTAGCGCAAAGCGCATGGTATGGGAACCAAGCAAGGCTTAGCGGACTTGTGGCGTCTGCGGTTTGTCAGCGCCTGACGGCCATGTTCGGCCGTCGAAATTTTGAGCGATCAACCCTTACGGACTTGACCCAAAGACCATTTTGGGGTTCCGATAGGTCCAAGGGCGGATCAAGCGCCCTTATAGGGAGTAATAACTAACCATAAAGAAGTCCGCCCGGTCTGACCCTGGTCCTATATCAAAGGGAAATCTGTCGAGATTTCATCGTTGTACCGGGGACGTTATGCGGGGCTGTCTTCTGACTACAGAAAAGGATTTATGATGACTCGCAAGTTGCTTTCACTCGCTCTCGGCGCCGCCGTAAGTGTAGCGGCGGTTTCGGCTGCTTCAGCTGCGACGCTCGACGACGTCAAGAGCAAAGGCCACGTGCAATGTGGTGTCAGTCAGGGCCTGCCGGGTTTCTCTAATCCCGACGATAAGGGCAACTGGACCGGACTGGATGTCGACGTTTGCCGCGCACTTGCCGCAGCAATATTCGGCGATGCCTCCAAGGTGAAATACACCCCGCTTTCGGCCAAGGAACGCTTTACGGCGCTTCAGTCGGGCGAAGTCGATCTGCTGTCGCGCAACACCACCTGGACGATGACACGCGACACAGCACTGGGTCTGAACTTCGCCGGCGTCAATTACTATGACGGCCAGGGGTTCATGGTCCGTAAGTCGCTTGGTGTCACCAGCGCGCTGCAGCTTGGCGGAGCCGCGGTCTGCACCAACACCGGCACCACGACGGAACTGAACGTTGCCGACTACTTCCGCGCCAACAAAATGCAATATGAAGTTGTTGCATTCGAGAAGGCTGACGAGGTTGTCGGCGCCTATGACAAGGGTCGGTGCGACGTCTATACGACGGACGCCTCCGGCCTCTACGCACAGCGTTTGAAACTGTCCAATCCGGATGAGCATGTCGTGCTGCCGGAAATCATCTCCAAAGAACCACTCGGCCCGGTGGTCCGTCAGGGCGACGACCAGTGGTTCAACCTGGTGAAGTGGACGCTGTTTGCCATGGTCAATGCTGAAGAGCTCGGCGTGACGTCGAAGAATGTCGACGAAATGAAGGGATCCAACAACCCGGGCATCAAGCGTCTTCTGGGTGTTGAAGGCAACTTCGGTGAGAACCTGGGTGTCAGCAACGAGTGGGCCTATAACATCATCAAGTCGGTCGGCAACTATGGTGAGACCTTTGACGCCAATGTCGGCCCGAATACCCCGCTCGGCATTTCGCGCGGTGTGAACGGTCTGTGGTCGAAGGGCGGCATTATGTATGCCCCGCCGATCCGCTAGGACCTGAGCATTCCGGATCCAGGAGCCTGACAAGACGGCCCGTCAGATGGTCGCTTAGGCTCCTGGGCCCGAATTCATACGGTTGCGCATCTAACCAGACCGTTGCACAATGGTCATAAGAAATAAGCGCAACCGCAGAAGGGATGGGGGCAGGCATCCTTGGGGGGGTGGCACAGTTATGAGTTCCGCGACAGACGTATCTGAAGCGAAAGTGCCTATGTGGAACGATCCGCGTGTTCGCGCGATTGTTTCCCAGACGATCCTGGTCATAGTCCTGATTTGGGCGGGTTGGTCGATTGTCGACAATACCATTCACAATCTCGAGCAGCGCAAGATCGCATCTGGCTTCGGCTTCCTTGGAACGACAGCTGGTTTCGGAATCAATCAAACGCTGGTTGATTACAACGAGGCGTCGAGTTACGGAACGGCATTTATCGTTGGCTTGCTGAACACGCTGCTGCTTGCGTTCATCGGCTGCATTCTTGCCACCTTCCTCGGCTTTCTCATGGGCGTGATGCGCCTGTCGCGGAATTGGTTAATTGCCAAAATCGCCACGGTCTACGTCGAAGTCATGCGCAACATCCCGTTGCTGCTGCAAATTCTGGTTTGGTACGCGCTGCTGCTGGAGACTGTTCCAGACAAGCGCGGTGCATTCACGCTGATACCAGGCTTGATGGATATCAACAAGACGGGTATCTGGATGCCGCAGCCGATCCCAGAGCCGGGTTTTTGGATGACGGCATTGGCATTTCTGATTGGTATCGCCGCGGCGGTTTACACCGCGAAATGGGCCAAGAAACGCCAGGAAGACACCGGAGAGCAATTTCCGGTGATGGCAGCGACAGCGGGCTGGGTCATCGGATTCCCTGCAATCGTCTTTCTTATCACCGGTATGCCGCTGATGATTGAATGGCCGGTATTCGTTGAAACGGGCCCGATGTTGCGTCGCGGTTACCAGCAGGGTGAAGGCATGGTGCTTAACCCTGAATTCGTGGCAATGCTGATAGCCCTGGTGACGTATACTGCGGGGTTTATTGCCGAGATCGTCCGCGCCGGAATCCAGGCAGTCAGCCATGGACAGACCGAAGCCGCGGGCGCGCTTGGTCTGCGCCGCGGCGCCATTTTGCGGCTGGTGGTCATCCCGCAAGCTTTACGCGTGATCATTCCGCCGCTGACCAGTCAGTATCTGAACCTAACGAAGAATTCTTCGCTTGCTGTTGCGATCGCCTACATGGACCTGGTGGCGGTCGGCGGCATCATCCTCAATCAGACGGGACAGGCGATCGAGATTATCGGACTTTGGATGTTGATCTACCTGACAATCTCACTGCTGACCTCTGCTTTTATGAATTGGTACAACGCCAAGATGGCGTTGGTGGAGCGCTAAGCCATGGCTAGCGATAGGGCAATCGAAGCCTATGTCCGCACCGAGATGGTACCAGAGGAAGCACCGCCTGCCTCGACCTCAGGTGTGATAGGGTGGGTGCGTCAGAACCTGTTCCCAAATTGGTGGAACGCGATTTTGACCGTTGTCGGCCTCTATCTGATCTATCTCGTCGCGGCATCGCTGATCAAGTTCGCCTTCATTGATGCGGTTTGGACCGGAACTGACGGCAGCTACTGCCGGCATGACAACAATCGCGGCAAGGTTCCGCAGGGCGAGCCGATCGGAGCTTGTTGGGCTTACGTGAAAGCCAAGTTCGGCCAGTTCATGTACGGCTTCTATCCGGAAATGGCACGTTGGCGGGTCAACCTGACATATGTGCTTGGTATTGCGCTGCTTGTGCCGTTCGCAATCCCGTCAGTTCCTTACAAGCTGTGGAACGCAATTTTGTTGTTCGGCGTGTATCCCATTGTTGCCGGCATTTTGCTGTCGGGTGGTTCCTTCGGTCTGGAGCTGGTGGAAACCACGCAATGGGGCGGTTTGCTGCTCACCCTGGTGATTGGCATCACCGGCATCGTCGCATCGCTGCCGTTGGGCATTCTGTTTGCACTGGGCCGGCGCTCGAAGATGCCCATCGTGAGGCTTGTCTCGGTCATCTTCATCGAGTTCTGGCGCGGTGTTCCGTTGATCACCGTGCTGTTCATGTCCTCGGTGATGCTGCCGTTATTCCTGCCCGAAGGGGTCACCATCGACAAGATCGTGCGGCCGCTGATCGGTGTGGCATTGTTCTCGACCGCCTATATGGCTGAAGTCATCAGAGGTGGGCTTCAGGCGATCCCGAAGGGTCAGTATGAAGGCGCCATGGCGCTTGGCCTGAGCTACTGGAAAATGATGGGGCTGATCGTCCTGCCGCAGGCCTTGAAGCTGGTTATTCCCGGAATTGTCAACACCTTCATCGGGTTGTTCAAAGATACAGCACTGGTATCGATTATCGGCCTGTCCGACCTGTTGGGCATCGTTCAGACGTCATTTGCGGATGCCAACTGGGCGTCACCGACGCAGTCGGCGACGGCCTATTTGTTCCTGGCGGTTGTCTACTGGGTATTCTGTTTCGGGATGTCCCGGTATTCGGTTTTCATGGAAGAACTGTTGCATACCGGTCATAAACGGTAAGGGATTTTGAGAGATGGCAAGGGCGACCAAGAAGACGGCTCCAACCAAGGCGGCGGCGAAGAAGCGCGCCCCTGCGAAGAAGGCTGCAGCGGCCACGAACGGAACCGGTGATGCGTCTGGCATGCATATTTCTGATCAGCTGGCGATCGAAATCACATCCATGAACAAGTGGTACGGTGATTTCCATGTGCTGCGCGACATCAACCTGACGGTTTACGAGGGCGAGCGAATTGTTATCTGCGGCCCCTCGGGGTCCGGGAAGTCGACCTTGATCCGGTGCATCAACCGGCTGGAGGAACATCAGCGCGGCAGCATCGTGGTCGACGGCATCGAACTGACCAACGACCTGAAGAAGATCGACGAAATCCGCCGTGAAGTTGGCATGTGCTTCCAGCACTTCAACCTGTTTCCGCATTTGACCGTTATGGAGAACTGCACCCTGGCGCCGATCTGGGTACGCAAGACGCCGAAGGCCGAGGCCCAGGAAATTGCCATGAAGTATCTCGAGCGGGTCAAGATTCCCGAGCAGGCCGACAAGTATCCTGGGCAGCTGTCCGGTGGCCAGCAGCAGCGTGTGGCCATTGCCAGGTCCTTGTGCATGAACCCGAAGATCATGCTGTTCGATGAGCCAACCTCGGCGCTTGATCCGGAGATGATCAAGGAAGTCCTTGAGGTGATGGTGGATCTGGCACAAAGCGGCATGACCATGCTGTGCGTAACCCATGAGATGGGCTTTGCCCGGCAGGTGGCCAACCGGGTGATCTTTATGGACCAGGGGCAGATCATCGAGCAGAACGCGCCCGAGGAGTTCTTCTCCAACCCGAAGTCGGACCGTACCAAGCTGTTCCTGAGCCAGATTCTGCACTGACCGCGAGGGTGAGCGTTCTTCCCGTGCAGGTGAGGTGGCAGCGTTACGCGTTGTCGCTGTCCAGAACTTCCATAACCTTGTCTTTGCGTTCGTAAGGAACGAATCCCATGCGCTGATAGAGCGGCAGGGCGCGCGGGTCATCCAGGGTGCAGGTTTCGACCTTGACGACGTCAGGCTCCAGATCCCAGGCTGCCGAAATCGCTTCGCTGAGCAGCCACTTGCCGAGCCCCATGCCCTGATACTCCGGCATGATGCCGAAATACGCCAGCCAGACCTCCCTCGGATTGCTGGAATCCAGCTCAAAATATCCGGCCGGTACGCCGGATACATAAGCGATATATATTGCGATGTTGTCTGCCTGGATCTGGCTGCTGAGTTCTGTATCACTCAGCTTGCGCCGGTCGATCCAGTTGTAGTCCCGTCCGATCGTATCGTACAGATAGCGATAGTAATGCACCGTCGGGTTTTCTGCGTGTATGAGTGCAACGCTGACATTGGCCGGCGGATGTGCGTGAGCATGCGGGTTTGTACGCATTTCAAGAAACGTAACGACTGTGTTCACCGTGCGCATAATCGTTTCCAGCCCCAAGGCGCGAGAGTTAGCCCGTTTCTACCGGTAGATTTTCATCACCGCCCCATTCGCTCCATGATCCGTCATAAAGCGCGTTGTCGTCGTGGCCCAGCAGCGTCAGGCCTAATGTCAGGATGGCGGCAGTGACGCCCGATCCGCATGTCGTGATGACAGGCCTGTTCAGGTCGATACCGGCCGCGTCGAACACCGCCCGTAAGTCTTCTTCGCCTTTCACCGTGCCGTCATCGTTCAACAGGCGCGCATAATGAACATTTGCAGCTCCCGGCATGTGGCCGGAGCGAAGTCCTGCGCGCGGTTCGGGCTCTTCGCCGGTGAACCGGGGCGCGGAGCGGGCATCCGCAAGTTGAATGCGGCCGTGGTTGAGGGCGGCCTTTACGTCGTCCTTATCACGTATCATCAAGGCCTGCCGGCGGGCGGTGAAATGCCGTTCCTGACGCACAAGCGCCGGCCCGTCTTCCAGCGGTCTGCCTTCTGCTTTCCACTTCTCCAGACCACCGTCGAGAATGGCGACATCGTCGTGCCCGAAGACGCGAAACATCCACCATGCACGGGCGGCCGAAAACAGGCCGCGGCTGTCGTAGACGATGACGCGAATGCCATCGCCTATGCCCGTCTTGCGCATCCGGGAAGAGAACTTCTCCGGCGGGGGCAGCATATGCGGCAGTGTATCCTTGTCATCGCTCAGATCGTCGACGTCGAAATAAAGCGCACCAGGAATGTGCTCTGCGAGATACTCCTCGCGTCCGTCGCGTTGTTCAGATGGCAGATGCCAGGAGGCGTCCATAACCACCACATCAGGTGCTTCCAGATGTTCTGCGAGCCAGTCGGTCGTTACAAGATGATCGCTACGATTGGCCATTACATCACTCCGTGTCAGGTTTCGGACTGGCAAGGTTCGAAAGGCCGTGCGCAGAGTGCCATTCCTCCAGCGATTGGTCCGGGTATTCCTCAAATCGCCGGTCTTCAGGTCCGCCTTCAATCGGCACCCATTCCGCCTTATGGTCAATCATGATGTGGATGCTCTCCGGCGGCTGAGGCAAAGCCGTATCGATAGCCGAGGCAAATGGGTGCACGAGTTCCGGCCATCGCGGGTCCCATCCCCACAGGGCTGAGCCGCACTTGCTGCAAAAACGCCGTTCCATCGGGCTTTCGACGCCGTCTTTGCGGGCATGGTAGACGCTGATGTGCTCTTCACCCGACACCTCCAGGGTCTTTGCCCAGCCGCCAAGATTGATGGCGTAGCCACCTCCGCCTGCCGTCTTGCGGCAAATAGAACAATAACACCTGAGGTAAGGGCAGGGGGCGTAAGCGCTGACCTGAAACTTTACTGCCTGGCAGTGACATGAGCCTTCAAGCTTCATGGGCGGCCTTTCGGATATGCGTGCGAGGAACACGCACGCGTTGCCTCATTGCAGGGCAATCCGGATCCGGCGGTTCTGTTTGCCCTTGTTTTCGATCTTGGCCACGGCGACCGCGCCAATCTCACTCGTCGACTTTACATGAGTTCCGCCGCAAGGTTGAAGATCAATCTGACCATCAGTGCCGATTTGCACCAGCCGCACTTTGCCCGATCCCATCGGCGGTTTGACGGACATGGTCCGGACCAGTTCGGGTTTGTCGGCAAGCTCGTCGTCTGTGATCCAGCGCTCCGACACGCGGTGGTCTTCCGCGACCAGTCGTTGCAGTTCGCGGGTGAGATCGTCCTTATTCACCTTGTCCGGGTCGGAGATATCGAAATCAAGACGCCCGCCGTCCGCCGCAATCTGTCCACCCGTGACCGGAAAGGGGACGAGCGAGCACAAAAGATGCATGCAGGTGTGCACGCGCATGTGCCGGTACCGGCTGTCCCAGTCAAGGACAAGGCGCCCCTTCGCGCCAACGGCCGGCAGGTTGTCCTGATTTGCCGGAACATGGACGATGTCCTGCTTGTGTTCGCCGTAAACGGTCGTGGCGATGCGGAGTGGTTCGCAGCCTTCCACGGTCAAAACGGCCTTATCGCCGGGCTGGCCTCCGCCGGTGACGTAGCAGACGGTCCGATCAAGCGTAATGCCGCCGCGCTCGTTTACGCCACGGACCTCCACCTCGCATTCGCGTAAATAAGGGTCTTCACGATACAGCACTTCCGTCATCCTGCCACCTTCGCTTCCTATACCGTTTCGGGATCCACGAAAACATCCGGCACGGACGGTTGGCCGTCCAGCCACTTGGGCACCGGCAATCCCTTTTCACGCAGAAAATCGGCATTGAACAGTTTTGATTGATAGCGGGTTCCGAAGTCACACAGGACCGTCACAATCGTATGGCCCGGTCCCAGTTCTTCTGCCAGCCTGATCGCACCTGCGACATTGATGCCGGACGATCCGCCCAGGCACAGGCCCTCTTCGGTGAGCAGGTCAAACACGATCTGCACCGCATCGGCATCGTCGATGCGATAGGCCTCATCGACAACAGCGCCGGCGATGTTCTGCGTAACACGGCCCTGGCCAATGCCCTCGGTGATGGAGGAACCTTCGGCCTTGAGCTCCCCGGTCTTGTAGTAGTTGTAGAGCGCCGAGCCCATAGGGTCGGACAGGGCAATCTTGATATCCCGGTTCCTTGCCTTCAATCCGTCGCTGACCCCGCCGATTGTGCCGCCGGAGCCGATCGCGCAAACGAACCCGTCGACCTTACCGTCCGTTTGCCGCCAGATTTCTACTGCCGTGGTTTCGATATGCGCACGTCTGTTGGCCACATTGTCGAACTGGTTGGCCCAGACCGCGCTGCCATCCAGTTCGCTCGCGAGGCGCTGTGCCAGGCGCGCGGAGTACTTCACGTAGTTGTTCGGGTTCTTGTAGGGAACCGCAGGGACTTCGACCAGCTCGGCGCCGAGCAGCCTCAGCGTGTCTTTCTTTTCCTGCGATTGCGTTTCCGGAATTACGATAACGGACCTAAAACCGAGCGCATTGGCCACAACCGTGATGCCGATACCTGTGTTCCCGGCCGTACCCTCGACAATGGTGCCGCCCGGCCGCAAATGGCCTCTTTCGATGGCATCGCGAATAATGAACAAGGCGGCACGGTCCTTGACCGACTGGCCTGGGTTCATGAACTCCGCCTTGCCGAGGATTTCGCAACCTGTTTGTTCTGAAGCGCGCCTCAGCCTGATCAGTGGTGTGTTGCCAATGGCCGCAACCACATCCTGTCTAATGTCCATATATTGCTATTCCTGTAGGTTGTCCTGTCGCGCTAGCCTGGCGTGTGCCGGTACCGGCCGTTCACTGAAACCGGGCATGCACAAATGTCGTGCAGACGTATTTTGGTCCGCTTGTTGGAGGTGCGCCGCGGTGCCGGTACGTCCATGCCACCGGGAAAAAGGCCAGCCTGCCTTCAACGCACGGGATCGCCATCTCCTGATCTTCAAATTCTGTCATACCGCCCTCGGCGACGTCGTTGAAGTACCACTGGATCGCCAGACAGCGCGAATAGTTCTGAGCCGAGTTACAGTCGATATGCCAGGAGAACTGTCCGCCGACATCGTACTTCTTAACCCGGAACGGCTCGAACTGAAGCGCATTGTGATCGCTTCCCGCCAGGAACTTCACATCCGCCTGATACTGGCCAAGGCCTGCCTGCAGGCTCTGCTGCAAAGCCATGATGATGTCGTTCCAGCCATCGTTCGGGATAATCAGTTCGGTCGTCTGCTTGCCGGCCGTATCGATTTCAGGGCCCTGATTTCCCGAAACCCGGCCAACCATGCGGCGTGGATCCGTTTCGAACCGTTTGATGATGTCCTTGCAAATGTCGCCTGACAAGGCATTGTCGTACCAGCGAATGAACTGGGTCACGGGACCACTGGGCTCCTAAAAGGTTACTTTGGGCTGATATAGGACAAAACCGCCGTGCCGCAAACCTCTGTTCGGAATTGCTTCGTCTACTGGGTCACGCTAGCGGTGGCAGGGGCTCACCCGCCGACATTGGCTCCATCCATGACCCCCGGCACAAAGGCGGTCGGGTCGTAATTGGGGTCGAGTGCGGTCACGATGCACTTGCTGTATTGCAGATATTCCGAATTGGGCATGTGGAACCAGCGCATGAACTCGTTCGAAGACAGGCGGCCGTTGAGGTAATAGTCCAGCATGAGCTGACTGAACGAGTGGATTTCGTTCGGCAGGCACGATGCGATACTCGCCAGCTCCATGTCGATGTTCCTTTCTGGGCATGGCCGAACTCATCGGACTGAGGTTAGCCCGGTCATTGTGACGCACTCTCATCTGACTTGAAAGGGGAAATCTCCAACCTGCCGGTCTTGTGAACGAACCCGAATTGACAGAACCCGTTCCAATGTTCAAAAACCCTCGCAAATGGTGGTACGGTACGGCACCGCGGCTCAACCCAAGGCTGGAGATGGCAATGAGCTCTTCACGCAAGACGATGGCAGCTGCAATGATCGCCCTGATTGCGGCCAGTTCGATTGCATTTGGTCAGGCTGTGCTTGATCGGCCGGTAATGGTCGGTGGGGAAGCCGACTTGGATGCATGTGGCGGATTTGGTGTCGTCGAAGGGCTCAATCCCGCCGGAGATGGATTTCTCGCGGTGCGCAGCGGGCCTGGAACGAATTATCCTAAGATCGGCGAATTGCATAATGGCCACGAAATCTATATGTGCGACGAAGCCGGCTCGGGGAAATGGCATGGCATCGTGTTCGGCAAGCACCCGAAGGCAGGTGATTGCGGAGTTTCTTCGCCGATAGCCCAATTGGGCCCATATGCAGGCCCATGCTTTGCAGGTTGGGTGTTTCATAAATATGTTCGCCTCATCGCAGGCTGAAGGATATCGCAATTCATGAAGGTTGCCGACGAACAATGGGACGAGGAATATGCTGGCGGGCGCTGGCAGTTTCTCGATAATCCCGAAGAGCAGATGCGCCACGCCTGCATCGCCTCGTTCATTGCGACTTATACGCCGGGTGAGGTGCTCGACCTGGGCTGCGGGCCTGCGCATCTACTGCAATGGGTAAAGCCGGGGTCGGTGACGCGTTACACTGGCGTCGACGTTTCCGAAGTGGCCCTCACGCGGGTGCCAGATCAGGAGTTTCCCGTCGAAAAAATCGTCGAATCCGTCAGCGAATTTGATCCAGGTCCCAGGCGTGCCGACATTCTTATCGCCAGTGAAGTTCTGTATTTCGTTGAAGATCCGGCTGCCGAAATCAAGCGCATCGTCGATGCGTGTGACTATGTCGGTGCGGTCGCGATTTCATTGGTTGCGCCGAATGAGGCAAAGCCGAATTGGGAACGCGCTTCAAACAGGGTCTGGTCCGAAATTGGAAAACTCGGCTGGCAGAAGCATCACTCAGTACGGGTAAGGCACGACGTGTCCGGCACCGGCTGGGATCTGGCATTCTATCTGATTGATGCAAAGGCTTAAGGCTGAGCAGCCAGTCGCTTCGCCATGTCCATCGCAAAGTAGGTCAGTATCCCGTCTGCGCCGGCGCGCTTGAAGGAAAGCAGGCTTTCCGGGATGACCCGATCACCGTCGAGCCAGCCATTTTGCACAGCCGCCATGATCATGGCGTACTCGCCGGAAACCTGATACGCGAAGGTCGGCATGCCGAACTCGTCCTTGATGCGCCGTACGATGTCCAGATAGGGCATGCCGGGCTTGACCATCACCATGTCCGCACCTTCGGCAATATCGAGCTCTACCTCGCGTAGCGCCTCGTCGGTGTTGGCGGGGTCCATCTGATAGGTCCGCTTGTCACCGGTGAGTGTGCCAGATGTCCCGATGGCATCCCGGAAGGGGCCGTAAAAGCCCGATGCGTATTTCGCTGAGTAGGCCATTATTTGGACGTGTTCGAAGCCGTTGTCCTCCAGCGCCTGCCGTATCACGCCAATGCGTCCGTCCATCATGTCCGATGGGGCGATGATGTCGCAGCCTGCTTCGGCCTGTACCAGCGCTTGCGTCTTCAATACCCCCAGCGTTTCGTCGTTGAGAATGATGCCGTCTTCCAAAAGCCCGTCATGGCCGTGACTGGAATAGGGATCGAGCGCAACATCGCAAAGGATGCCGATTTCCGGCACTTCTTGCTTGATCGCCCGGACGGCGCGGCACACCAGATTGTCGCGATTGCAGGCCTCATCGCCGTCTTGCGAACGCAGACGGTTCGGTGTGTTCGGGAACACCGCAATGACGGGAATGTTGAGCCTGGCGGCCTCTTCGGCGGCTTTTACGGCCAAATCGATCGACAACCTCTCAACACCTGGCATCGAGTTGATCGGCTCGCTTGTGTTGTTGCCTTCCGTGATGAAGACCGGCCAGATCAGGTCAGACGCGGTCACCTGGTTTTCGCGCACCAGTCTCCGGGACCATTCATTGGCACGGTTGCGTCGCATGCGTGTCGCCGGATATCCCGGCACCGCGCTCTCAAGTGCGTCCGCTTCATAGTCGCGTGTCTTGCTGATTGGTACTGTGACGGGCTTGCGGGCAGTCATTCTGAAAACTCCTGGGCAGGGTACGTAACGCCACCCGATTATGGCGGCCTGCGCGACGGTTGTAATTGACTATTTGCAGAACTTGTAGCGCCCGGACCGGCCAAGATCGATATGGAAGTGATTGGCATGCGCCTTGTCTGCCAAAGGACCAAGCACGGTTGAGAACCGTTTGCAGGCGCCTCCATGCACATTGGTCAGGAACGCGGCCTGCTTGTCCATTCCAAAGAACGCGCCGACACCATTGCTCCAGTCACCGAGGACTGAGATCTTCGCGCCGGAAGCCAATTCGAAGTTTGCAATGTCCAACGCGTTGCCGAAGGAATGTTCGGAGATCCGTACACTCAGATTGGTCCGTCGTTTGCGGCAGAAATAGGCAGAAATCTGACGTATCGAAACGACCGGTTGTTTGAACCGCTTGCGCGCTTCCGGCTGTACGACGTCGGTCAGCCAATTGTAGACCGCGGCAGCCATGGTGCAGTTCAACGTCGCCGGCGGTTTGACCTGAACGGCACCGAACGATGACACGCGGATTGGAGCGGCCACGCCGCAACCGCCCGGTCCGCCGATCGGGTCGACCGGTTTGGCATCGACATTGGTCGCAGCGAGCACCAGGGCACACCTTCTGCGCGCTTCGCTGACCGAAGTGCTGGTCCATGTACTGTTCTCGTTAGGCTGAAGATCAGCCGCCTTGTAAGGGTCGCGCTCGCGGCCCAATCGCTCGATGGAAACCTCCAGGCGTCCCGCCCGTGTGGTTTCGAAAGCTCTTTCTTCGGCAGGGTTCATGGGTTCTGCAATGACCTTGCCGGTTTCGTCGCGTGCCGGTTTGGGCCGGGGCAGGGGAATGCCATGCCGCTCGACGGTAAGTTCCATTTTTGTTGGCTTTGGCCGTGGAAGGGGCGGTTTACGTTCTATCGCCGCGGCCGCAGTTGCACAGACCAGCAGACTGCATACCGCCAGCCACGGCGCAGCCGGAGGGCACCGTTGCATCCCTCGCATGATCCGCAGGCTGTCCCAAACTGGTGTCATCTGACCGCCCAAATATGCCCCAAACTGTTGTAAGACGGCGAAGCGGGGCAAAAATATGGCAGTGCCCGTCCACCTGCATCGTATTGCGGGATCCAAGGTACGGGCGAAACGTTTAGCAAATGCCATACTTGACACCACGCGCTACGGCAACAAGAACTGGTCCGGACTGTTGTGGTTTGCAGTGTCAGGCTCTTCTTGCAAACCAGCCATCGCTGAACAGGGAAGACCAGCGGCATGGACTTTTCACTTACACAAGAACAGCGTGCCTTTCAGAATGTTGCCGCTGCGTTCGCGGCCGAACACATGGCGGACGCCGCCGAAAGGTGGGATGAGGAAAAGGTCTTTCCGCGTGACGTGCTGCGAAAGGCCGCCGGGCTTGGATTTGCCGGTCTATATGTAGGCGACGACGTCGGCGGATCCGCTTTGACCAGATTGGATGCGGCAATCGTCTTTGAGGAACTATCCAAGGCCTGCCCGTCCACCGCAGCGTTCCTGTCTATCCACAATATGGCGTCGTGGATGATCGACAGCTTCGGGTCCGATGCATTGCGGCAACGTTTCCTGCCTGGGCTGACGGCGATGGACCTGGTTGCGAGCTATTGCCTGACGGAGCCGGGATCAGGCTCAGATGCTGCTGCGCTGAAGACGCGGGCGCAGCGAGATGGCGACCACTTTGTGCTCAACGGTTCAAAGGCTTTCATATCGGGAGGCGGGGCCTCGGACATCTATGTCGTCATGGTGAGAACCGGCGGCGACGGCCCCTCCGGCATATCCTGCATTGCGGTCGAGAACGGCACGCCCGGCTTGAGTTTTGGCGCGCAGGAGCGCAAGCTTGGCTGGAACTCGCAGCCCACCGCAATGGTGATGTTCGACGATTGCCGGGTGCCGGCCGGCAACCTTGTTGGACACGAAGGCGCCGGTTTCAAGATTGCCATGGCAGGCCTTGACGGTGGCCGTTTGAATATCGCCGCCTGTTCCCTGGGTGCCGCACAGGCCAGTTTAGACATGGCAATTGCCTATATGAACGATCGCAGGCAGTTCGGCCGCAAGCTGTCGGAGTTTCAGGCGCTGCAGTTCCGCATTGCGGATATGGCAACGGAGCTTGAAGCCTCTCGTCTGCTGCTTCACAAAGCAGCCACCATGGTGGATGCGAGCGTGCCCGAAGCCACACGCTTTGCCGCCATGGCCAAACGCAAGGCCACCGATGCCGGTTTCGACATCGTCAACCAGGCACTGCAGCTGCACGGTGGTTACGGATATCTGCGCGACTATCCACTGGAACGTTTCCTGCGCGATCTCAGAGTGCATCAGATCCTTGAGGGAACAAATGAAATCATGCGCCTCATCGTTTCGCGCGATTTGCTGTCGGAGTAGCCGGTGATGTCTGAAGCGGACGTTCTGTTCGAGCAATCCGGACATGCCGGGATCATCACACTGAACCGTCCAAAGGCTCTGAACGCCGTCACGTTGCCCATGGTGCGCGAAATGACAGCCAGGCTTCGTGCATGGGCTGATGATACATCGGTTCGCCATGTGATCATCAAGGCCGCCGGCGGCAAGGCGTTTTCGGCCGGTGGTGACATCCGCGCGCTCTACGATTGGGGAAGATCGGGCGATACGGCCTTCCTCGACTTCTACCGCGAGGAATATCAGCTCAACACATTGATACGCCGCTACCCGAAGCCCTATATCGCGCTCATGGACGGTATCGCCATGGGGGGAGGCGTCGGCGTCTCGGTTAACGGCAGTCATCGCATAGCGACGCAGAACCTGACCTTTGCCATGCCGGAAACCGGTATCGGTCTGTTTCCCGATGTCGGCGGCACATATTTTCTTGCCCGCTGCCCCGGTGAAATCGGAATGTATCTGGGGCTGACGGGCGCACGCCTCAAGTCTGCTGACGCGCTTTATGCCGCAATAGCGACCCACTACGTCGACGCCGCCGGGTTGGCAGAGCTTGAGGAAGAGCTGTGCCGCAGCGACGATGTCGAGCCTTTACTGGAGGATCTCGCCGCACCGGACGCAGAGCCATCTTTGCGCAGTCACAGGCAGGAAATCGACCACGCATTCAGTGCGCATGATGTCGAAACGATCCTGGAGCGGTTGGGAGAAATGAATAGCGAATGGGCGGCAAAGACCCAGTCGATACTGTCGGGCAAATCTCCCACGAGCTTGAAAATCACCCACCGTCAGCTGCGCGAGGGTGCCAATGCGAACTTCGAAGACTGTATGCGCATCGAGTTTCGGATCGTAAACCGCATCTTCCGCGGGCACGATTTCTTCGAAGGCACCCGCGCTGTCGTCATTGATAAGGACCAGGCGCCACAGTGGCGGCCGGCAACACTGGCCGAGGTGTCGGACGCTGAGATTGCGTGCTATTTCGCGCCGCTGGACGTTGAACTGCCGGTGTAGCCGCACCGCTTCACGGCGTCCTGAGAGGCATGGTGAAGGATGAGTGACGGAATTGGTTCAACTGAAAGGGATTCTGTTAACCACTGCCGCAAATCGCCATAGACCTTGAACGCTCATTAACAGCCGTCACCTATGCTCGGTCTTGTCATTCGGCGCACACTTACTTGAGCGCGCGGATGGCACTTCAAATGGGAATGGTGTGTAACGAGTTGAGTTGGGGGATGCGATGCGTAGCTTGATGCGTATCCTGATTTCATTGCCTGTTGTCTGTGCGCCCTGGTTGGTTGGTGCGGGATCTGTTCAAACCGTGTATGCGGCACAGCCCGTTGGCCCGACCGAAGCGCTCAGGCTGCTTGCGCAAGGCCAGGCAGCGAACACAAAGTGTAGGCATTTGACGTCGGCCGAACATGAAGAACTGGGCGACTATGTCGCCAGGGCGGAGGTCGCATCCGTGGCGCGCGACAGTGTCGGCGCTGCGACATCGGCTCTCAAGTCCGGCCGCGCAGCCGGCAAATCCATGTTGTGCGGAGATTCAAGTAAAGAACTCGTATTTGGTACGCTGCACGCGGCGCGCCGGGCAATCTCTGCCGCAAATCGTGGCTCTGGCCGGGCCGTCACACGCCGCCACTCACGTGGCAAGGCGCGCGCCGACATTAACAAGCGCCTGAAGAACTGGCCACGCACCGGTTCACTGGAGCACTACCAGGCGCAAACCGCAGCTTACTACATCGAACGCCGTTGTCAGCACCTGACCTATAACCAGGCCGTCCGGTTCTGGAAGGCGCTGGTTGGCAGGCATCAGGCAATGGTTCGCCGCCATGGGCCTGGCGCTGTGAAGCGCGCCAAGCAAGATGCGCTTGCCAAGGCCCGCACGCACGGCAATTGCAGCGCCAAGACGGCATCTTGGGTTCGTTTCGCGTTTTCTCGGATATAAGCAGGCGAAAAGCCGGTCAAAAAAGTGTCTTAAGGGAGGAGCACCCGCCGCCAGCCGGAGAGTTGGCGGCGGGTGTTGCATTTTCGGGCGGGCGATGTTTCATGCACAGACAACCAAATGTCTGATCGGCAGGGAGGAAGGCATGACAAAAATCGGTTTCATCGGCCTGGGAAACATGGGCGGACCGATGGCGGCAAATCTCGTCAAGGCGGGTCATGAAGTCACCGGGTTCGATATTGTCGCCGCGCATACCGAAAGTCTCGGCACTATAGGCGGGCACGTGGCTGCCACTGTCGCCGATGCCGCGGCGGGCCGCGATGTGGTCATCACCATGCTGCCGGCCGGGCATCATGTGCAGGACGTTTACCTTAACGACGGCGTGTTGGCATCTGCTGATCCGGGCACCTTGCTGATCGATTGTTCGACCATTGACGTGGCCACAGCACGTAGCGTTGCGGCGGAGGCGGCCAAAGCCGGTCTTGGAATGATCGATGCGCCGGTCTCAGGCGGCATCATGGGCGCGGAGGGCGCGACGTTGACATTCATGTGTGGTGGCGAGGAAGACGACTTCGCCAAGGCCGAACCTGTCCTCCAGGTTATGGGAAAGACCATTATTCACGCCGGCGGTTCCGGGAACGGCCAGGCGGCCAAGATCTGCAACAACATGATCCTTGGCGTTTCGATGATCGCGGTTGGCGAGGCCTTCGTTCTGGCGGAAAAGCTCGGCCTCGATCACCAAAAGCTGTTCGATATCTCTTCGACGGCTTCAGGCCAGTGCTGGTCGTTGACCACCTATTGTCCGGTTCCGGGCCCGGTGCCGACGTCACCCGCGAACCGGGACTATGCGCCAGGCTTCACTGCCGGCATGATGTTGAAGGATTTGCGCCTGGCGCAGGACGCCGCCAATGCCGCCGGTGCCGTCACACCGCTTGGTGCGGAGGCAGCCGCGCTGTACGGCCTGTTTGACGCGGCTGGCCACGGTGGCGTGGATTTTTCCGGAATCATCAAGTTGATCCGTGGGAATCAATAATTAACCCTGACTGGCAAAATGGCCGTCAGGTTGCCAAGTCATGAACGGATAAGAACAAATTTACCTAGTCATTTGAGGCGATTTTAACGGGCGTTGTTTAGGGTGCTGCCCATAAGAGAACGGACAACAAAGTCTGTCTCACAGCAAGGGCAGGTGTTGACTATGAACCCACAAGCAATGAGCGTCATGCGTGAAGTCGAAGGCGTAGAAGACAATACACAAGCCATCAAGCACCGGTATCTGGAGGCTCTAACACTGATTGAGCGTCTACACCGGCGGTTGCTGGATGTAATCAAGGATGAGTTTGAGCGCACAGGAGAACCGGAAGTCAATTCCGTGCAGGCGCTATTACTCTTCAATATCGGGGATGATGAACTGACGGCTGGGGAACTGAAGACCCGGGGCCACTATCAGGGCTCGAATGTTTCCTACAATCTTAAAAAACTCGTCGATGCTGGATATGTCAGCCACGAACGTTCAAATTCCGACCGCCGTTCCGTCAGGGTCAGCCTGACTGATCGCGGTCAGGACATTAGGTCGAAAGTGGACGCACTGTACAATCGCCAGCTGCAATCCATTCAGGAAGTTGTTGGGCTCGATGTTGAAGAGTTTGACCGTCTGAATAAGGCCTTGGCCCGTCTCGAACGGTTCTGGACTGACCAGATTCTGTACCGGCTGTAAGAAGGCCTGCCACATCAAGGACAGCGTTTTGTCCCCGTCGGAACAACTCCGGCGGGGACATTTGCCGCACAAACTGCTGTTTGCCCGGTGACTGCGTTCATCAAATTCGGGTGAGGGGCGCAAATTTGCCGCATTCGGCTGGCAACCGGAGGACTGGGTCTGATATAGATCGGGTTCTCATACCAGGTCTGAAAGCGGCAAGGCAACATGTCCAAATCTAGAAGAAATCCCGTTCTGCGATCGCGCCGGTTTGTTTTGCAGGGAGCAGGTGCTTTTGGAGCACTCGCCATCGGGGCGCCATCGCTGCTGGCCGAAAATGCCGCGGACGAACGGCAAACCATCGTCCGGCGCAATTATAACCGCCGCCCGACGGCACCGACGCAAACGCGGGTGGTGACGGATGGCAAGACGTTTCCGACGCTGTCGCCGTCCAGCGAGCAACTGCTTCGCGACGCCGTTGCCCGCTATGAGATCATTGTCTCGCGTGGGGGCTGGCCCAAGGTTCCCGCTTCGCGCCGCCTGGTTCCGGGCGCGAGCGGCCAGGCTGTCACCCAACTTAAGCAGCGTTTGTCGGCGGAGGGATATCTGTCCTACGAAGCGGTCCGCCGTGACGATGTGTTCGACAAGGAACTGCAGTCGGCTCTGATTACCTATCAGCGCGCCCACGGCTTGAGAGCTTCCGGCACGGTCGATGAACTGACACGCCGTGAACTTGCCATTTCCGCCGCCGACCGGTTGACCGCCTTGCGGGCAAACCTGCCGCGTATCCGCGAATACACCAAAGGCTTGGGGCCACGCTATATTGCGGTGAACATTCCGGCCGCGCAAATGGATGTGGTCGAAAACGGGCGGGTCTATTCTCGTCACAATATCATCGCCGGAAAGAAGGACCGGCCCACGCCGATACTGAACAGCAAGGTTTCCGAACTCAATTTCAATCCCTATTGGAATGCCCCGGTCAGTATCGTCAGGCGTGACATTATTCCCGAGATCCAGAAAAAAGGCCTGTCGGTCCTGCGGAACCTGGATATTCGGATCTATGACGGATATGGCGGGCCTGAGGTCGACCCGTCCAAGGTCGATTTCAGCAACCTGAAAGCGGACCGCTATCATTTCCGGCAGGAGCCGGGTGAGGGCAATGCAATGGCGTCGGTGAAGATCAACTTCCCTAACAAATACGCTGTGTACATGCATGATACGCCGACCAAGCAACTCTTTGTCGCCGGTGCACGCTATTTCTCATCGGGCTGTGTACGCGTCGATCAGGTCCACATTCTCACCAATTGGATTTTGAACGGTCAGGACGGCTGGAACCGCGACAGGATCCGAGATGTCACGACTGCCGGAGAGCGGCTGGATGTTAAGGTAACGACGCCGCCGCAGGTGCGTTTCGCATATTTGACCGCCTGGGTGACGGCCGACGGCCGCGCGCATTTCCGCCCGGACATTTATGATCTGGACGGGACCGGCTTTATTACCGGTCAGCCGGAGGCGGGGCCTGAAAGTCAAGCGGGCTGACCACGGCATAACAAGCCCCGCGCTCAATTAGCCAACACGGAGCTCGTAAAGAACACCTGAAGGGCCGGAGCCTCAGGCTGTTTCCAGGACAACGCCGTTGTCGAGCAGGTTTTGCTTCAATTCGCCGGACTGGAAAAGCTCGGTGATGATATCGCAGCCGCCGACAAATTCACCTTTGACGTAAAGCTGCGGGATTGTCGGCCAGTCGGAATATTCCTTGATGCCGTTGCGCAGCATGTCCGACTCCAGGACGTTGATCCCCTGATACGGCACCTGCATGTAGTCCAGGATCTGCACAACGCGTCCTGAAAAGCCACATTGCGGCTGTTCTGGGGTGCCTTTCATAAACAGCACCACGTCATTGTCTTTCACGACACCGTCAATCCACTCATTCACTTCGCTCATTCGCTTCGTTCCTGTTCTAACAGCTACTGGTCTTCGGGTGCACTGGTTTGCAGCGCCAGTGCATGAAGCTCGCCGCCCATTTTTCCCTTGAGTGCCTTGTACACCATTTGATGCTGTTGCACGCGGGATTTGCCTGTGAACTGGGCGGACACGACTGATGCGGCGTAATGGTCTCCGTCGCCGGCGAGGTCGCGGATTTCCACGACGGCGTCCGGAAAGGCGTCGCGGATCATTTCTTCAAGCGTATGCGCGTCCATTGCCATTGTCAGCTATCCCCAGTTCAACCAGAATTGCAGGCCAGATTGTCTCACGCCGCGGACCATTCGTCCATAAAGGCGGGAAGCCAATTCTCGTGGGCGTTCCGCAACTCCGAAAGTGATATGGTGGCGTGCCCCGCAACAATCAATGCATCCGCGGTCACCGTGCCGATCAGCATGGCGGGTATGCCGGCATCCTCAGCCCGGCCCAGAATGCCATGCGAGTCCGGCGGGCTGCAGGTGACGACATAGCGCGCCTGGTCTTCGGCAAACAGTGTGGCGTGTGCGGGGCCGTCGGGAATCTCGATACGGCAGCCGATGCCGGATGCCAGGGCCATTTCTGCTAGCGCGGCAGCAAGACCGCCGTCGGAAATATCATGAACAGCGCTCAGGCGCTTGCGGGCGATGAGATCGCGTACGAACTCGCCATGTTTATGCTCCAGCGCGAGGTCCACCGGCGGAGGCGGGCCGTCTTCACGGCCAAGCACGTCGCGCAGATAGGCGGATTGGCCAAGATGGTGCCCATGTCCGCCGATCAGCAAAATGTGCTCTCCTTCGCTTTTGAACGCCAGTGTTGTCATATTGGTCAGGTCGTCGAGCAGGCCGACGCCACCGATCGTCGGGGTGGGCAGGATCGCCTGGCCGTTGGTCTCGTTGTACAGCGACACATTGCCCGAAACGACGGGGAAATCCAGTGCCCGGCAGGCTTCCCCGATGCCTTTGATCGTCTTGACGAAGGTTCCCATGATCTCCGGTCGTTCAGGGTTGCCGAAATTGAGATTGTCGGTCACGGCAATCGGATCGGCACCAACGGCAGTCAGATTACGCCAGCATTCCGCAACCGCCTGCTTGCCGCCTTCATAAGGGTCGGCCTCGACATATCTGGGCGTAACGTCGGCACACACCGCGATGGCTTTTCCGGTGTCAGAAACCCGCATCACCGCAGCATCCCCTCCGGGTGTATAGGCGGTGTTGGATTGAATGAGGTGGTCATACTGTTCCCACACCCAGCGCTTGGAGCACATGTCCGGTGAGCCGATGACCTTGAGCAACGCCTCCTTCAGGTCATTGGGTGCGGGCACGTCGTCTGCCTTGAGTGGGTCTGGCGCAGATGGTGCTGTCCATGGCCTGTCATATTCCGGCGCCTCGTCGCCCAGTTGCTTGATCGGCAGATCGGCCACCTGCGTGCCGCCATGCAGGATACGGAATCTCAGGTCGTCGGTCGTCTTGCCGACAATTGCGAAATCCAGCCCCCACTTGTCGAAGATGGCTTCGGCTTCACCCTGCTTTTCCGGCCGCAAAACCATGAGCATCCGCTCCTGGCTTTCCGATAGCATCATTTCGTAGGCCGTCATGTGGTCTTCGCGGCACGGCACCTTATCAAGATCCAGCTCGATTCCGAGATCACCTTTGGCCCCCATTTCAACCGCCGAACACGTGAGGCCGGCTGCGCCCATATCCTGAATGGCGATCACCGCGCCGCTCGCCATCAGTTCAAGACAGGCCTCAAGCAGACACTTTTCGGTAAAGGGATCGCCGACCTGGACTGTGGGGCGCTTTTCTTCGGCATCATCGGCGAACTCTGCCGACGCCATCGTTGCACCGTGGATACCGTCGCGTCCGGTCTTGGCGCCCAGATAGACGACCGGCAGGCCGACACCTTCGGCCTTCGAGTAGAAAATCCGATCGCTCCGCGCAAGGCCGACCGCCATGGCATTGACGAGGATGTTGCCATTGTATCGCCGGTGGAAGTTGACCTCGCCGCCGACGGTAGGCACACCGAACGAATTGCCGTAGCCGCCAATTCCGGCGACCACCCCTGACACAAGATGTCGGGTTTTTGGATGATCGGGGTCCCCAAAGCGCAGGCAGTTCAAGGCCGCGATCGGCCTGGCCCCCATTGTGAAGACATCACGAAGGATGCCGCCGACACCCGTTGCAGCGCCCTGGTACGGTTCGATGTAGGAGGGATGGTTATGGCTCTCCATCTTGAACACGACGGCCTGGCCATCGCCGATGTCTATGACGCCGGCATTCTCACCGGGGCCCTGAATGACCCTTGCGCCGTTCACCGGAAGTGTCTTGAGCCACTTCTTGGAGGATTTATACGAACAGTGTTCGTTCCACATGGCCGAGAAAATGCCCAATTCCGTCAATGTCGGCGTGCGCCCGATCAATGTCAGGATGCGATCGTACTCGTCCGGTTTGAGGCCATGCTCTGCCACAAGCTCGGCTGTCACAGGCATTTCTTGCTGAAGTGTGTTCATAGGAAGGTATCAGATTGCGTAGTTCGACTCACAAACAGATTGTTGTGCGCATCTCTTAGCGCAATGCGGCATTTGTTGATACAGTCGTTCCGGTAATAGTGGGGCCGGACTCTGAAATATGCCTGATTTGGCATCACCGTTGGTTGAGAATTGGGACACGGATGAGCATGGTTGATATGACAATCGCCGGAAATTTCCTCAGGGCCGTTCTGGCTGGCTTGGCGTTCCTTCTGGCGTGCGCCGCTCCCGCAATATCTGCGGACACATCACAGTCCGAACTGGCCAGGTCGCTAAAGCCGATTATTGAAAAAGCGCAAAAATCCGGGGCGACGGTGATTGTCGTCGGCCCTGGCAGCTCAGGCAAGGCCAAGAAGAAAGCTTCAACAGGGCCTTCCGTGCGTGAACAGATTGTCGAGTTCCGCAGCCGCACGCGCGCCATGCTCCTGGACATTGGCAATATGCCGTCCAAGATCGGCCAAACGCTGAGCGATGCCGAATCCGGGAACACATTGCTATGGATGCTCTACGCGGTCCTTCTGGCCGGTATTGCACTGGGTGCTGGATATTTTACCGCCGGCAAGGTCGACAAGTGGGCCAAGGATCAGTTTAAGGGAACATACCGCCCGGACCCGGAAACCCGCACTGAGCGCCTGTACTATCTGCTGATGCGGGGCGTTCTGATGAGTGTTGCCGTGGGCATTCTGGCCGTGGTGGCTCTGACTGTCGTCTATCTGATCGAACCGGGCGCAACGGCCATCCACAAGACCGCCGTGACCATCGTGGTTGCTTATGTGGTTTTCCGTCTGGTGCGTATCGTGTTTTTCAACATTCTCACACCGGATGCGCCGTCGCACCGCCTCCTTGCCTTCAGCGACCAGGCTGCCAATAAGATCAATCGCCGTCTTGTGCAGGTGTTCACGCTCATCATCGTCGTGTTGGCGGTATGTAACTGGATGGACCAGCTCGGTCTCGATCAAAATGCACATAAATTGCTGTTGAGTCTGGGCTCGCTGATGGCAGTCCTTGCTCTCAGCGCTGTTTTCTGGCGCTACCGCGAGGTGTTCGCCAATGCCATCCGAGGTGGCGCTGAGCCTGCTGAGTGCGGCGTGTTGGTCCGGTTCATTGCGGGCTACTGGCATCTCTTCGCTGTCATATACCTTGCAGTTGCCTGGGTCGTCGCGACCTTCAGGTTGATCATGGACTATCCGGCAGTGTTCGGTCTGGTGGGCGGTCCTGTCTATATTCTGGTCGCAGGCCTGATTGTCTATGCCATCGCGCTTCTGATTGTCGATCGCCTGTTCCGGCGCAGAAGGGAGGCGCAGCAGGCCAGAAAAGAGGCAGAGCAGGCTGAGCGGGAAGGGACTGCCGAAGAACCCACGATCATCGAATCCGTAGCAGAAGAACAGGCAGACGGCGAGGCGGCCGAACTGGATGCAGAAGAAGAAGTCACGACGGGCCGGGACAAGATCCGCGTTGGCGCATCGCCGTTCCAGCCGCTGGTCGAACACGCCTGCGGTGTGGTGATTTTCATTGCCGGCATCAGCATGCTCGCCTCGGTATGGGGCGTTGATTTCTTCGGCGAGGAGGGCTTCTTCGTCAATATGATCGATATCGGCATCATCGTGTTCATGGCCTATTTCAGCTATCGCGCCGTTGAAATTTGGGTGGATGCCAAGCGGGCCGAAGAAGGCGATGTCGACGGCCAGTTACCGGGCGAAGCCGAGGGGCCGGGCGGCAAGGGGCAGTCACGTCTGGTGACATTGCTGCCGATTTTCAGGAATTTCCTGCTGATTACCATCGTCGTGATTTCCGGCATGATTGTGCTGTCGGAGCTCGGCGTGGACATCGGCCCGCTGTTCGCCGGCGCCGGAGTCGTCGGCCTGGCCATCGGTTTCGGTGCGCAGACACTGATCCGCGATATCTTCTCCGGTGCCTTCTTCCTTATGGACGATGCATTCAGAAAGGGTGAGTACATAGATATCGGCACCGCAAAGGGCATGGTGGAGAAGATTTCGATCCGGTCATTCCAACTGCGTCATCACAACGGGCCGCTCAACACCATCCCCTTTGGGGAAATCAAGCAGCTGACCAACTATTCCCGTGACTGGGTCATGATGAAGCTTCCGTTGCGTGTCACTTATGACACCGATATCGAGCAGGTTCGCAAGCTCATCAAACGGTTGGGTCAGGACCTGTTGCAGGATGAGGAACTGGGGCCGAAATTCCTGCAGCCGCTCAAGTCTCAAGGTGTCATTCAGATGGACGACTCTGCGATGATTATCCGGGTCAAGTTCATGACGCGGCCTGGCGACCAGTTCGGCGTGCGCAACAAAGTCTACACCCGCATCCGGGAGCTGTTCGAGGAAAAGGGCATCAAGTTCGCGCACCGCGAGGTCACCGTGCGGGTTGCCGACGATACCGGCAAGCTGAACGAAAAGGAAAAAGAAGCAGTTGCCGGCGCCGTATTGCCGGCGATCGAGCAGAACCAGCAACAGGCCGCCGCCCAGGCGGCCAAGGCCGACGATCTCTGAACCAAGCTGATTTGAGCTGAGTTAGGCAACAGTCATCAAACATGCTCCAGCTTCCCAGAATTCATCGGGAGCGGTCAGGTGCAGAACTCGGTTGGGCTGCGCCCGAGGGTGCGGCGAAACATATAGCTGAATGCGCTTGACGATGCATAGCCCATGTCAAACGCGACCGAGCTTACCTTCTCGCCGGCGGCAAGCCTCGAAATGGCATGAAGCACACGTGCATGACGCAACCAGCGCGATGGCGGCATTCCCGTTTCTGCGGCAAACAGTCGTTCGATGGTCTTGCGGCTGGCAGGGGCGTCGGCGAGCCAGGCATCAACCGATTCAACGACGCCGGGATCGTCAAGGGCCGCTTGGGCGAGCCGGCGAATTCGGTAGTCCTGCGGCACGGCGATCGACAACGGCACGTCGGGGGCCGCGGCAAGTTCATGACGCAGGAGATCATGAAGTATGTCGTTGTGCCTGTTGGTGCGGGCTGCGCCGTTGTCGGGCATGGTCTCGGATATCAAAGCGCTCAGCAATGGCGTCATCGCCATGATCCGGCATTCAGAGCCTATCTTCTCGGCTTCGTCCCGACGCACGTCGACATAGCGCATCTCGTTGTTCGATCCGTAGCGCATCCAGTGCGCAACGTCCGGCGGAATCCACAAAGTCATCGCCGGGCTCAGCAAGAGGATACGTCCCGGCGTTCCGACATACATGGACCCTGAAGCTGCCGAGATGAGTTGCCCGAAGTCATGGGCATGCCAGCCGTAGCTCTCTCCGGATGCCGGCATGACTGTTTCACCCACATAGCGCGATACGCACGTTTCGCAGGAAGCATTCAGAGGGTGATGTTTGGGGTTTGTCATGATCTTTGACGATTTTTAGATGTAATTTGTCTGAATGTCGACTGTCAGACATGCCGCGCTGACCTAGTGTTCTGATCCCGGGATGCGCGTGCGTTCTTTGCGCCATATCCGCAACTTTGGATCAGAGCTTGCCGTTGCCATGAAGCACCGCACCTTACTGACATGGCTCGCATTGGGCCATTTCGCAAACGATTTCCCCATTGCCTCGCTGTGGCTGATTGTGCCGACTGCCGGCATTGCGATGGGGCTTTCGCCAGCTGAAGTCGGTCTGTTGTTCACAATCTGCAATATCGGCGGTGCGCTCGCCTATCTGCCGGCTGGAATACTCACCGATCACGTTTCAGACCGTGGGCGGTTGCTGGTTGCCACGTTCTGGTGGGTCGCCATAGGTTATGCACTGGCTGCCACGGCGCCGGGATTCTGGTCTCTCGCACTCTTGCTCGCCATTGCAGGCATGGGCGATGCGGCATGGCATCCTATTGCCACGGGCGTGCTCACGCGCGAGAACAGGCAGCGACGTGCGCACGTGCTTGGCATTCATGCCATCGGTGGCTCGCTGGCCGAGGTCCTGTCACCGCTCGCAGTCGGTTTTCTCCTTGCGTATGTCGATTGGCGCGTGGCGCTGGCGATCACGGTCATTCCTGCCGCATTCATTGGCGTGTGTTTCTTTTGGGTGGCGCGCGGCGTTCCGCGTGTTGAGGGCAAGCCGGTCAGCAAACAGGACATACTCGGCCTTCTCGACATGTGGCGGCAGCGCAATGGCCTGCGCATGGTGGCGATGATCTGCTTCTACAACATGGCGCTGATGGCGCTCCTCAGTATGATCCCGCTTTTTCTTGCAGATCAGCATGGATTCGGGCCGGGGGCGGCCGGCATCGCATTCTCAAGCATGCTGATCATAGGGGCATTGGCACAGCCCTGGGTTGGTAAGATCTCCGATATCGCCGGCCGTCGGCCCGTCGTGGTGCTTGGCAATCTTGTAGCGGCTGTGGCGATCGGTGTGCTGGTCTTGCAGCATTCGCTGTGGACCATGATCGCTGCGATGATGGTTGCGGTTGCTGCGCTGGACGCAATCCGCGCCGCTATTCTCGCAAGTGCGGTCGATCACACCGACCGCAGCGAAGGATCGACATTGGGGCTTGCCTTTGTATTGTTGGACGGAATTGGCGCGCTCGGCGCGGTGCTTGCCGGCGTTGCGGCGGGGATCTCGTGGCCGCATATGTTCGGCCTTGCCGCAGCCTTCTCGCTGACTGCGGCAGCGCTTGGTTTCGTCACGGTTTTTGCGGGCTCGGCGGCCACTGTCGCTACCGGGACGGCAAACAGAATTGATTCAACCTAACTGCAAAGCGCTCTAACTGCGCAAATTCAATGGCTCATCTGGTTCAGCAGCGACTCGAACAGCGCCCGGCACTCCGAACCGCCATGTAGTGCCTCTATGCGGTTCTCGGGATGCGGCATCATGCCGATGACGTTTCCGGCCTCGTTGACGATGCCGGCGATGTCGTTCACCGAGCCGTTTGGGTTGGTGCCGTCTGTATATCGGAAGACAACCCTGCCGGTGTCCTCCAGCCGGCGGACCGTCTCCTCTGCGGCAAAGTAGTTTCCATCGCCATGTGCGACAGGACACGGCACTGTGTCGCCGACGGACATACCGCGAGTGAAAAACGTCGAGGCGTTCTCAACCCGTAGCTGCACCGTCCGGCATACGAATTTCAGACCGGCATTGCGCATCAGCGCACCGGGCAGAAGTCCGGCCTCAATGAGAATCTGGAACCCGTTGCAGACCCCAAGAACGTTCACACCGCGTTTGGCCTGGCGTACAAGCTCGTCCGTTGCGGCAGAGCGCGCCGCAATGGCGCCGCAGCGCAAGTAGTCGCCATAGGAAAACCCACCGGGAATGACGATCAGGTCGACATCGGGGATGTCTTTCTCGGTGTGCCAGACATTGACAGGCGCCCGCCCGGTAACCGCCTCCAGCGCCATGATCATGTCACTTTCCCGGTTAAGGCCGGGATAGGTGATGACCGCACTCTTCATCGGCAGGCTCCACTGTCTGCGGGGGCTGTACCTGGCCCGCTCATGACACCTTTACGGAGTAGTTTTCAATCACCGTATTGGCGAGAAGCTTGTCGCACATGTCGTTGACAGCCGCTTCAGCGGCCTGCGCGTCGCCGCCTTCTATATCAAGCTCGATGTATTTGCCTTGACGGACGTTGCTGACACCGGGAAACCCCAATGACGACAAGGCGCCTTCGATGGCCTTGCCCTGCGGGTCCAGAACGCCGTTCTTCAGTGTGATTGTAATTCTTGCCTTCATCGTTCCGCTATTCGTCGCAATGCTGTTTTCAATCGCTTTTCACCAGGACAGGTTTGCTGCGCTCGCCGTTATTGCTTTCTGTAAGGATTCCCAGGCGCCTGGCAACCTCCTGATAGGCTTCGACCAGCCCGCCAAGGTCGCGGCGAAACCGGTCCTTATCGAGTTTATCGCTGGTCTGCAGATCCCATAAACGGCACGAATCCGGTGAAATCTCATCAGCCAGAACGACACGCACCGTGTCGTTCTCGAAAAGCCGGCCGAACTCGAGCTTGAAGTCGACAAGCTTGATCCCGATGCCGAGAAACAGGCCGCTCAGGAAATCGTTGATACGGATCGACAGGGCCATGATGTCATCCAGCTCTTGCGGCGTCGCCCATCCGAAGGCCGTAACGTGTTCTTCTGCCACCAGCGGGTCGCCCAGCTCATCATTCTTGTAACAGAATTCAATAATAGAGCGCGGCAGCACCGTTCCTTCATCCAGCCCGAGACGCTTTGACAGCGTGCCCGCCGCAACATTCCTGACGATCACTTCCAGGGGAATAATTTCGACTTCGCGGATCAATTGCTCACGCATATTGAGCCGTTTGATGAAGTGGGTTGGCAGGCCGATCTCGTTCAACCGGTTGAATATCAGCTCCGAGATCCGGTTATTGATCACGCCTTTGCCTTCGATGACGGCCTTCTTCTGCGCGTTGTGGGCGGTGGCGTCATCCTTGTAGTGCACGATCAGGGTGCCTGGCTCTGGGCCCTCATAAAGGATTTTTGCCTTGCCCTCATAGATGCGGCGGCGGCGCTGGTTCATGCCGGTTTTCCTCGTTGGAACAGGGATGGCTTGCAGCCCGCAGATGTTGTGCACATGTCAGCGGATGATAGATGTCACAGGGCCTTGCGCATCCGGTGGCACGGTCAGCCCAGCCACGACCCACGGCTACAATGTTTGTACAAACTCATTGACGCGTGTGGCGACAATTGGCGGGCGGCCTGGCAAAAGTCAACCGAATTATTGGGGTATGCCCTGAGGCAAAATTGCACCCCGGGCAAGGCATGCGCGGTTGAATTGCCGGGCACCCGGCGCTATCTGTTCTTTCATGAACATGGGCGCCGCTGGCGCGATAGGGAGTTGTACATCCGATGAGCAGTTTCGAAAAACGCGAAGAAGGTTTCGAGCGCAAGTTCGTGCATGACGAGGAGCTCAGATTTAAAGCCAATGCACGACGCAACAAGCTTCTAGGCTTGTGGGCGGCCGAGAAGATGGGCATTAGCGGCGATGCGGCTGAGGCTTATGCCAAGGAGGTTATCAAGGCGGACTTTGAGGAAGCTGGTGATGACGATGTCTTCCGCAAAGTGCGGGGTGATTTTGACGCCAAGGGTGTCGATCAGTCCGATCATCAGATCCGCCGGACAATGGACGAGCTGATGGCTAAGGCGGTCGACCAGATTCAAAACGAAGCCTGAGCCTCCAGGAACTGCATTGATAAAGAGCACGCCTCACAAACGGCTCGCCAATGACGGGCCGTTTTGTTTTTGCCTGTGCCGTACAGGGGCGGCAGGCCGATGACGCCCCGGGCCAGCACAATCGTGGCCGCGTTTTGGCTTTGCCTGTCGGCAGTTGCCGTGTCCGGTCCGGTCGCCCGTGCGCAACCGGACGCCAACGAGATTGGCGGTTGGATAACCGAAAATCTCTTGAGCGACGATGAGCTGTCGAAAAGTTGTGCCGAGGCGGGTTACTTCAACAGGAAGCCGGACCAACTCGACCTGATGATCGGCCAGATGATCATGGTCGGATTTACCGGCACGCGGCCGAACGATCCCGGT
This sequence comes from Aestuariivirgaceae bacterium, assembly GCA_028282065.1. Lineage (GTDB taxonomy): Bacteria > Pseudomonadota > Alphaproteobacteria > Rhizobiales > Aestuariivirgaceae > JANQIR01. Next base: position 33,473 of record JANQIR010000263.1, read on the forward strand.
ACACAAATCCTGCACCGGTTGGTGAGCCGTGGCTTCTTAGGGGGCGTCTTCTTTGCCGGGCACAACATCACCGGTAAGGATCAGATCCGTAATCTTACCGAGCACTTCGCGAATGCCGCGACGCCATCGGCGCCATTGCTCGGACTGGATCAGGAAGGCGGTTTTGTCCAGAGGCTGACCCGCAAGACCGGGCACGGCAATTGGTTGGCGGCACAGCGCGTTGCCGGCAAGATGAGCCCGCAAAGGGCTTACGCCTATTATCGCACTTTAGCGCGGCAGGTTGCAGGAGCAGGGTTCAATGTCAATTTCGGGCCGGTGGTGGATCTCGATGTTACGGGCCGGAAGAACCCAATCATTGGCAGGCAGCAGCGCAGCTATGGGAATGACCAGGCCGTCGTGACGAGCTATGCGAGAGCCTTTGTCCGAGCACACCGTGATTTTGGGGTCCTTACCTCCGCCAAGCATTTCCCCGGCCATGGCAGTTCGTTGAAGGATAGCCATAAGGGTTTTACCAGCATTCCCCGATGGGATCCGGTGCGCGAACTCCACCCATACCGGCAACTTGCCAAACTGGATTCCAGTGGCAGGCCGGGCGTGGATATGATCATGGTGGGGCACCTGCACAATCCGTCTTATTCGGCAAATTCCAAGCCGGCCACGCTGGAATATGCCGCGGTTCATGACCTGATACGCCGCGATCTTTCGTTTACTGGTGTCACCATTACCGATGACATGCAGATGCGCGCTATCCGTGACAACTACGACTGGCGCATCGCCGCGGTGGACGCGGTCAAAGCTGGCAATGACATTCTGCTTTTCGCCAATATTGACCAGCCCGATCCGGGTCTTGCCTGTAAATTGCACCGCGTGATGGTGCGCGCGGTGCTAAGCGACGACATTTCACGCATGACGGTCGCGCGAAGCCACGCGCGCATTCAGGCCATGAAAGCATGGCTGACGCGGTCTGAAAGGCCCGATAAGGACAAAGGGCAATAAAACGCCGCCCTTCGCGCCTATCGCTTGCTCCACCAACCCGATTTGCGTGGACCGGACTCGGTTGTCGTAGGCTGAGGCGGCGCCCATGTGCTGCGGGAAGGTTCCGAACCGGTGCTTGACGAACTCGTGCCGGTCGCAACATCGGCTTGCTCGGTTGCTTCATGCTCTGGCTGGCCGGTTCCGTTTGTCGTGGATTTGTCCTTTCCAGGCTCCTGTTGTCCGTTTGTGGACTGAGGTTCGGCCACTTCCGGTTCAGCAACCTCTGCTGCGGCCGCCTTGGTCTTGCGAGGTTTGCGGGTACGCTTCGGCTTTGCCGCAGGTTTCGTGTCGGGGGTGGGCTCTGCCTGTTCAGCCGGTTCTGCGGCCTCCGCGGGGGAGTCGGTTTCTGGCGCCGCGTCTGCTACGTCCGCAGGCGCATTTTCGGCCGTTGCGTCTTCACTCTTTGCCGCAGCCTTTGATTTGCGTGTCCGTTTGCGCGCCGGCTTCTTCTTCGGTTCGGCAGCTTCGGAGTCCCCCGATTCAGCCGTCACATCTTCTGAAACTGCCTCCGGTTGGGCGTCAGGCGCGGGTTCAGCTGTCGCCTGATCATCATCGCTACCCGGCGATGACGCATCCTCGGCCGCCGTCGCCTCCGCACTGGCCTCGGCCTGCCGTTCCCGTGACCGCCGGCCGCCGCGTCTGCCTCTGCGGCGTTTGCGCTTTTGCGGCGCGGCCTCTTCGTCTTCATCGGATGTTTCGGCGGATTTCGCCTCCACTTCGGACCCATCGTCTTTACCGGTGAAAGCCGAGTCGATCTTAACGCTTTCCGCTTGTGCGCCACGCCCCCCTTTGTGGCGGTCGCCACCGCGTTCGATTTCGCAATTGGACGGCAGGACATCGCCGCTTGGCTGTAGATAAATCGAGATCCCGTAAGTTGTCTCCAGGGACAGCAGGTGGTCTCGTTTATCGTTGAGGATGTAGAACGCCACATCCCGATCGCATTTCACAGTGAGATTGTCCGGCGTACGTCCCAGCAAATGTTCCTCAATCGATCTGAGGACCGACAATGCACAGCTCGGCAAGGAGCGTACGAGGCCTGTGCCGTCACAATGAGGGCAGGGCCGCGTGGAATTCTCCAGCATGCCTTGCCTGAGGCGTTGCCGTGACATCTCCAGAAGACCGAAATGGCTGATTCGGCCGACCTGTATACGGGCCCGGTCCGTCTTCAGCGCATCCTTGAGCTTGCGTTCGACCGAACGGTTGTTTCGCTTCTCCTCCATATCGATGAAGTCGATAACGATCAGCCCTGCCAGGTCGCGCAGTCTTAGCTGTCTGGCGATCTCCTCGGCTGCTTCCAGGTTGGTGCGTAGCGCCGTGTCCTCAATGCTGTGTTCGCGGGTCGATTTGCCGGAGTTGATATCTATGGACACCAGCGCTTCGGTCTGGTTGATCACCATGTAGCCGCCGGATTTGAGCACGACGGTCGGAGAAAACAGCCCGTCGAGCTGGCTCTCGACCTGATACCGCAGGAACAGCGGGCGAATTTCCTTGTAAAGTTTGACGTTGCGCGCGTGGCTGGGCATCAGCATTTTCATGAAGCTCTTGGCTTCTTTTTGCGCGTCTTCGCCCTCTATGAGGATTTCATCGACTTCCTTGGTATAAAGATCGCGAATGGACCGTTTGATCAGGCTGCCTTCCTCGTAAACCAAGCTTGGCGCCGTTGATTCGAGCGTCAGGTCGCGGACATTCTCCCAAAGTCGTAACAGGTAGTCGAAGTCCCTCTTGATTTCCACCTTGGTGCGCTGCGCTCCTGCCGTGCGCACGATCAGCCCCATGCCTTGTGGAATATCTACGCCCTTGGCAACGTCCTTCAGCCGCCGGCGGTCGGTTGCATCGGTTATTTTCCGGGAAATTCCACCGCCACGCGACGTATTCGGCATCAAGACGCAATAGCGTCCGGCCAGTGACAGGTAGGTTGTCAGCGCCGCGCCCTTGTTGCCGCGTTCTTCCTTGACGACCTGCACCAGTATGACCTGCCGTCGTTTGATGACCTCTTGAATCTTGTAGCTGCGCCGTGGGCGCTTCTTGCGCTGCGGCACCTCTTCAAGGGCGTCTTCAGCGCCGACAGAATCCACGGATTGGTCGTCCCGTGGCTCGCCGTCTTCATTTTCGTCTTCGTTGCCGGATGCGTCGAGTTCAGATTTGCCGTCATCTGCATCGTCATCGGACATCTCTGCCGCATCAGCCTCGGGCGAATCAGGCTGATCGTCATCGGCGCTGCTGCTGGCTTCGGTGGGATCGTCGGCGTCCAGATCTTCCTCGCTGCGCCGCGCATCGTCTTCTTCTTCCTGAAGTAGCGCCTGCCGGTCTGCGACGGGAATTTGGTAGTAGTCCGGATGAATTTCGCTGAAGGCGAGAAAACCGTGACGGTTTCCGCCGTAGTCTACGAACGCGGCTTGAAGCGATGGTTCAACCCTGGTCACCTTGGCCAGGTAAATATTACCTTTTAGCTGTTTGCGCTGTGCGGATTCGTAGTCAAACTCTTCAATTCGGTTTCCGCGGACGACAACGACCCGGGTCTCTTCCGGGTGTGCCGCATCGACAAGCATTTTACTGCCCATGTTGGCTTATCCTTGGCGCGCTGCCGCAGGTCTCGAACGACGGTACTGGCTCCGGGCGCCCGACGGCACCGGTTCGAGGCGCATGCGCGCTGAATTGGGGAAGGCTTACAAACCACACGCTCTCCGGCCGTTTGTAGGGCATGCGTGACAGCTACGGTGTCAGGCACCGCGGCGCTTGAACGTGGAATTTTTCTGATGGGCTCCATCAAAATAGCAAGCAATCCAGTTTTTTACAGTGTCCCGTAATGCCGGGACGGTTCACTAAAATTCCGGACCCTCTTTTACCAATCATCGGGTCCGTGAGGATAACGCGTCCGGTTTGCGGCAATTCGATGCCCGGATCCAAACCGGAGCGGAAACATTTACTCGGCAGGCTCACTGCCAATTCGGCCCGCCTGCATCAGAGAGTACTTAGTAGTCATATTGACTGTTTACAGCGATTGCAAGTCGTTAGCGGAGCGCACGTGCCCGGACGCGTTAACGATACTGTGTGATGAACAAAGACCGGTAGTTTCAGGGGCCGTGTGGCAACCAACAGTTAACCCAAGCCATTTAATCCTTGTTTATACGATATGGGATGCTGCCAGGTGGATCCACAACGGTTCATCTGGCCTGGAACAAACGTAACGGGGAAAGTGTGCCGGCTGTGGTGGTGCGGGACGCTCATAAACGCGAGATTGCCGGCTGGCTCGTTTTGTGGCTGGTTGCGGCCATGATTCTGGCAGCCAGCGTGCCTGTGCGTGTCTTCGCGCAAGACCCGGCGCCTCCCGTTGCGACAGATGCGCGCGTTAATGGCGATACCAGCAAATCTCGCTTCGTCACGGACTTGTCAAAAGCGGTCAGCTTCAGTGTTTATGTTTTGCCGGATCCATACCGGGTCATCATTGATTTGCCGGAAACCATCTTCAAGTTACCGGAAGATGCCGGAAAGCAAGGTGCAGGGCTTGTTCAGTCTTTCCGTTTCGGTCTGGTTGAAAAGGGGCGGTCTCGAGTCGTCATTGATGTTGATCGGCCGGTCCTGATCGAGCGTTCCTTTGCTCTGCATCCGGTCGATGGTCAGCCAGCCCGGCTGGTTGTTGACCTCGTGAAGACAGATACGGAGAACTTTGCCCGGTTGCATGCCGCCGAACAGCCACTGGCGCCTCCGCCACCAACCAGGCAAAACCGGAACTCCAAAACCGAGACTGTCGCGGACGGCGACATTCCGGTCGATATTCCCGCGTTTACCGAGTTTGTCCGCAACGCGACCATAGAGCCGGCGGGAACCGGTACGGCAGCAACGGAAGGGGTGAAGAAGACACCCATCGGCAAACAGGTGGCCATCCCGCTTCCACAGCCTCGTCCGACACGCAACGCGCAAGGCAGGGTGGCCTACGCACCTCCCGCCGCAAGGCCACAGAATGCCAAGCCGGTCATTGTCCTGGATCCCGGACACGGCGGCCGTGACCCTGGCGCGATTTCCCGTAACAAGACCCTGGAAAAGGTCGTTGCACTGGCTTTTTCCAAGGTGTTTCGCGATAAATTACGGGCAACGGGACGCTATGTCGTCAAGATGACCCGCGAAGACGACACCTTTTTGACCTTGCGTGACCGGGTGAAATTCGCTCGCGAGGCGAACGCGGATCTGTTCATCGCCATTCACGCCGATTCCCTGCTGCGCGGTTCCGTGCGCGGTGCAACGGTCTACACATTGTCGGAGAAAGCCTCAGATAAGGAAGCTGAGGAACTGGCCCACAAGGAAAACCGCGCCGACATTATCGATGGCGTTGATCTTGGCGCAGAGACAGAGGAAATCACCGGCATCCTGATAGAGCTGGCGCAGCGCGAAACAAAAAACCATTCCGTGCATTTCGCAAAAACGGTTGTGAACTCAGTCGGTAAGGTTAGCCGGCTCGCACCGCGTCCCATGCGGTCGGCCGGTTTTAGAGTCTTGAAGGCACCGGATGTGCCGTCCATTCTGCTTGAGTTGGGCTATCTGTCGAGCCGCCGGGACGAACGATTGTTGCTGTCGCGCGTCTGGCGGCGCAAAATGGCGGGCGCGCTGGTCAAGGCGATTGACCGGCATTTTTCCACCAAGCTTGCCCTGACGCCCTGACGGTCGGTTGAGCGGTTTTTCCGCTCGGGCGGGTCGCCGGCTCAAGAATGCCACAATCGACGCATAGTTGGCATAGTTGGCATGGGGGGGGGCGCTGGGCTCGGGAGCGTCTTGTTCGCTTTGACATTCAATTTGGCCGGCGAATATGGCAAAGCTTGTCCGTTAGGCTTGAGTCACGAATCGCGAAGATATGATCCGCGCGGGTAGGGCGGCACGATGCTGAGATTTCTGGGTTTCCTTTTCACCAGCGGCTTTATTGTCTTTTTGGCGGGAGCAGCCGGCGCCGGATATGTTATCTGGAATGTATCCAAGACGCTGCCGGAATATGAACAGCTGGCTGAATACCAGCCGCCGGTGATGAGCAGGATTCATGCCGGTGACGGCTCGCTTTTGGCGGAATATGCTGAACAGCGTCGGTTGTTTGTGCCGATCGATGCCGTGCCCAAACAGCTGATAAATGCCTTCCTGTCGGCCGAGGACAAGCGTTTTTATGAACATGGCGGGCTTGATTGGGAGGCGCTGGGCCGCGCGGCCATCGTCGATGTCAAAATCCTTTTCGACCGCTTTGTTCTCGGCAGGCGGGGTGGAAACCTGATCGGCGCGTCAACGATCACTCAGCAGGTTGCAAAGAACTTCCTGTTGTCCAGCGACCGGACATTGCAGCGCAAGATCAAGGAAGCGCTCATCGCACAACAGATCGAGGGCGCGTTCACGAAGGATCAGATCCTTGAGCTTTATCTGAATGAAATTTACCTGGGTCTTGGCTCTTACGGAGTGGCCGGAGCTGCGCTGTCTTATTTTGACAAGTCTCTCGTCGATCTGTCGCTCGCTGAAATGGCTTATCTTGCTGCGCTTCCCAAAGCGCCGAACAATTACCATCCCTACCGTCGTAAGGAGCGGGCCATTGAGCGGCGCAACTGGGTGTTGGAACGTATGGAAGCCAATGGCTTCATCACCGCACAACAGCGCCAGGAGGCGGCCGCACAGCCGTTGAAGGTCGCGTTGCGTCCGTTTGGAGCGCAGCTTTTTGCAGCCGAGTCCTTTACCGAGGAAGTACGGCGCGAAGTCGTTCGCATGTACGACAGAAAGGCGCTCTATACGGGTGGGTTATCAATCCGCACAACGCTGGATCCGAAATTGCAGATATTTGCCCGCCAGGCGATCACCGCAGGGTTGATGCAGTTTGACCGCAAGAAGGGCTGGCGGGGGCCGGCGCAGAAGGTGCGGCTTGTCGGAGACTGGGGCCAACTCATCAGTGCGATCAAGGCGCCGTCTGACATTGCGCCATGGCGGTTGTCGGTGGTGCTCGAGGTGTCTGACGAACGCGCTGTCGTCGGGCTGCAGCCGAAAAGGCTGCGCAACGGTAAATTGGAAACTTCGCGCGAGACGGTTTCGGTGCCGCTGCAACTGATGACCTGGGCGCGCCGGTCGCTGCCGGACAACGGGCTTGGCCCCAAGGTCAAGGTGGTTAGCGATGTTCTGGCTGTCGGTGATGTTGTGTACGTTGCGCCCTCGCGCGA
>JANQIR010000039.1 GCA_028282065.1 Aestuariivirgaceae bacterium
AGACCGTGCAAGGCGTACTGACCGTCGCTTTGGCGGCGGTGCTGGAAGCCATTGGCGGCACCGGCTTTTTGCTGAATACGCAGCTTGCGGCGTCACCGCTGGCGGCGATTCTGTTCAGCCTGTTGATGTCCGTGACCAATGTGCTGATCAGCGTCATGGCTGGTTTCCATGTCGGGCGCTGGCTGCATTACGGCGCGCATGCGGCAGATGCGGACAATCCGGAGTTCGTTGCCATCCGCCGCCGCGCCTGCTGGCAGTTTGGGGCGTTTATTGCCGTCATGATCCTGCTGCACAGCACGCTCGGGCTGGTACGGGCGCAGGAGTCGCTCGATGTCATCACGTTTTCCCTGGACGGATATGCGCGGCTGGTGACGACGCCGGAGGCGTTGTTCCTGGTGCTGACCGGCATTTGCATGTCGGTGCTCTCTTATCACAAGGGGATGGTCGCCTTTGCCGATCCGTACCCGCACTACAGCCGCTATCACCGGGCGGCGCTGGCGGCCTATGAAGCGTTGCATGATGCGTTCGGTGTGTTTGTCGCGGAAATCGAGGCGCGTCATAACGACGCCCGCCGCGTTTTAGATCAAGCCTGGAAAAATCAGCAAAAACGCAGCGCCGCTGTGCGGCGTGACCTGGAGCGCTGCCTGGCGGACCGGCGGGAACTGGTGCGTTCGATCAGCGATGCGGAAAGCGCTTTGCGCGTCGATATTGCCCGGTTAGCAGAGACCCACCGCGCGGCGCGGGGCGATAAGACGCCTTTGCCTGCCGGGGCGCTGGAGGGGCTTGCCTCATTTCAATCGTTTCTTGAAGACAGTGACCCGCCCGCGTTTGGCGATCCACCGGACATCCGCCAATACCGCACCGACCTCGATGCATCGAAGGCCGCTGCGCTGCGCACCCTCAAAACCCTTTTTGACTCCCTGCATGCCAATAACGGAGGCCGTACGTCATGAGATATGCAAGCAGACATAAAACCAACTGGCCGCTCATCATCGGTGCCTCACTGGCCCTGATCATTTGTATCGTCAGTTTGGGGTATGCCGCTTATCAGGCGTATGGCAAGCCGGTGGCGGATCGCTATGGCTGTTTCGATGGCGTCAGCGGTCGGCAAACGTTTGTGTTGATCGATGCATCGGAGCCGCGCTTCGATGCGGACCAGCAAAGGGCGCTACATCGCTATTTCCGTCAGCTCTATGACGGGCTGGGTTTCGGTGACCGCGTGTCGGTGTACACGACCGAGGGCGATCAACAGGCCTCGGTGCTGGCCCCGCGCTTTCATGTTTGCGGCCCGGCGACGGAGCCCGGACAACTCACCGCGATTGGCGCGGAGACCGGCCCGGCGGGTTACCTGAAGAAACAGCGTACGCGCCTGTACGAACAACGCTTTCTACCGGAGCTTGGAGCCGTGCTGGACGACAGCCCGGACAAGGGACGCCGCCAAAGCTGGCAATCGCCGATCCTGGAGATGGTCGCCGATCTCTCACGCCAGCCGGGTGTGAAAGCGGGTGCCAAGATCGTGCTTGTTTCGGACCTGGTGCAAAACACGCCGGACAGCGCGCAGTTCTGCCGGGTGCAAAATGACATGCCGCGTTTCGCGCATTTTGCGCGGCGGGCGGTGTATCACGACCGACTGAAACCGCATGCGCTTAACGGCATTGCGGTTGATCTGCTCATGCTTCAACGGCGCAGCTACGGCCCGCATTGCCGTGATGAAGATGAAATCCGCCGTTTCTGGGTTGATTACTTCCGCGCGAATGGCGCGGTCGGCCTGCGCGTTATTCGCCTTCGTCACGGCATGGGCGGGTGAGCGCGATGAGTGCTAACCAGACGCAGCCCATGAGTCTCCCCGCGCTGGTCGTTGTGGCCGGTCTGGCGATCTGGGCCGGGCTGGAAACCGGTCCGCTGATGCATGGTGATGGAATCCGTCCGCTCCCGGCGCTGGCGTATTTTGTGGCCGGGCTCGCAGGTCTGCGGATCGTCGTGATTGTGCTCACCGTGACCGCACGCGGCTTCGAATGGCTGGCGGCCTTCGAGCCGACCGGCAAGGACGGCACGGCGCGCTGGGCGACATGGAAGGACCTCTCGCATGAAATCGTCCCTGATCGCGCCGGGCCGTTCTGGGGCGTGATGGAAGACGCGCCGAAGAAGCCGCTATTCATCAATTATGTCTCGAATGCGCTCTGTATCGCCCCGGCTGGTAGCGGCAAAGGTATCTATACAGTCGTCACCAATATCATGGCTATCCTCGCCAGCAAGGTGATCGTCGACTTTAAAGGCGAACTGATCTGTATCACCAAGCCTTTGCTTGAAGCCCGAGGCGAACGCGTCATCTGTCTGAACCCCTTTGGTCTTTGGGCAAACATTATCGACAAGAGCGATACCTTTAATCCGGTTGATATCGTGACGCAGAGTCTCTATCGCTCCGGTTGCCTGTTTTTGGCAGTGAGCGACGCGGCGGAAATGGCTGAAAACCTTTTGCCTGAGCCCCCGGAAGTGCAAGGAGACAATACTTTTTGGCGGGAAGGCTCGCGTCAGATTATCGCGTTTGCCACGCTACTGGAAACCATGGTGGAAGGCTATGACGCCACATTGGCTTCGGTCGCCTTGCTCATTGAAGATCGCAGAGCGTTCGAAAATAATTTGCGCTGGGTCATGGGCGTCGATCTGGAAGGTAAACCTTTACCAGAAGGCCCTATCTCAATTGAACGTGCCCCATGGGCGGCGCTTCATGACGCTCAAGATGTAGAAGCGTTTGCCCACTTCATTCGGGCGCGCGCATCCGGGCTCCTGGCGTTAATGAAAGACAATGCACGGACGTTTGAGTCGTTTGCCGCGAACGCTCAGCAGGTCTTGGCCCCTTTCGCCGTCGGCGCACTGGCTAAGGCGACAAGCCGGTCAACGTTTTCCATGGACGATGTGAAAGACCCGGATCATCCGGCCTCACTGTTCATGGTCGTTGATTCCAGCCGCAAAGTGGCTTCGGAAGCCTACGTCAACATCAATCAGTGGGCGTTGATTGCAACGATCAAGCGTAACGCACACAAGCATATTCCTGTTTACGGGATATTCGACGAGGCGACCAACTACCGGATTCCTGACCTGGCTAACTTAATGACGTTTGGGCGGGGATATGGTTTTCGCGCGTTGGTCATTCTTCAAGATTTCTCAGCTTTCGAGCGCGTGTATAGCAAGCAGGCATTAGAGACCCTTCTATCCGAAACCGAGATCAAGCAGTTCTTACCAGGCCAGCGTTCGCCGAAGACGCTGGAAGTGATCAGCAAGCTACTCGGTGAGCAAAGCGTCATGGCCGCAAGTCTGACGCCCGAAGCCGATGGGCTGCGCGTGCAAACGAGTGAGTTCGGACGCGCCCTGATGACGCCCGATGAAGTGCGGCGGACCGGGAACGGTTTGTTGTTCGTGCGGCGCAATCTCCCGGCACTCATCGAGCCCATCTCTTACGCCGAAATCCATCCCTGGCGCGACCAGGCCGGGATCAATCCGTTCCATGGCAAGCCGTTCCGTAAAAAAGTCCGGCTCCGGCTTTGAAGCCGGTATCAAAGGAGACGTGCAATGAAAGTTTACAAGCCTGTGATGTTTCGCCGCTGGCACCTGGTGGCGCTGGCCCTGCGCGGTTTCGGTGGCCTGCTCGGTGCGCTGCCGTTGCTGCTCATTGTCGGTGTGTTCGTCGCGCCGATCAGCCCGCACATGCTGGTCGAATACACCTATGAATGGCGCGGATCGCACAAGCACATGATCGATTGCGACTATCTCGGCGTGCGCGGCTGGGCGCGAAAGCCTGCGCGCAGCGGTAAGTGCGATGTCGTCGCCATTATCGACCGCAGGGTCTATGGCGGCAGGTGAATGTCCCTTGTGCGGGCGGCGCATCCCGCTTTCGCCGCCGCCTGCACCCATGAACGATCTGCGAAAGCACGCAAAACAGGAAGACAAGACCATGAGTGAACAAGACGGTACCTATAGCAAACGCCCGGACTATATCGCCTATAACGTACAGCCCTCGCGCGACGGCAAAGGACACTGGAACCGGGTTGGTGCGGCCTGGACGCACAAGGATGGCAAGGGGTATGAGGTCGATCTCGAAAGCCTGCCGCTCAGTGGCCGCGTGACGCTGCGGGAAATGCGGGACGAGCGCATGCAGGGCTATCAGGAGCAACAAACGCAGGCTGCGCAGCCGGAACATGACCGGGTGCATGACGATGACCGCCAGCGGTCACGCTGAGCACGCATGCAGAGTGTTATCAAGGGTCGTTTCGTTCATGGCGTCACCTGACAACAAGCCAGTGGTGGTTTCCCTGTGTGACAGGACGGGCAATATGGTCCGGCCCTGGGCGCGTGGCGGATATGAGTGCTTCTGCATCGATGTGCAGCACAGTATTCGAAAGGATCGCGTAGAAGGAAACATCCGCTACCTGTGGGGTGACGTGCGCGGTTGGAATCCCCCGGAGTCAATCCGGGGGCGTATCGGCATTGTCTTTGCCTTTCCCCCCTGTACACACGTTGCCGTCAGTGGGGCGCGGGATTTCCGGAAGAAAGGCAATTACATGCTTCGTGACGCCCTGGAACTGTTCGCTGCCTGCGAACAGGCAGCCACCTGGAGTGGTGCGCCATACATGATCGAAAACCCGGTCGGTAAGTTCAGCGACCATATGGGTAAACCGGATGCCTGTTTTCAGCCATGGCAGTTTGGTGACCTCTGGACCAAGAAGACGTGTTTGTGGACCGGCAATGGTTTTCAGATGCCTGAACCGTTCTTTACCAAGCCGCCGGAAGGTGTGAAGCCGATAATCTGGAAAATGCCGCCCTCGAAAGAGCGTGCCGATCTGAGAAGTATTACGCCGTCAGGATTTGCGAATGCGGTGTTCCAGGCGAATGCCGCATTGCTGGAAGAACGATGAACCGGAAAAGCTATGCGGGACAGGAGCCAGCGCTCTCGAAAGGCACACCGGACAGTTTGCGTGATACCCGGCCTGCGCGGCCCCCGTTCGATCATGTGCGTTGCCCGTATGTCAGTGCGCAAATCAAAGACGCCGAGAAAACCGAAGCGCAGCGCCGCACGGAAAGCGGTCGCGGCTCGACAATGGTCAAGCTGCACAGGCCGTTCCCCGAGCTGCGCCCCAAGCATGAACGCGGCCCGATCAAGGCGAGCTTCAATCAGGCCTGGCTCAAAGAGCAACGCGCCGCGCAAATGGCGCGCTTCCAGCGCCAGGCCCGCGCAAGCGAACAGACCACAGAACGCAGCCATGCACCTGCGCATCGCCAGTACAGCCGGTCGCGGTAGCTAAGGGATGCAAAGCATGCGTTGGTATGTCAGTACGTTTTTGCTGGGTGTAACGGACGGTTTGAGATATAGGTAAATGTTCTTGTTTTGTTCCGGTGTTTGGAACAGGCGGAACAATGAGAACAATGAACGTGGAGGATAGCCAATGACGAACGGTTCAGATGATAAGCAAAATGAAATCAGTGACCGGGCTGAAGACGAAGCCGTGCCGACCGCTTCGCCGTTTGCGTTCGACCCTGACGAATACCGCGAATATCTCGACGAGTATGATATGACCGAGGAAGAGCAAAACGCATTTCTCGCAGAGCTTTGGAAAACGATGAGCGCTTTTGTCGATCTCGCCTGGGGGGTGGATTCCGTGCAACTGATATCCCCAGCGATAACGGATGCGATGCACGAAAAAGCTGGGCAGGATTCTGGAAAGACGGTAGACAGTAAAGATACTCCCCGCTCCCCATTCAATGCGGCGGCACAAGGAAGTGCAGCCAGGAAAGGACATGACAATGAATGATGAAAAACAACAAAAAGCAGTGATCTATTGCCGCGTTTCGTCAGTGGCGCAAGTGACGCGAGGGCATGGGCTGGACTCACAGGAAAGCCGTTGCCGGGATTTTGCGCAGTTTAAAGGCTACGAAGTCGATAGCGTATTTCGTGACGAGGGCGTTAGCGGCAACCTTATTGACCGGCCCGGCATCAAGGCCATGCTCAAACATCTGCGTAAGGGCCGCCGTAGCGCACGCTATGTTGTCCTGATCGACGACATTAGCCGTCTGGCCCGCGATATCCGGGCGCATTGGGATTTGCGCGATGCAATCACAAAGACAGGGGCGGCGCTGGAATCGCCCGCTATTGAGTTCGGCACCGATTCCAACGGACGGATGTTCGAAAGCGTGGTCGCCGTGACAGCGCAGCATGCGCGGGAAGTGAACAAAGAGCGCGTGATCTCACGGATGCAGGCGCGCGTGCGCGATGGCTACTATATCTTCGCGCCCATCATCGGTTATCGCTTCGATAAGGTGCCGGGGCACGGCAAGATGCTGGTGCCCGATGAGCCGAACGCTTCCCTGGTCCGCGAAGCGCTCGAAGGGTTTGCATCGGGCCGTTTCCAAAGCGCAACGGAAGTCAAACGCTATCTGGAGCGTTTCCCGACTATACGCAGAAATAAACATGGTGAGGTGCGTCTGCAAACCGTCATCGACATGCTGGAGCGCCCGCTTTACGCCGGATACATTACGGTGGGGAAGTGGGACATTTACCTGCAACCCGGCAAGCATGAACCACTTATCAGCTTTGCGACCTGGCAGCGCATACAAAAGCGCCTCAACGGCAACGCCCATGCGCCAGCCCGCAAAGACTTAAGCGCTGATTTCCCGCTTAGGGGATTCGTGGCCTGCCCGGAATGCGGTAACGCGATGACCGCCGCCTGGTCGAAGGGACGAAGCAATCACTACGGGTACTATTTCTGCCAAACCCGGGGATGCGGCAACCGGCGTAAATCCATTCGTAAAGAACAGATCGAAGCCGATTTTGAACGGCTGCTGCGTCAGCTCCGGCCCAGCCGCAGCTTGTTTGAAACTGCTTACACCATGATGCGCAATCTGTGGCAGGCACGTGTGGAAAATATGAAAGCATGTGCCAAAGCGGCACAGGTGGAGATCGTACGGCTGGAGCGCAAAACGGAAAAGCTCGTCGAACGCATCCTGAATACGGAGACCGACGCGCTGGTCACCGCCTACGAAAAGCAAGTGCGAAAACTCGAAGAAGAAAAGATCGCCCTGCTCGAAAGAGCGGACACCCAGGCCAAGCCAAAGCTGGATTTTGAGCGGACTTATCGAACCGCCATGAGTTTCCTCGCAAACCCTTGGAAACTATGGGATTCCGGCTTGCTGGAGCATAAAAGAATGGTGCTCAGACTGGCGTTTTCCGGGTTGGTGCCATATTGCCCCGAAACGGGCTATCGAACCGCAGAAACCACCTTGCCATTCAAACTCTTAGGTGGTCCCCACGCCGATAAGTGCAAATTGGTGGAGGCGGCGGGAATCGAACCCGCGTCCGCAAGTCCTCTGCCTTCGGTTCTACATGTTTAGTCGTGTCGATTATTTTTAACCGTACTGCCGCCCGACCGACAGGGCATACAGCACGGCGATTCCGGTAAATTTTTTAGCGATTCTGCCCCGGACGTGCTTCCTCGCGATCTTGTGAGATATGACGCCTGAATTGTTCCGAGGAACGCTGGACGCACAAGCACGGCTCCAGTCAGACGGCTTTCTACCGGTTATTAAGCGGCGAGAGCGTAGTTGTCGTCGTTGGCAACTATAAAGTTTGCGAATGGATTAACGAGGTATTTCGCACCTCGACATGCACCTCGGGTTTCGCTACCCACGTCGAAAGCCGTGTCGCCCCCAAGTACCTGATCCGACTGCATCGCAACCGGCAAGTTCCGTTAGTTTAGCACTCACCCGTGCTTGAAGATGCGTTGTTTTTCGCGCTGCCAGTCGCGTTCTTTGACGTCGGCACGCTTGTCATGCAGTTTTTTGCCCTTGGCCAGCCCGACTTCGAGCTTGGCGCGGCCGCGCTTCCAATACATCGCGGTGGGTACGAGGGTGTAGCCCTTGCGTTCGACCAGACCGATCAGCTTGTTCAGCTCCTCGCGATGCATGAGCAGCTTGCGGGTGCGGGTCGGGTCGGGATGGATGTGGGTCGAGGCCGTGGGCAAGGGTGAGATGGTGGCACCGAACAGAAAGGCCTCGTTGCCTTTGAGGGTGACATAGGCCTCGGTGAGATTGATTTTGCCGGCGCGCAGGCTTTTGACCTCCCAGCCTTCGAGTGAGAGCCCGGCCTCGTAGCGGTCTTCGATGAAGTATTCGTGTTTGGCCTTTTTGTTGAGCGCGATGGTGGCACCACCTGCACCGCTTTTTTTCGCCTTCTTCGCCATGGCGCGCGAGTGTAACACGGTGATGACACCTGTGATGCCGCGCTTGTGCAGGATGGTGCGATTCGCGAAAATGGCGCGATAACTAGACGAACTGTCGCGATTTCGGGGAATTTGATGGCTAATCAGCGCGTGTCGGTACACGGCATGTGGTCGTCACGGGCGGTCTTCATTATGGCCACGGTGGGGTCCGCGGTCGGGCTCGGCAATATTTGGAAGTTTCCCTACATCACCGGCGAGTACGGCGGCGGTGCTTTTGTCATCGTTTATCTGCTGTGTATCGCATTGATCGGCATACCGATCATGATGGCCGAGGTGTTACTGGGTCGACGTGGGCGTTCCAGCCCGATCAACACCATGAAACGGTTGGCGCGGGAGCAGGGTTCGTCTCCGGCCTGGAGCATCGTCGGTTATTCGGGGGTCGTGGCCGGGTTTCTGATTTTGTCGTTTTATAGCGTGGTCGCCGGCTGGGCCCTGGCCTATATCTTTCAGGCGGCCAGCGGCGGCTTGAATGATGTTTCGGCGACCGATGCAAAGGCGCTGTTCGAGGGGCTGATCGGGTCGCCGGATCAACTGATGATCTGGCACTCCCTGTTCATGATCATGACGATGGCGGTGGTCGCGCGCGGGGTGCGTGACGGGCTGGAGCGGGCGATCAATATCCTGATGCCGGCATTGTTCGTCATGTTGCTGATCATGGTGGGCTACGCCTTTGTGGAAGGTGATATCAAGCGTGGCCTGGGCTTCATGTTCAACATTGATTTCTCCAAGGTCTTCCAGATCTGCGTCGAAGAGGCCGGCCAGGTTCAGTGTCGGTTTACCGGTGAGCCCTTGCTGGTCGCGATGGGTCAAGCCTTTTTTACGCTGAGCCTGGGTATGGGCGCGATCATGGCGTACGGCGCTTATGTGCCCAACCATGCATCGATTACCGGGGCAACGGTGACGATTGCCGCGGCGGACACGGTGGTTGCGCTATTGGCGGGGATTGCGATTTTTCCGATTGTGTTCGCCAGCGGTTTGGAGCCGGCAGCCGGTCCGGGACTGATTTTCCAGACCCTGCCGATCGCGTTCGGCAATATGGTGGGGGGACAGTGGTTCGGAACGGTGTTTTTCATTCTGCTGGTTTTCGCGGCCTGGTCGTCGGCGATCTCGATCAGTGAGCCGGCGGTCGCCTGGCTGGTTGAATCGCGTAAGTGGGCGCGTGCGCATGCCGCGATGGTGATTGGTGTATTCGCCTGGCTGCTGGGTATTGGCTCGGTGTTGTCTTTCAATCTTTGGGCGGGCGAGGAGTACCGGTGGTTCGGTAAGACATTATTCGATCTGAAAGACTATCTGGCGTCGAACATCATGCTACCGCTTGGCGGATTGCTGATCGCCTTGTTTGTCGCGTACGGTGCGGGCCGACAGATGGCGTTGGAAGAACTGTCGATCAGTCGACAACGCCTGTTTGACGCCTGGTGGGTGATCATTCGCTATATATCGCCGATTGGAATCGCCCTGGTATTCCTGAATTCCGTGGGTTTGCTTTGAGCGGCTTGCAGCAACCCCGCATGGTTTCGAGACGACACGAATGACCAAAGACCGAAGTACGCCGTCATCGCGAGGGTGGGCATTTGGCCAACGTTGAGAAATCGGCCCTGGTGCCTTTTTCGGCCCAGGCCATGTTCGATTTGGTGGCCGACGTCGAGCGCTACCAGGAGTTTCTGCCGTGGTGCAGCAATTCAAGATTGGTCTCGCGCGACGATCAGCGGCTGTGCGGTTGGATTGAGGTTTCCCGGCTGGGAATTACCCAGGCCTTTTCGACCTGCAATGAACTGGATCCGCCCGGCCGTATGGGTATCGAGTTAATGGAAGGCCCATTCAAACGCTTGCATGGCGAGTGGCAGTTCGTCGAACTTAGAGAGGATGCCTGTAAAGTGATGTTGCGCATGGAGTTCGAGTTCGCCGGCCGGTTGATCGATGCGGCATTCGGTAAAGTATTCCATCAGGTGGCCAATACGCTGGTGGAGTCGTTCGTGGAACGGGCAAAAGAGGTTTACCGTGGTTGACGCACAAATAACGGTTGAGGTGGTGTTCGCTAAACCGGATGAACAGGTCCTCGAGCAGTTGGTCGTTGCGTCCGATGCGACGGTCGAGACGGTGATCCGTCAGTCGGGTCTGCTCGAACGTTTTCCCGAGATCGATCTTTCGGTCAATAAGGTCGGGGTATTCGGCAAGGCTGCGCCGCTGACCGCCGGTCTTCACGACGGCGATCGCATCGAAATCTACCGGCCGTTGATCGCCGATCCCAAAGAGGCGCGCAAAAAACGGGCGGCCGAGGGCAAGGCGATGAAAAAGGGCGCGCGTACCGGGGATTAATCGTCGCCCAGACCGACCGTATCCAGGGTTTTGCGCCAGAACGATTTTTTCGGCGGCTCCCAGTCCGGTACCGAGACCACGATTTCCTTCTTCACCTCTTCCTGCTCCGATTCCGGCTGCGGGCGCATATCGCCGGCAATACGGGTGAGGCGGTCGTTCTCGAAATAGACCGTGACCTGACGGAACTCTTCCGGTGTGCTGCCTACGCCTTCGGTATAGGCATAATCCCAACGGTTGGCATGAAACACGTCGGTCAGCATGGGCGTGCCGAGTAGAAAGCGCACCTGGCGTTTGGTCATGCCCGGACGCAGCGCGTTGATTTGTTCCTGGCTAACTACATTACCCTGTTGGATACTCGGTCGATAGATCAGCGGCGCTTCGTTCAATGCGTCGGGGATAACATTGGTCACGCCACCGAGCGAGCGTAAGCCGTCGCCCACCGTGCTGCACCCGGCGGTTGCGAGCGTTGCGATGAAAATGAGAAGCTTACGCATGTCTAAATAGGTACTATGTCGTGACGGCTGAGCAGGCGGGGATGATAGCGAAATCCTCGGCAAGATGACATGTCTTGGAGGTAAGGGTGGAGAATCAGGATATTCGCAAGGCGGGGCTGAAGGTCACGTTGCCCAGGGTCAAAATCTTGGAGATCCTGGAGTCCAGCGAGTCGCGCCACATGACCGCAGAGGATGTCTACAAGCAACTGCTCGAGCGTGGCGAGGACATCGGTCTGGCGACGGTTTACCGCGTGCTGACCCAGTTCGTGAACGCCGGGCTTGCCGAAAAGCATCATTTCGAAGGCGGTCAGGCGGTGTTCGAGTTGGACCGCGGACGTCACCACGATCATATCGTGTGCCAGCAGTGCGGGCGGGTCGAGGAATTCGTCGACGACACCATCGAAAAGTGTCAGCGCCAGATCGCCGACAAGAAGGGTTTCGAGATCATGGACCACTCGTTGATCATCTATGGGCGCTGCATCCGCAAGACCTGCCCCCATCGCGACGACGCATAGCCGTTCTCGTCACGCGGACGCAAAACGCCCCGAAGTTTCAGGTATCTATGTTCCCTGCCTTTACTAAGCTAATAAGGCCGGTGGATGACAAATGCCGAGAAGAATTGAATTCCTGAGGAGGAGAGATGAGGCAAGCGATAAGAAAAGGTGTGATGTTTCTGGCGATCGCGGCATTCGGTGCGGGTTCGTCGACGGCCGCACTGGCACAGGGCGACTATTTGCTGGCCACCGCAAGTACGGGTGGAACCTATTATCCGGTCGGCGTGGCATTGTCGACCCTGGTCAAGGTCAAGTTGCAGCCCAAACACAAGATCAATATGTCGGCGATCAACTCGGCCGGCTCGGGCGAGAACATCAAACTCCTGCGCGAGAACGAAAGCCAGTTCGCTATCCTGCAGGGTCTTTACGGCTCCTATGCCTGGAACGGTACCGGCCCTCTCGAGAAAGACGGACCACAGACCGGCCTGCGCGCCGTGACCATGCTGTGGCAAAACGTCGAGCACTTCAGCATGCCGAGCGACAAGGCGCCCGCCGGCAGCATCAGCGACGCATTGGCGGCAAAAGGTGTCGCGGGATTCGGCAAAAAGAACTCGGGTTCTCTGGGCTCCAGCCGTACCATCTTCGGCAACCTGGGTGTCGATATCGATAAACAATACGAGCTTTTCTACGGTGGCTACGGCGCACTTGCCGGGGCTTTGCAGGACGGCAAGGCCGACCTCATCGGCACGCCTGCCGGGGTGCCGGTCGGTGCGGTCACCAAGCTGATGGCGGCGCGCAGCGGTAAGGTGAAACTGCTGTCTTTCACGCCCGAGCAGGCCAAGCAGGCCGACGGTGGACTCGGTTTGTGGACGCCTTATCTGATCCCGGCCGGCACTTATCCCGGTCAGGGCGCCGATGTGAACACCATTGCGCAGCCGAACTTTCTGGCGGTACGGGCGGATACCCCGGAAAACGATGTCTATATGATCACCAAGACCATCTACGAGAATCTCGGCTTCCTCAACGCCATCCACAAAGCGACCAAGGCAATGGCGCTGGAAAAGGCGATTGCCGGCCTGCCCATGCCTTTGCATCCGGGTGCAGCCAAGTACTTCAAAGAGGCCGGACTCAGCATTCCTGATCATCTGATGGTCAAGTAGCCCATGCGAACGACGGCCGCCTTCGGGGCGGCCGCGGCTTTTTCATGAGCACTCAAGAGACCCAGCCCGAATCCGGCGGCCTTTACGCCGGGCTTCGAGAGCAACCCTGGGTGACGGCGGCTGTTTATTGGCTGGGCGCCGCGATCGCGGTGCTGCATCTGGTGATGAATTTCACCACGCTGTTTTCGACCCAGTGGCAGAGCGCCCTGCATTTCATCGGTCTTGCCGCGTTGGGAATGCTGCTGTATCCGCCGTTGCGTGCGGGTTGGGCGGCAGGTTCACGCACCTTGTTGGCGATCGATATCGCGCTGGGCGTGGTCTTCATCGCCGCGACCGTTTGGATCATCGGTGCCGAGGATGCCATCTACGACCGCGGCGTGAACATGACGCCTTGGGAGCAGGGGCTGGCGGTCGTCACCATAATCGCCGCGATCGAATTGACCCGGCGGACGACCGGCCTGGTCATCCCGGCGCTGATTATCATCGCGCTGACCTATGTCATCTGGTGGGGCGGCTGGATCGACAACATCTTCAAGTTCGCCGGGCTGAGTGTCGAGACCGTGCTGTTTCGCAGCATCTATGGCGACGATGCGTTGTTCGGGAGTATTGCGCGCATCTCGGTGACTTTCGTTTTCATGTTCATCTTGTTCGGCGCCTTTCTACTGCGCTCGGGCGCGGGCGACTTCGTTATCGCGATAGCGCGCGTCGTCGCCGGACGGGTCACCGGTGGCCCCGGTCTGGTTGCGGTGGTGTCATCGGGCCTGACCGGTACCATATCGGGTTCTTCCATCGCCAATACCGTCTCGACGGGCGTGATCACCATTCCCTTGATGAAAAGGGCCGGGTTCCCGCCACGTTTCGCCGCCGGGGTCGAAGCGGCGTCCAGCACGGGTGGCCAGTTGATGCCGCCGATCATGGGGGCCGGCGCCTTCGTCATGGCCAGCTATACCCAGATCCCTTATACCCATATCGTCGTGGTCTCGTTTCTGCCGGCCTTGTTGTATTTTCTCTCGGTTGCCTTTTTCGTCCGAATAGAGGCCAAACGTTTGGGTTTCACTACCACGTCCGCCCCCGAGGGCGAGACCTTGGGCAAGGTGATGCGCGAAGGCGGTTTGGTGTTCGTGTTGCCGATTACGGTGCTCATTGCGATGCTGGTCTCGGGGTTCACGCCGACCTACGCAGCAGGGATTGCCATCCTGACGGTTATCGGATCGAGCTGGCTGACGCCGCGCAAAATGGGTATCAGGGACATCATCGACGCGCTTGCATTGGGTAGCCGTAACATGGTCACGACAGGTCTGTTGTTGGTTGCGGTCGGCTTGGTGGTGAACGTGATCGCGATGACGGGCGTGGGCAACACCTTGTCGCTGATGATTCAGGATTGGGCCGGCGGTAGCCTGGTGATTGCATTGATACTGATCGCGTTGGCCTCGTTGGTGCTGGGCATGGGGCTTCCGGTAACGGCGGCGTATATCGTATTGGCAACCTTGTCGGCGCCTGCGTTGTACAACCTCATTGCCGATGCCCAGTTGGTGAACGTGATCGCATCCGGCCAGGCCTTGCCCGAGGCCGCCGGCGCGATGTTGATGTTGGCCGCGCCGGACAGCCTGGCCTTGTTGGGGCAAAGCATGAGCCATGAAGAGGCCCGCGGCATTATCGATGCGCTGCGTAGCATCGACCCCTCGCTGGTGATCGGCCTGTATGAGCAAATGCTCGATCCGACGCTGATACTGGGTATATTGCTGTCGGCACATATGATCATCTTCTGGCTCAGTCAGGACAGCAATGTCACGCCACCGGTTTGTCTCACCGCCTTCGCGGCCGCGGCAATCGCCGGCACGCCTCAGATAAGGACAGGATTCACGGCCTGGAAACTGGCCAAGGGTCTGTACATCATGCCGTTGCTGTTTGCCTATACGCCCTTCCTTTATGGCGACTGGGCGGTGATGATCGAGATCTTTTTCTTCAGCCTGGTCGGGCTCTATGCCTTTGCCGCGGCTTTTCAGGGGCATTTGGAACGAGATCATGGCATGGTTGCGCGTTTGTTGTTGGCGGCCATTGCCGTGTGTTTGTTGTTCCCCGGCCAGCCATGGCTTCACTGGGGCGGCTTGATCGCTTTCGTGGTGTTCTTCGCATGGGATCGAATACAGGCCGGCAGACAATCGTCGTGAATTCGGCCATGACATTTGAGACGATCGCTCGATGACCCTTACCGAAACCCAGGAACTCCAACTCAATCACCGTTCCGTACGACGCTTTCAATCACGCCCGCTCGATCCGGGTCAACTCGAATCACTGATTCGCTGCGGCCAGGCCGCGGCCAGTTCCAGTTTTATCCAGGCCTATTCGGTGATCCGGGTAACCCGGCAGGCGTCGCGGGCGGCGATCGCCAAGGCGGCCGGTGGTCAGGTATGGATCGAGCGTGCGCCCGAGTTTCTGGTGTATTGCGCCGATCTGCGTCGGGTCGACGATGCTTGCCGGAGGTCCGGCAGCGGTGAGCTGGAAGGTTATACCGAACACGGCGTAGCGGCGATCGTCGATGTCGCGCTCATGGCGCAGAACGTGTTGCTGGCCGCCGAGTCGCAAGGTCTCGGCGGGGTCTATATCGGCGGTATTCGCAATGATCCGCAGGTCGTGGTCGATCAGTTGGAATTGCCGGCATTGGTTGTGCCGGTTTTTGGCATGTGTTTGGGCTGGCCGGACGAATCGCATGAGGTCAAGCCGCGCATGCCGGTGAACTTCGTTTTGAAGCAAGACGTTTATCGCGACGTCGATAATGCCGATATGGCCGCCTATGACGAACGTATGGCCGCCTACTATGCCAGCCGTGGTGCCAATATGAAGTTGAGCGACTGGAGTCGGGCGGCAGCGGCCGCAACCCAAGGGAAGAAACGTGAACACATGTTAGGGTTTCTCAACCGGCTGGGTTTTTTCCGGCGTTAACCGAATCATCAAGGGAGTCGA
>JANQIR010000277.1 GCA_028282065.1 Aestuariivirgaceae bacterium
GCGGGTCGATCAGGAAGGCGTCCCAGCTGAAGTCACTCGCCAGTGCGTTGACCAAGGCCAGAACGTTGACCACCGACAGCTGGGCATTGGCGTACCAGCCGAGCCAGAACAGGGTGAAGCACAGAAAGCCGATGCGAAACCAGAACACGAAGGTCTCGTTGCGCGTAAACGGCATCTGGAAGAAGAACATGGCGGTGAGGATAATGAGCGCCGTAACGAGGATGGCGATCGAGCCCTTTCTATCGCGCCAGATGCGCTGCCAGAGTTCGGCCTTGGCGGCAGCTTCTTCTGTGCGATCGGGTGCTGTTGTAGTGCCAGGCTGCGGCCCCGGATCCACCGGGCGCAGATAGGTCCCCGGAAGCTTGTAGCCAAGATCAAAGGTCAGGAAGGCTTTCTTGATCGGCCCGATGGCGCGCTGGGCGAGAAGTTGGACGCGAAACGGTTTTGTGGCATCAAAGCCGGAGCCTGCCGGGATCACGAACAGATCGAGTTCGGTGAATGTCGGCGCGCCGGATGCTGCTATCTTTCCGACGCGGCGTTGCTGTTTGTCGCGGAACCGCACCGAGTTGTCGCCCTGAATGAGCTGGATGCGGTCGAACAGTCCGCCGCGGACGTAGCCTGAGCCCTTGTAGGAATACCGGCCGCGACCGGCGAGCAGCAGTGCATGTTCGCCGTCTTTCAGGTTGGCTTTGAGATTGTTGTATTCGGCTTCGCCCAAAAGGCTCAGGCCTAATGCGGGAACACTGGCCAGGCTTGCGTGCATGTCGATGAATATGTCATCCGACGGCCCTTTCTCCGGCCGTGCGGCGGCTTTGGCATCGCCTGATTTCTCGAACGCCTCGTTGATCTGGCCGACATCAAGCGACAGGCGGCGTACCGAACCATCTCCCGTCAGCGTTTGCCAGTCCCGGATGTCCGTAACATCCGGATCGATCTCGTAGATGGGGCTGGTTGATCCCTTGAGCGGTTCCAGACCGCCCAGACCAAGCGCACGGGCAACCTTAAGGCCGGCCCTTACGATCGAGTCGTCAATGACAATGATGGTGACCGTTGCGCCGGAGATAATGTCGAGGTCGTGCCCGGAGCCTTCCGCGACCGCTTCTGACTTGAGGTCCAATCCGCCATAACGCTCGGTCGCCGCACGGATTTTGCCTTCCGGAATGCCGATCAGCACAATCGGTTCGGTGTGTTCGACCAGCTTGACGCCGGTCACGACGGCATCGAGATCGACACCGGCAACGATGTGGATGGGTTTGCCCGAGTAGCCGGTCGTCGACACGAAATCCGATGTCAGGAAGGCCCAGCCGATGGTCTTTCCCTGTTTGAGGAGCGGCACGACCGGCAGATCCTGTTTGAGGGCGCCGAACCTGTCTGCTTCGGGATGCAGATCGGCAGGCTTCAGCTCCTGCAGAAATTTCAGCAGTTGCCGGCCATCGGCACGGGCGTTGTCAGCCGGCCAGGCAATGAATGCCAGGGCCAGCAACGCAAGACCCAACCTGCGCAGCCATTCTGCAGTATTTGAAAGAACCGGCATTGTCGCTGACACTCCACGCCAAAAGACGTTATCAGTGCGTGCGGCCTGGTGATTTGACGATTGTCAAGACGGATCTACCATTCCGCGGAATGGCTCGATCCAACTGCAAGGCACTGCGATCCTGACGCTGGAGAGCGAAGGGGTAAGGCCGTCGCGGGCGGGTGAAAGTTCACCGCCACCGGGCAGAATCTGGGCCGTTTTGTGGCATATTGGCAACGCATGCCGGCAATCACCGCCGATCGGCTTCGGACTGATCCAAATCCGTTGACTCGTCAGGGCGTTAGAGGCTCTTGTTCTGGAACGAACTTGAATCAAGCGTGGGATGTGGGGAAATGACTACAATAACAGCGCCTCGAGCGGCCTTGATGGCAGGCGCATCAGCAGCAATGCTGGTATTGGGGAGTGCGGCCGCGAGCGCGCAGACCTTCACGTCGACGGATACACCGATTGCCATTCCGGACGCCAACGCGGTTGGCATTACATCGACGATCAATGTCGGTTCTACCGCGACCATTGTGGACGCGAATGTTGCCGTCAACATCAACCACACATTTGTCGGTGACTTGAATATGACGGTGACATCTGCAGCAGGCACGCCCGTGAGGCTGCTTGCGCGGCCGGGTGCGCCGCCATTATTTTTTGGAAACAGCGACAATCTGAACGGCGTCTACACGTTTGACGATTCGGCCGCGGCACCGTTTCCGGAGACTGCCGCTGGCGGAGACGTTCCGCCCGGGGCCTACATGGTGGACGCCACGACGGGTGACTCACTTGCCCTTGTCAATGGCGAAAATCCCAATGGCAACTGGACATTGAACGTAAACGACAATGCGGGCGCGGATCTCGGCACGCTGAATGTCTGGCAGCTCATTCTCACCCTTGGGAATATCGACCAGGCCTATGTCGGGCCGACGGTTCAGAGTATTGTCAGTGGCGGTAACGCGCAGGTAATCGGCACGCTTGAGGATCGTAAAACGGCTGCCTTCGGCGGCGGACGCACGCCGACTGCCGACATGGCCAATCCATACATGGGTGCGCAGTGGGGCACATGGATCAGAGCCAGTACGGGACGAGCGAATGCGGAAGACGGAATTGCCAATTTGATCGTTCCGGGTTCGGCAGAATATGAAGCGGATTTGAGCTTTATCCAGGGTGGTTTCAGCTTCAAATTCTATGAAAATGCCGAGAGTCGTCTGGTCGGTAACATTTTCGGTCATTACGCGCATGGTGACGCGACGGTGAAGGACGGTGCAGGTGCCTTCCGTGGTACAATCATCAATAAGAGCGCCGGTGTCGGTGGCAGCCTGACCTGGCTGATGTCGAATGGTTTCTACGCGGATCTGTTAGGTCTGGGATCGTTCCACGACATTGACGTCACCACGGTGGCCGCGGCGGGCAGCACGGATGGCGACACAATCGCCGGCTCCGTCGAGATGGGTTACCGGTTCAATGTCAATGGTCTGAGCGTCGTGCCGCAAGCGCAACTGATCTATCAGAACACCAGCATCGACAGTTACACAGACTCCGGCGGCACGACCTTTGCTTTTGCGGACGCGGACTATCTTGAGGGCCGGTTCGGTCTGGGCTTTGAGCATAACTATGCGATGACCATGGCGGACGGTATCTTCCGTACCCATGGCGGCATTGATGTCGTGCATGAGTTCGACAATGAAAGTTCGGCAGTCGTCAATGGCGCACTTCTTGGTTTCAATGCCGAGGGCACGACCTTGAGGCTGATTGGCGGTGCGACGGTCGTTACTGCGGGCAACGGCATAAAGTTCGGCGCGCAAGGCGAATACCGCGCTCCGTTGAGCAACGATGCCCGGGAGTTCTGGGCCATGTCTGGTGTCGTGGGGATCAATTTCTGACACTGCACAGCGAACTGCTTGGTCGCCGCCCGGTGTGGCTTCGACAGTACAATGGCGAAGCAGATGTGGTTGGGGCGCTATTTCTTGTCAGGTGTTGACTGATCACACGGCTTTGCCTGTTTCACCACTGTGACCTTGCGGCCGATCAATGTGTTGTACAGGTCGCGGGTATGTGCGCGTACCGAAAGGCGCAAGCGCTCGGCAGCAAGTGCGTGGTCGAACTGGCATTGCGGTACCGGTGCACCGATGGATTGCAACACCCGGCCGCATGCCAACCTGTCCGGCCAAATTGACTCGATGGGGTGCCCGGGTACGGTTGAACTGTCGGCCATGATCAGGTTGTCGTTACGCAGGAGTGACTGGGCCGCCATGTAATGCGCGACACTGCCTGGCGACAGCTTGCGGTACGTCTCGTCATAGGCCGACTTAAAGCCATACAGACGGTTTCCTACCGTCATGTTGACATTGATGGCGATGGCCTGCCCATCCAGGCTCAAGACATCGCAGGATATGTGCGGAACGGACCTTGAGGCAAAGGCCAGTTCGGCAAACTTGAGATCCTTTGGCCGGCTTTTCAGCGAGGAACCCTGTTTACCCTTCCAGCTGCGGTCTTCAAGGTCGATGAAGTCTCTACCGGCCGCCAGCAGTTCAGGGCCTGCCGTCACCGTTTTGAATTCCAGGTTGCCCAGCTCTTCCAGTTTGCGAATTGATCTGCGAACGTTCTGCCGGAACTTCCTGGATAGGCCGGACTTTTCGTACTGTTCCGGCGACGGTCCGCGCAACAGCACGGCACGTTCGTGGTTGTCGACGACGGCCTGCCGGTCGAGGGTCGACTGCCGGTCGAGGATCGACTGTCCGTCCAGCCGCTCGTCGAGGAGTCTCATCGGATCGGCCGACGATGCCGTAAAGGCTTTGCCGAGCAACAAGGTCCTGTCCTTGCGTGCGTTGCTCAGGCCGTAAAACAGAGCCTTGCGCGCTTGCAATTCGCAGGTCTCGCGAACCAGTGGTTCCGTGGACACGAAATAGCTGCTGCCCCACGTCACCCAGGTCTTGACCGGCCAGCCCCATCTGAGGTCACGGCGTACATAGAAGGCGAGTGCGTCGAGACGCGCACGGGTGCCTTCGCCCGACCACACGCTGGCGATCCTCACGCCACCGGGAATTCCGATGGAGCGGTGATAGGCCAGCAGGATCGCCGGGCCGTAATATGGATTGGGCCGGGCCGCATTGTCTGCAAGATCGCACCACTGGTCCTCAGCCTGTTGCAGCTCATCGATGGTCAGCCATCTGAATTCGGATTGTGGTGTGGCTGCCATCAGGTGAACATTGTCACCAGCACTCGGGCCGGTGGCTGCTTTGCTTTGAGGTAAGGCGGCCAGCATGGAGTGTTCCACCTGTCTTGCGGGTCTATTCCACCACAATGTCATGCGTGGACCACCCCGTTTGCAGTGTCTGGCAGAAAGCGGCCAGCGTAACACAAGTGCATATCCGGCCCTGTGCGCCGGGCACGGGTGCGCACGACAAGCTGCCGGGCGCTGCACGCACGCCGTACGTTTGCCGGTACGATTGCACCGACGGTCAGTTTCCTGCCGGTCTGCGTCGCATTCATGGTGATCATCGGGGGCACTTTCCGTTCACGGCCGCAATCACGCAAAGTTTATGCCAATGGATGCCGCCTGCGGGTTCATATCCGGTTAATGGGTACAAGATGCGGTCTTTCGCTAGCTTCCGGGATATCAACGCTACGCGAATTCCGGTAAGAGGCAATTAATGAACGGGTGCACAAGACCGGTGCAATTGTGCTGCCGCATATCTGGCGCCCGTCAGATCAGGCGGGTTGTCCGTTTACGAAAGGATGCAACGCTCGTGCGACGACGGAATGTACGGGCGTCGCAATGCCGTGTAGCTCTCCCAAACGGACGACTTCTCCGCTGAGATCCATGAGTTCGAGCCGTTTGCCGCGTTCCAGATCGTCCAGCATCGAGGCGCGCACTCCCGATGGGAGACCCTCCAATGTGGCCATGCCGCGGGCTTTAGCATCTTCGGGCAATTGCGGACATGCCTTGCGGCCGACTGCACATGTCTCTTCCACCGCGTTGCGCAGCAGGCCGGCGCAGTCCGGATCGGCCAGCACCTGACCGATCGTCAAGCGGGCCAGGGCCGTGATGGCACTCAAGGCGCTCAGCATGATGAACTTTTCCCAGACTTTGACGGTAATGTCCGGGATCAGGGCAGCATCGACACCGGCGGTTTCGAGCGCTGACAGAAACAACTTGCATCGTTGGCTTTCGCTGCCATCGGCCTCGCCGAAAACCAGACGCGCGAACGGTCCGCTATGCCGGATGGTGCCTGGGGCTCGGACATCTGCCGGAATGAGGGCGATGCCGCTGATGACCCGGTCGTGGCCGGCAACGGCGGCAATTCTGTCCGTGCTGTTCACACCGTTCTGGAACGTTGCAACAGCGGTGTTAGAGCCGAGCAGGGGTAGCATGGCTTCTGCGGCGGCTTCGGTGTCATAGAGCTTGACCAGGAACAAGACGAGATCCACGGGACCGATGTCAGCTGGATTGCTGGTGGCCTGAATTTGCGGCAAATGCAGGTCGCCCAACGGGCTTTCGATCTTCAGGCCCTCTCGTTGCAAGGCCTCAAGATGCGCGCCGCGTGCGATGAAGGAGACCTTAGCGCCGGAGGCCGCAAGCCGTCCACCGAAATAGCATCCAAGCGCGCCGGCGCCCATCACAGCGATTTTCATGACGTCTCCTGCCTAATAGATCATGGCTTGCGCGACTGCTGTTCGGACACAAAGGCTAGCAAGTCGATGCGAGACGCTCAATCGGTTTGATTGCAGAGTTCTCTAGCTGGGTGAGGCTGGTTGTGTGGCTTCGCCGGGGGCTTCGTGATTTTTGAGTTCCTGCTCAATCGCGTCGGTCAGATTTGTGGATGCCGGGCGTACGGATGAAGCGAACCATCGCACCAGACGGCCGTCCGCTCCTATGAGGATCTTGTGGAAATTCCAGCGCGGGTTTCCCCTACCTTCGGTGGATGCGGCGACCCAGCGGTAGAACGCATGCGCATCAGGACCCTTCACGCTGTACTTGGCAGTAAGCGGAAAGGTGATACCGAAGGCGCCCTGGCAGAACTCCTTTATTTCGGCTTCAGGCTTAGGCTCCTGTGCGCCGAAGTCGTTCGAAGGAACGCCTACGACCACAAGGCCCCGTTCCTTGTATTTCCGCCAGAGAGTCTCAAGGCCGCTGTATTGATTGGTGAACCCGCAGAAGGATGCCGTGTTGACAACGAGGATGGCCTTTCCGCGGTAAGCGCTCAAATCGACTTTGGACGTTTCGTCGATGTCGACGAAGGAGAAGTCGTGCGCGGTTTGCATCTGTTCGGCGGTTGCGGTGCCGGTTGGGACAAGCAGCATGACCACAAATGCCGCCCCAAAAGTCAGCGCCGTGCGTAAGGACTTCATCCGACAAGTGCCCCTTCCAAAAACAATCTCGAAACCCGCTCAAGGCACAATACGCGCGAAGAGCCCAACTGGATGGCTGCCAGCCTCATACGGCAGATGCATCCTCACTCCTCCTCAAGAGGCATAAGCATGATCGCGCTTCCCATGGCTGCATTGCCGAATGTCACCGCGAAGCCGGAGAAATAGAGTGCGCTTGCAAGAACGGGCATGTCGCTATGCAGCAAGAGCGTTCCCAATCCGGCCACATCGGCATAGAGCAGTGCAGCTCCAAGCGCTATGCCGATGATTACGCCGAGCATTGCATGAAGGCCGAGAAATTTCAGAAGCTTGGGAACTTTATCGAGCTTGTGTGCTGCCATGACAAGCGGCTCTATAATTTGCCGAATGACCCTTTCTCACCGGAGGTGTCAGGCTGCTGCAGCCACGATCTCCAGTTCGACCCGCCAGCCCGGATCGACCAGGCCGCTAATAAAGACCAGTGTAGAGGCAAAATGGCGGTCTCCGAAGACTTCGGAACGAATTCGCCGCAAGGCTGCCAGATCTTCCCGGTGGGTGAGATAGCTTCGCAGCATGACCACGTTGTTGAGGTTCATGTCTGCATCGCGCAGGCAGGCCTCGATATTGGCGAGTGCCTGCCGGCATTGACTTTCAAAGTCAGGCGCGAAACTACCATCCGGGCGGGCGCCGACCTGTCCTGATAGATGCAGCCAGCGGGTTGCTGCGTCCACATCCACACCGTGGCTGTAGTTCGGGATGTTCAGGTTGACGATATCGGCGGGGTCTATTGTGCGCGTGTGCATGATTGAATCCTGTCTGGTGGCAATCTGCCCAGGATCATATCCTCACACCACAAGGTCAATACAGCACCTGGGTTGTTCTGGTGTTGTCGATGACATCCTTCACGCCGTCGACCTCGCGGGCCGCCGTAATCATGGCACGGGCATGTGAGGTGGATGCCACCTCGCCCCACAGATAGACGGTTCCATCCTGCACCACGAGATTCAGATGAGCGGTGTCGGCCCAGTCTTCGCCGGCGAGCGTATCAAGTATCTGCTGCCGGATTTCGCGATCCGATGTGTTGGGATGCGGCGGCGCCTCCGCAAGATCCAGTGACAAAGCCTGGAGTAAGTTGGCCCGGCTGACGATGCCGACCACGCGGCCGCCGGAGACGACAGGAACCCTTTTTATGCGGTAATGCTCAAGATGCCTGGCAATGTCGGGCAGCCGCGTGTCCTCGCCAACCGCGACAACATCCCTGGTCATCAGTTCGCTGGCTTGGGTCGCATGCGCCTTGACGAAATCTTCCGCCAGCATGGCCTTGCCACCCAGGGCACGCAGCCACCATGACCGTTCCGGCGGGACGCCGAGATCCTTGCGGCGCATCAGATCACCCTCGCTGACGATACCAAGCAATGCGCCAGCGTCATTTACGACAGGGACTGCCGAAATGCGGTTTTTCAACATGAGATCGACAATCTCAGTCAGCGGTGTGTCCTCGCGGACGCAGATCGCCGGTGACGTCATCACATCGCGTGCGTGCATCAAGCTCTCTCTTTGCGTGCCCTGTTGATCCGGTCCTTACAGCGGGTAGTCGCGTTTCGGATCTATACCCGCCTCGGTCAGAAACTTGTTCAAGCGGCGGACGTGATCGGGATGCAAAGAATGGGTGTCGTGGGAAAATTCGGCAAAGTGCCCGTTGATACGCACTCCAATCCGGCCACCGTGACGTTGCTCAATCTCGCCGCCAAGTTCTTTGATAACCGATTCGACAGCCCGGCTCGAAATATTTGCGCTGACCGGATGGGCGAACAGTGCGTGAAGGACCTTGCGGTGTTTGTGGTTCATGAATGCTCCTAGTTGCGTGCCGTACTATCATCGGCCGAAAGGGCCGTGGCCAGCTGTTGGCGGGTGATGCTGCGGGCAAAGTAGCCGCGCAGGCTCAAAGGTCATTGATGCAGGTCAAGCCCGCCGGATGATTTGTACAAAAGGACATCCGGCGGGGGAAATCCGGCTCGATTCAAGCCAAAGCAGTCTTAGCTGACGGGGGTGTATTTGCACCGCTTGGCGCGGGCCGTGCAGACCCAGCGCTGACCGGCCTTTTCGCAGCTGACGGTTTTGTGCTTGGCGATCTGCCAGAGCGACCAGGCAAGCCCATGGTTGGTTTTCACCTTGTACGTCCAGGACTTCTTGGACTGAATGCGGGCGCCCAGCCGGGTCGGTTTGTGAACCTTGGCTTGCGTGTAAACGGATACACACTGATAGGCAGACGCGGCTGTTACTGTCATCGGCAGAGCGATAGTCGCGATGGCGAGTGCAGTTGCAATCTTAAGGGTTTTCATTGGTCGAATACTCTTTCTTGGTTTGCATGCACCCCCTCTCGGGTTGTGATGCGCCGGTATAAGGACGCGTGAGTGAAATGAAACTGAGCAAGTTATTTAAGCAATGTTCATTTTCCCTGCGTCAGACCACAGCCGGGACCTGACGACCAAAGCAGGAGTGGGGGCTTGGGGACGGGCAAACCCGATTAAGGACGGGCAAACCCGAAGCGCATATATGTTATGACCTGCCAGATTTCCTCACGGCTCAGATCGGTTTTGAACCCTGGCATTTCGGAATTGATGTTTTTGCCACCTTCGGCCACCGTCCACATCAGATAGGAATCGACGGAGATCGGGGCATGTATCACGTAAGCCAATAGTGCTGGCGATGGGTAGAGGTCGTAACCGGCCTTACCGTTCCCTAATCCGTTGTCGCCGTGGCAACGTGCGCAATGCGTATTGTAGAGCGTCTTGCCTGCGCCGATTGCCTGTTCATTGCCGTCGAGCGGATTTTTCAGATTTTTGTAGGCTTCAGGAATATTGCCGTTCATGAACGTCCAGTGGCGCTGCATGCGGTGCTGGTGGGCCGGGGACATCTTTTCGCCGGTCCAATGCTCGCGCCAGATATTGCCCGGCCCCCAGAATGTCCACGTGCCCTGGTGGCGTAGTTCCTGTGTGGCGGTGGGCCCCGCCAGCAGCAACATTGCGACGAGGCAGGTTGTGGCCAGGCTGAAGGTCTTGGCGAATATATGCCACTGCGGTTGCGTCGATTTCATTGGTTATCTCCCAAAAGCTTCGCGCCTCAACAACTGACGACGTCACATTGCTGGATCTTGAAGCGGGGCTCGCCGGTTACGCGAGACGTATCAAAGGCGCGTTTGTCCTCGCAATGCGCCCTGGCCTTGATGGTCTGGCGTCCCTGAAGTTCGAACTTCATCACGTTTGTCATGAAGTTGAGTTTGCAATTGTGGTCTTTGGAAAGCTGTGCCCTCAGATCGATGGTCCAGGGTTCCGGCATTTCCGCCCTTGGCTCGGGCGTGCCCAGGACAACTCCGCAAAGGGCAATGGCACAGACGGTGCAGAACAGGTGCTTTTGGTATTTGAGTATGTGTTTCATGCGCAACATGGTGCCTGAGCGCGGTTCGGCCGCCTTGACTTGGGTCAACGTTTCGGTCACGCACTTGCGTCTTGATGGGCGGCAGGCCCATGGCTGCGGTGAACGGGATCGGATGAGTGTGATGAAACTTGCGCATATTGCTCTGGCGGCTGTCTTGCCGTTCGTGCTGGTTACACAAGCGGCCGCACAAAACGGCCGTGACGGCAATGCATGGCTCCTCAGTCTGGGCGGGAAACTCTATGACAATGTGTGGCTTGAGACCGGTAAATCGCCACCCGATGGCCGCAACCCGGCGTATCCGGCTGCTATCGATATGGTCTCGGGCAACACATGGCGGTGTGTGTCCTGTCACGGCTGGGATTATCTCGGCCGGGACGGTCATCTGGGCCGGGTGTCCTCCAGCGCCACATTCGCCAGCTTGAGACAGAGTGCCGGCAAGCCCGTCAGTGAAATTGCTGATAAACTGCGCTCCGGCGATCATGCAAAAATGGTCGATTCGATCGGTAAGGCACAGGTTGAGGCACTTGCCCTGTTTATAAGTATTGGCCAGCGCGATGTTACCGGCGTTGTCGAAGGTGGTAAGTCCAAAGGTGTCGCACTGCGTGGGAAAGACATCTTCGAAGGGGCATGCGTGTCGTGCCACAATGCCGACGGTAAGGCTTATATCGAAGGCGAAAGCGGTGACAGGCCGGCACTGGGCTGGGTTGCGCTCAACAAGCCGGAGCAGGCGCTGCACAAGATAACCAACGGCGTGCCGGGTGCGGACATGCTGTCGCTGAGGTTCCTGTCGGAATCCCAGATTGCCGATCTGCTCAGCTATCTACAGACGCTGGATACAGAACCGTCCGCTGAGTGATCTGCGCAGGACGCGTCACTCAGGTGACGATTGTGCGTCGGCGCTGAACTCTTCCTCCAGGCGTTTTTCCAGCAGGACCAGGTCTTCCGGCAGCGGCTGGCCCGTCGCTTTGAGCTGATTGAGTTCCATATGGATTTGCTCGAGGAGTTCGTGTGCGTCCTCGGGCCGGTTTTCCATTTCGGTCATCAGCAGGTTGATATTCGCAATCAGAGCTTCGAATGCCATGGATGGTTTTTCTCATTTCGACGTTGCGCGTGCTGTGAGCATACATAGAACGCTTGCGGCTGACTATGTTTGACACGGGTCAATTGGTCGTCGGGCGCTATCATGGACGGCATTCATCCGGAAGCCGGAATGATATTGCCGGACATGTTGAAGCCGTCACAGACCCATGCCAAGGTGGCGGTGCTCCGACCGGTCTTTATTGGAGGGTGCCGATCGTGATTGCGAAAATGCGTGTCTTAGTGGCAGTGGCAGGTTTGCTCATCCTTGCGTGCGCAGGGGCGGGCAAAGCCCAGGCGCAGGCACTGGCCACAACGTCGACCAACGTTAACCTCCGGGCAGGTCCGGGCACCAGCTACGACATCGTCGAAACGGTGCCGGCAGGGGCGGCGGTGACTGTGCATTCCTGTAATTCCGGCTACGAGTGGTGCGATGTGGACTATACCGGCCAGCGCGGTTATGTGGCCGGCCAATATCTGCTTTATGCGGTTGAGGGA
Source organism: Aestuariivirgaceae bacterium (assembly GCA_028282065.1). Classification (GTDB taxonomy): domain Bacteria; phylum Pseudomonadota; class Alphaproteobacteria; order Rhizobiales; family Aestuariivirgaceae; genus JANQIR01. The sequence goes on from JANQIR010000277.1 coordinate 11,882, forward strand.
TCGTATTACGGCCAGCCCTATCCGGCAATCGTCGCCTTTGTCCATGTTCCGCTGTTTTGGGGAGGTTATCCGATTTATCGACCACGGCCGCCGGCAGCGCGTCCTCCCAGGCCGGTTCACCCAATTGCGCCCCCGCCAGGAACCAGGCCGCCAAAGCCCACGCAGCCGATTGCGCGTCCACCGGGAAACAGGCCGCCGGGCACACGGCCCCCATCGACAAGACCGCCAAGGCCCAGCCAGCCAATCGCCCGGCCACCGTCTACCAGACCGCCAAACTACCGGCCACCGAGTGGCAGCAGGCCAAGTGCGAGGCCGAGCACCCGGCCCAGCACGAGACCGTCGGGTGGGCAGCGCACGCGTGCGCCGTCCAGGCCGTCAGGGGGCGGACGCGGTGGCGGTGGCAGGCGGCGCTAGGCCGGCTGCCGGGAAGACAGTGCCGCAGTTTGAGGACGTCAAGGAACAGTGGTCATGAACGCGAATGAGAGGGTTGGCTGCATGAACGTCAAGGCATGGCTGCTTTCGCTGCTATTGGTAGGTTCGATTTCGATCGTTGAAGCATCAGCGCCGGCCCGGGCGGATGCTATGTCTGATGCCATCAATCGCGGCAATTTACGTGTCGGTATTGCAGCTGAGACGCTGTTGCCGTGGGTGGGCCGTAACAAGGCCGGTGGCCTGATCGGTTACGAGGTCGATGTTGCGCGCGACGTTGCCGCAGCACTCGGCGTCAATGCCCGGTTCGTCGAGATACCCTATGCCTCATTGCAGAACCACCTCCTGGCGGGTGATGTGGATGTGATCATCTCCGGCTTTTCGGTCACGGCCGAGCGTGCCAAAACCGTATTGTTCTCAAACACCTACGGTGAAACGGATTTCTGGCTGGTTGTCGATACCAAGACCCTGCCGGCGGGTGCAGACAAGGGCGAATACGACGTGGAGGGTTACAAGGTCGGCGTGCTCGCCGATACGGTGTCGGAGACGCAGGCGCTGAACCTGTTCCAGAAGGCCGAGATCGTTCGGCTGGCGGGTGCGCCCGCAGCACGTGCGGCGCTGGAGGCCGGACAACTCAATGCCATTGTCGTGCCGACGCCCTATCCGACCTTCATGAATCTGCGGTATCCGGACCGGTTTCTTGTCGGCAGCACCTCTCTGTTCGGTACCTCTCAGGCCATGGCCGTGCGCACCGACTCCTTCCGGCTGTTGAACTTCATTAATGCATGGATTGTTGAACGCCAGGCCAATGGCTGGCTGGGCGGCGCGCGTTCATACTGGTTCGGTTCGCTAAAATGGTTGTCGCGGCTCGACAAAGAGCCAGGCGCGACGGACGAGCAGCCGGCGAAAGTAGAGGAAACCTCGCGGTAAAAGCGAACGTTTTCTTATTACACCGCAGCAGCCTGACGGCCGGTTCCCTTCGGAATGACCTCGTAACCGGGCTCTTCGGGTTCGTCGTCGATCATCTCTGCCGGGAAGCCCGGTGCACGGATATCCAGGCCGGTTGCTTCTTCGAGCCGCTTTACGATGTTCGGTGACCACTCCCGTGCGCCGTATCTCTCCATGCCGTCCTTGAAGATTTCGATCAGCAGCGGCGAGACCTCCAACGGCACGTTTGCCCGCTCGGCAATCGCCTGGAAAAGTGAGATGTCCTTCACCACCAGGTCCATGGTGAAGTTGATGTCGCGCGATCCATTGAGGATGACCTGGCTTTCGGTCTCGTGCACGAAGGAATTGCCGGAGGAAATGCGGACGGCTTCATAGGTCGTATTGAGGTCCATGCCTGCGGCCTTTGCCGTGACCAGGGCCTCGCACAGGGTAATCAGGTTGGCGGTTGCGAGATAGTTGGTGAGAACCTTCAGTGTGGAAGCGGAACCCACATCGCCGGTATGCAGGATGCGTCGGCCCATGGACTTCAGGACCGGAAGCGCCTTGTCGAACGTTGTCCGGTCGCAGCCGGCGAAGATGGCGATGTTACCGGTTGCGGCGCGGTGACAGCCGCCGGACACGGGGCAATCGACCGGATGGGCCCCTTTGGCCCGCACCAGGTCTGCCATTCGCTTGACTTCCGCTTCGTCGGTTGTGGACATCTCCGCCCAGATCTTGCCATCCGACAGGCCGGCCAGAATACCGTCTTCGGCTTCCATCACGGCCGAACAGGCGGCCGGAGATGGCAGGCAGGTGATCACCATATCGCAGTTTTCGGCCATTTCCCGGGGGTTGTCTGCCCAGGCGGCGCCGCGATCGAGAAAACTTTGCGCGGTGTCGCGATCAAGGTCGCGAACTGTCAGGTCATAGCCGTTTCGCAAGATGCTGCCGGCCAGTTTGCCGCCGACATTCCCTAAACCGATGAATCCGATTTTCATGTTTGGCACTCCCGTCAATCGTCTACGCCATATAGCGTGCGGAACGCTTTGTGTCGTGGAAAATGACGTCGCCATTGACCTTCACTCCCGCACGGTTCGGCGACCCTTTGAAAACGTGTTGGCCGGTGGTAGGAATACGGCCTCTCACATTCAAGGTGCCAACCACGTTCGAGACCATAGAAACATGAAAATCAGAAAGTCCCTGCTGGCGCTTGCTGCGCTCAGCACCGCGTTCTCCCTGTCTGCAAATGCCGAGACCCGGATCACCTACAAGTCGGCCAAGACCACCTCGTCCTACTATCAAATGGCGGTGCAGATCGCCGAAGCCATGAAGAAGGGCTCAAACGGGGACATCATCGTCACCGTCGAGGAAAGCCAGGGTTCAGTACAGAACGTCAAGGAAGCCGCCGCGCGGACCGGCAACTACGTCTTCACCACACCTCCGGTGCTGGTGAAGCTTGCCCAGAAAGAGCTGGCCATGTTCAAGGACAAGGGCAATCCGAAGTTCGCTGACATCCGGGCCCTGTTCCCGATCCCGTCCCTGACGATGCATTTTGTCATGCGCGCGGACAGCGGTGTGAAGTCGTTTGCCGATCTTGAAGGCAAGACCATGCTGATTGGCAAGGGCTCGTTCGGAGCGCGCGAAGGGGCGAAATATCTCAAGCTGTTCGGCCTGGAGGACAAGGTCAAGCTGGCCAATGTCGAACTCAACGCGGCGGTTGGCGCTCTCAAGAACCGGCAGATAGACGGGTTCGTAACAGCAGGTTCTTGGCCTGCACCGAATGTTATCGAGGCAGCCGCCAGCACCGGTGTGACGCTGCTGTCGCTCGACGATGAGCAGATCAACAAGACCAAGCGGACCAAACTGGTCATCCCGGGTGGCACCTATGCGGGCGTGGATGGCGACACGGTCACCACCTCGCTGCCAGTGGTGGCGCATACGACGACGGCGATGGATGACGACACCGCTTACAGGCTGACCAAGACCTACTGGGAGCAGAAGAGGGCGATGGGTTCGGCCAATGCCTGGTGGAACGGTGTGTCTGGTGATCTGCTGGTCAATGTCTATGGCAAGATCCATCCAGGCGCGCTGAAGTACTATGATGAAGCCGGTATCAAGGTGCCGGACTCGGCGCGATAGGGCCGTGGGTCTGTGGTCGCACAGACCGAAACCAGACTGCTGACGGCGCCTTGGAGCAGGGCAGTTTTCGCCTTTCTGGGCGCCGTTTCCGTTGCCTTCCACCTGGGCCTGATCTTTTCTGGGCTGGTGCCCAATCTGGTAGCGCGGCCGCTTCACATGATGTTGGCGCTACCGTGGATCTTTGTGTTCGCGGCCAGGTCCGGGATGGGCCTGGCGACGGGCCTCTTGCTCACTGTCGCCGGTATTGCCGCGTGTGGTTTTGTCGTACTCAACGAGGCAGCGTTGGGTGACCAGTACGGGGCGCTGGAAGGAGCCTTGCAGTTCGTCATTGCCTGGGCCCTGCTGCTGCTCGTCCTGGAAATGGCCCGGCGGGCAATCGGCTGGCCCTTGCCCGTTGTGGCGGCGCTTGCCCTGATTTACGGCCTGCTGGGACAGCACATTCCCGGCGAGTTCGGACATCCCGGTCTGCCGGTTTCCAGTTTCCTTGGAACGTTGACGATTGCAGAAGGCGGTATCTGGGGCAGCTTGACGGGCATCTCCGTCAATGTCGTGGCAATCTTTGTCATTCTGGGTGCCGTGCTCAATGCCGGTGAGGCCGGGCAGGGGTTCATGAACCTGGCCTCCGCAGCCGCCGGGCGGCTCAAGGGCGGTGCGGCCAAGGTGTCTGTCCTGTCGTCGGCGCTGTTTGGGTCAATCTCCGGATCGGCGTCGGCCAATGTCGCCTCGACGGGTGCGGTGACATTGCCTGCCATGCGCAAGCTCGGCTATCCGCGCGCGCTTGCCGGTGCGGTCGAGGCAGTAGCATCTTCGGGCGGTCAGATCATGCCGCCACTCATAGGCGCCGGGGCTTTTGTTATGGTGGAGCTGACGGGCGTGCCCTACACCGGGATTGTGTCTGCTGCCCTGCTGCCGGCGATCCTGTATTTCCTTGCGGTTTGGGTAGGGATCAACGCATTTGCGCAGCGCGCCAATCTGGCCGGTCTGGCTGAAGCGGACCGCCCGGACACGAAGACTGTAGTGGTCACGTCACTGTTCTTCGCGGTGCCGTTTGCAATCCTGATTGAGCGGATGTTCGTGGCCGGTTTCACGCCGCAATACGCGGCCTGTATGGCAATTCTGGCTGCCGCTTGCATGTTGCTCATAGATGGCCGGCTGACACTTTCGTGGCCACGAACCCTGTCCCGGTTAGAGGATGCCGCATTCACTGCCGGCAAGCAGACCGCCATGATCGCCTCGATCATCCTATGTGCCAGTATCATTATCGGGGTGCTCGGACAGACCGGGCTCGGTGTCAAGATCACCTCGCTGATCCTGTCGCTTTCCGGCGCGCAGCTTTGGCCGGCGTTGCTGCTCACAGCGCTGGCCTGTCTCATTCTCGGCATGGAAGTGCCGACTACGGCGGCCTATGTGATCTGCGTGTCCGTCGCCGGCCCGGCATTGCAGCAACTTGGCCTCGATCTGTTGCAGGCGCATCTGTTCGTGTTCTGGTTTGCCTTGCTGTCGACCATCACGCCGCCGGTGTGCGGCGCTGTTTTCATTGCCGCCGGAATGGTCGAGGAGAACTGGCTCAAGGTTGCTGGCCGTGCCATGCTGCTTGGCATCGGGCTTTACCTCATTCCGCTTGGCATGATTGCCAATGACGACTTGATCCGGCTGGCAGATGCGCCTGCCGCGGCATTCCTCGCGGCGGTGAAAATCGGCCTTGGGCTGACGGCAATATCTTACGGGATCATCGCACCGAAGGCGGTCTGGTTCCGCGCCACCCTGTGTGCAGGCGGCCTGGGCCTGCTATTCTATCCGGTGGGCCCCTCATAAGGCTGCAAGGCGCTGTGCCTCGGCCTTTAGCTTCTGTGACGCCATGTCAACAAAGGCCCGGGTTTTCGCTGCGGCTTTGGGGCCGTCGGGACTGACAAGCTGAACGGGTATCTCACGTGTGTCCCAGTCTTTCAGAACCTCCACCAGACGGCCTTGTTTCAAGTCGTCTGCAACCTGGTAGGACAGCACCCGCGTTATGCCCCACCCGGCGAGCGCACCGTCAATGCAGGACTGGATAGTGTTTACATTCAGCCTGGGCGAGAAGCGAACTGAGGCCGGCCTACCAGAACCAACGAATGTCCATTCCTGTGAGCCATGCAGATGGCTCGTGTTTATGATGGTGTGCTCTGTCAGGTCGGATGGGGATTGCGGCGTTCCGTAGTGCTCGAGATAGCCGGGCGAAGCAACGGCAACGCGGCGTACGGTTGCGACGTGCTTCGCATAGAGTGATGACTCCTCCAGCCGGCCAATGCGTAGCGCGACGTCTATTGCTTCATCGACAAGATGAACGATGCGATCAAGAAACAGCGCGGTAACGGACACGTCCGGGTAAGTATCGAGATAGTCCCTGACGATCGGCATGACATGACGCTGGCCGAACATCACTGGGCCGGTGACACGCAGAATTCCGCGTGGCACCTGATGTGCCCCGGCGGCTACTGCTTCGGCTTGCGCAAGGTCGTCCAGTATGCGCGCGGCATCCGCCTGTAGCCGCTCGCCGGCTTCGGTTAGAACCACAGAGCGGGTCGTGCGGGTGAAGAGCCGTGCGCCGATCCGGGTTTCCAACTCATTGACGAGCCGCGTGACCACGGAGGGCGACAGGTTCAGCCGGCGGGCTGCCGCGTTAAAGGCCTGTTCCTCGGCAACGGCAAGGAATGTCGTGAGTTCGCGAAAGCGGTCCATTATTCCTAAAATCTGAATAGTTCATGTCTGAGAATATATATTCCATATTATTGAGGAATAATCCATCTTGCGATCTATCGAACGCATTCACTCCCGGAGATGGAGATACTTCATGGCTCGTGCCTTTGCAGAGATTGCCTTCACGCCGAACGTTGTGGCAGCCCAGGAAGCCAACGGTTCGGCGGAAACCTATGCGCGCTTTCTGTCACCGGAGATGCAAGGCGGCGAGCGGCTGGGTGAGGCTGAAGCGGCATTCATCACCCTGCGCGACGGCTTCTATCAGGCGACCGTGTCGGAAACCGGATGGCCCTATGTACAGTTTCGCGGTGGCCCAAGGGGGTTCGTCAAGGTGCTCGACGACAAGACGATCGCCTATGCGGATTTCCGGGGTAATCGCCAGTACATCAGCACCGGCAATCTTGCTGAGAATGACCGGATCTCGATCATCTTCATGGATTATCCCAATCGCCGGCGTCTTAAGGTCTATGGCCGGGTGAAGCTGGTGTCCAAGCTGGAGGATCCGGACCTGGTGGCCTCGCTGCATGATCCTGCCTACCGGGTGCGTCCTGAACGCGCCGTGGTGATCACCATTGCCGCGCTGGACTGGAACTGCCCGCAGCACATTCCGCAGCGGCTGACCGCCGGGGAACTGGAGGCCGCCCATCCGGCTTTCGGTGAAGCCCTTGCCCGCATTCGCGCCGAAAAGGACCTCGAATAAGCGAGCCGGCTCTTGTTGGTTTCCCGGTCGGCTCCAGAATCGTCATACCGGGCTTGACCCGGTATCCAGTTGGGCGGTCGCACCAAGCCGTTGACTCACATCTGGTTCCCGGATCACGCGGCCCGCTCGTCGCGGGCCCCTGTCCGGGATGACGGTTGTCTTGTCCCTGTCGCGGCTTCGCCGCTCCACGCCTCTTTGTTTCGTCCCGGTCGGGCCTGCGGCCCTCCTCGCCTCTTTGTTGTTTCCCGGTCGGAGCTTCGCTCCTCCACGCCTTTTGTTGTTTCCCTGTCAACTTTTGAACCGTCATACCGGGCTTGACCCGGTATCCAGTTGGGCGGTTGCACCAAGCTGTTGACTCACATCTGGTTCCCGGATCACGCTTCGCGCCTTTGGCACTCGCTGTCCGGGATGACGTTTGTCTCGTCCCGGTCGGGCGTTCCTTTTCGCTCACGCCAGTCCGGCGTGCGCCGGACGGCTCCGCGGGGGCGGCCAATCTAAGTGCCCCGTCGCGGCCTAAGCCGCTCCACGCCTCTTTGTTTCGTCCCGGTCGGGCCTGCGGCCCTCCTCGCCTCTTGTTGGTTTCCCGGTCGGGCGTTCCGCCCTCCTCGCCTTTTGCGCAATCATTGCCAGATTGTAATTGGACAACGCCCGTTCCATCTGACATGAAAGCAAGTGACGTCGATGGGAAAGCACTTGCGGAAGCCTTCCGCAGTGACGGCGCGGATGGACCTTTGGGACAAATTGCTTCGGCAGTTAAAGGAGGTTCATATGATCACACCACTGAAACTTGGCGGTCTGGCCGGTGCAGGCCTGCTGGCACTGTTGTTCGCTGCTCCGGCACAAGCCGGCACGGTGAGCCCGGCGCCGCACTACGCACCTTTAAGTTCCGGCGCACAGCTTGTGCACGCCCGCCGCTACCGCCATTACCACCCCGGATACTGGCATACCGGACGGCCGCGCCACCACAGGCGGCATTATGGGCACGAGCGCTATGGCTACGGCCCGGCGCCCTATTCGCGCTATTACGGTGGCCGGCGGCTCTATGAATACGATTACACGATCCGCGGCGGGCGCTATGTGCGCTGCCCGCAGTGCAACACCTACTGAGCCTGCCTCTCAACCCACTACTTGAAGCTGAAGGTGCCTTCCCAGGACAGGACCACGCGGCCGTCCGGGGTCTGTAACAGGACCTCGGTCGTACCGTTTGCCTTGATTCCCTCGAATTTGCCGGTGCCGGCGGTGTGCTGCCAGGTGCGCCCGGCAGCCGAATTGGTCCAAGACAGCCACCAGTTGTCGCCTTCCTTGCTGACCGCGTGACAGTAGCCCGATGCGTTTCCCGGCTTGCCGTCGGCACCTATGAGTGTGGTGCCGAAGCAGGTTTGCGTGGCGAGGTGAAACGGCGATGTTGCGTTGGCGGACTGGAGCACACCGTCCAGCCGGTTGCGGAAGGTGGTCGTGCCGTCCGGCTGCTTGGTGGCCTCTTTCCAGGTGGTCACGTAGGTGACTGTGCCGCCGTCCTTCATTTCCGCCGCTGAGGCCGAGGGGGCCGAGGTGGCCGCTACGGCCAGACATGCGGCAGCGGTGGCCGCAAC